>DAHVAN010000061.1 GCA_027314595.1 Actinomycetota bacterium | reverse complement strand
GCCGGCGCGGCCGGGGCGGCCTGCCTGGCGGCCGCGGGCGGGTTCGCGCTGGCCGGGCGGGCCGTCACGCTGAACGTGGCCGGGTGGCTTGGCGACCCGGTTCCCGGGCAGCGGGCGCTCGGGCTGGCCGCCGACAAGCTGTCTGGCCTGTTCCTGCTCATGGCGCTGGGCGCGGCGGTGCCCGTGTCGGCCGCGTTCGCGAGCTGGGCCGCCGGGCATGCCGCCGCCGCGACGCGGATGCTGGCGGCCGGGTACGCGCTGGCGCTCGGCGCGGTCGCGGTGATCATGACCGCGACCGACGTGTTCACGGCGCTGTTCGGCTGGGAGGCGCTGACCGTCGCGTTCTGGATACTGGCCGGGGCTGCTGCCCCCCGGGGGGCGGCCCCCCGGGATCCCCCCGCGCACGGGGGGGCTGCCCGCCCCCCCGCACCCTCCTGGGGCGCGGCGCGGATCACCGTGGCGTTCGGGAAGGCGAGCGGCGCGGCGCTGCTCGCCGGGCTGCTGCTGCTCGCCGCGAGGTCGCACTCGATCGCGCTGGCCTCGTTCGCCGGCCTGCCCGGCGGCGCGGCCAGGACGACGGCGCTGGTGCTGCTGCTCGCCGGGTTCGCGGTCAAGGCGGGGCTGGTGCCCTTCCAGGTGTGGATGCCGCGCGGCTACGCGGCCGCGCCCGGCCCGGCCCGCGCCGTGATGGCAGGGGTGTGCGTGAACGTCGCCTTCTACGGCATGTGGCGCACGCTCGGACTGCTCGGCAGGCCGCCGGGCTGGCTGGCGGGCATCGTGCTGGCGCTCGGCGGGCTCACCGCGCTGCTCGGCATCGCGCACGCCGCCGTGCAGAACCGGCTGTCCCGCGTGATCGCCTACTCAAGCGTGGAGAACAGCGGGCTGATCATCACCGGGTTCGGCGTCGCGCTGACCGGCGCGGCGGTGGGGGACCAGCGGCTGGTCGCGGTCGGGCTGCTGGCGGCCACCCTGCAGATGGTGGCGCACACGGCGGCGAAGTCCCTGCTGTTCACCGCCGCGGCAGGGCTGGAGTCCGCGGCCGGCGGCGATGACCTGGAGACGCTGCGCGGCGCGGGCCGGCGGGCGCCGTGGAGCGGCGCGGGCCTGGCGGCGGGGGCGGTAACGCTGGCCGGGCTGCCGCCGACGGCGGGGTTCGTGTCGGAGTGGTTCCTGCTGGAGTCGCTCATGCAGCAGTTCCGGGTCACCGCGCTCGGCGGCCGGCTGACCCTCGCCCTGGCCGGGGCCGCGGTGGCGCTGACCGCGGGGTTCGCCGGGGTGACGTTCGTGCGCCTGGTAGGCCTGGTGGTTCTCGGGCCAGCCCGCGGCGTTCGCGGGCAGCCGGGACGCGCGGACTACGGCCGGGCCGGACGGGTCGCGGTCGCGGTTTTGGCCGCGTGCCCGCTGGCGATCGCGGCGCTGACGCCGCTGGAGATCCGGGTGATCGCCGCCGGGCTGTCGCCCGTCGTGCCTGGCGCGGTGACGATGGGCGCGCTGAAGTCGCCGTGGGTGCTGCAGCCCGTGTTCACCGGGTTCTCGATCCTGTCGCCATCCTGGCTGTGGGTCGAGATCCCGGTCATGGCGACCCTGGTCGCCGCGCTGACGCTGGGCCTTTCCGGACGGCGGATGACACGGGTGCGACGGGTGCCGGCGTGGCGTTCGGCGACCATCGGGGTGGACGGCGCCGACTCCTACACCGCGTTCGGCTACGCCAACCCGACCCGCCGGGTGCTGGCCAGCGTGCTGCACACCCGTTCGGAGCTGGAGGAGGTCGCGCCCGAGGACGAGGAGGGCCCGCGGGCCGCCCCGGGGCCGCACCTGCGGTATGCCTCCGACGTGGTCGAAGTCGTCGAGACGTGGCTGTACCGGCCGGTCACCCGGATGTTCGGCGCGGTCGCCGCGGTCGCCAGGCGCCTGCAGTCCGGCCGCCTGGACGCCTACCTCCTCTACATGCTGGTCGCCCTGGTAGCCATCATCGCCGTGGTCACCGCCCTGGCCTGAGCATCCTGGAAGCGGCACGGCGTCAGGCCGCGGCGCCGGCCCCGGCGACCCGCATGGCGGGGACGGTCTCGCTGGTGAGCAGGCCCTGCTCGCCGGTGTCTAGCTGTGGCGAAGCGGGCCGATCGCAGGGGTCCGCGGGCCGCGGTCACGGGCCGGCGGCGGGCCGCTGATCAGCTCACCCGGATCAGCAGCTTGCCGAAGTTCTTGCCGTCGAGCATGCCGATGAACGCCTCGGGAGCGTTCTGCAGGCCGTCGACGATGTCCTCCCTGTACTTCAGCGACCCGTCGCGCACCCAGGGGACCGCCCGCTGCAGGAATTCACCGGTGAGCGCCTCGGCGAACTCGTCCTGGATGAACCCGCGGATGGTCATGCTCTTGCGCAAGATCGCCGACATCAAGGCCATGGTGCGGTCCGGCCCGCCTGGCAGCGAGGTCGCGTTGTACATCGCGACGAGCCCGCAGACCGGCACCCGGGCGAACTGGTTCAGCCTGGGGAAGACCGCGTTCCAGACGTGCCCGCCGACGTTCTCGAAGTAGACGTCGATGCCGTCGGGTGTGGCGGCGGCGAGCCGTTCGGCGAGGTCGGGCGCGCGGTGGTCGATCGCCGCGTCGAAGCCGATCTCGCTCAGGTAGGCGACCTTCGCGGGCCCGCCGGCGATGCCGACCGCCCTGGCGCCGAAGATCTTCGCCAGCTGTCCCACGGTCGCGCCGACCGGGCCGCTGGCGGCGGCCACCACCACGGTCTCGCCCGGCTGCGGCCGTCCGATCTGGGTAAGGCCCGCGTAAGCGGTGAACCCCGGCATGCCGAGCACGCCAAGCGCGGTGGTGACCGGCGCCTGGCCCGGCTCGAGCTTGCGGACGTGCGAGGCGTTCGCGACGCCGTACTGCTGCCAGCCGGTGTAGGCGAGCACCACGTCACCCGGCGCCAGGCCCGGGTCGTTCGACTCGACGACCTCACCGACGGTGCCGCCGACCATCAGGCCGCCCACCTTGACCGGCGGCGCGTACGACGGCGCGTCGCTCATCCGGCCGCGCATGTACGGGTCGAGCGACAGGTACCGGGTCCTGATGAGCACCTGCCCGTCGCCAGGCGAGGGGATGGGGGCCGTGACGGTCGTGAAGTTCCCGGCACCGGGCTTGCCGGCCGGGCGTGACGCGAGCCGGATCTGCGTGTTGCCCTGGTCGCTGTTCTGGTCCGCCATGCCGGCAGCGTACCCCACCTCCGCCCGCGCCCCGCTTCCCGCCCGCGCCCCGGTCAGGTAACTGGGCCATTGGCGCATCTGGCCCGGTAGACCGGGGGCATCCGCGCATCTGGCCCAATACGCGCGGGCCGTGTCCGGGCGCTGGCGCGGCACGCCGGCCGCTCGATCATCGGGGCGGAGACCTCTTCAGGCTGGCGGCCGGGCGTCGCGGATGGCGGCGGGGCGGCGGAGCGCGTGCCGTTGCGCCCTGATGGACCCGGCCAGCGCGGCAACGCAGCCGAGCAGCAGCATGAGCAGCCCGATGCTCGGCGTGAAGGTGACCTTGGCCGTGTCGCCGAACGCGTCCGTCTCCTGGAGTCCGGAAAACCCCACGATGGTGAAGACGCCGTAGCCGAGGATGCCCAGAGCCGACAGCACGAGCAGCGGAATCGTGTACGCGTAAGCCTTCGGCTTGACGAACGCGCCGCGTGCCGACTTGGCGTATATCGCGCCGCCGAGGCCGGCCAGTAGCACCCCGAAAATGGCTGACGTCACCCTGGCGCCGCCATTGATCTGGATGGTGATCAGTCCATTATTCGAGGCCGAGATCCATGGCAGGAACGATCCCAGGAAGATCGCGGCGCCGCCGCCCAGCGTCCAGCGCAGGTCCGTTATCGCCTGCGGCCGTCCAGCAGCCTGGGACGCCGGAGATGCCTGGGACATCAGGAACGCCTGGGGTGCTGGAGACGCCTGGGATCCGTGAGGCGTCCAGGGCACCGCTTGCGGCTCAGGCGTCTGCGGTCCCCAGGTCGTTGGGGAGCCCTGGGGCCCTGGGGCCGCTGGAGGCGCCTCGACCCAAAGCTGCCAGCCGGACGGCGGCGCGGGCCACGCGGGGTCGGGCTGCCAGCCTGGCGGCGGGGTCCATCCGGGAGGCGGGGCCGGCCAGCCTGGCGGCGGGTTGAATCGTGTCGGCACCTGTCTCCCTATGCCCTTCATGGACTGGTGAGCTATTCGCTCTCCTCACCCCTCAGTGTTCAGGCCGCAGGCACGATGTGTCTACCGGGGGACATGAAATCGGCGCCAGGAGCATGTACCCGGATCGGGCCGCTCAGTCCGGCCCGGAGCCAGGTCCGTATCCAGGGCGGCGCGCGGAGTAGGCAGGCTGCTGGCCGTGCCCGATCCCGCGTCCGCCCGACGTCTTCGGCATCCCGAACAGGTCCGCGAATGCACCAGCAGCATCAGCCGCTGGCGTCGCAATAGTGGCCCTGGGCTCACCCGCACCGCAACAGATTTATCCCGGCAGCATTCCAGAGTGACTGCTAAGTCACTAACGGCAAGGTCTCCCAGTGAGGTGAGCAGGACGACCGCGAGCGCCACCCCGAACATCGCCACGGCGGTGCCGGCCTGCCATGGCTGCAAGGATGTCACAGGCAGCCGATCGGAGCATGCCGAACAGCGGCAGGCTCCTGTCGCGGTCCGGCGCCCGGTCCGCAGACGCCCCCGATCGTTCGGGATAAACTCGCTGCCCATGGACGGGGCGGCTTCGTGATCGCGCGGGCGGTGCTGTGCCCCTCGCCGCCGCTGCTCGCGCGCGGGCTCACCGGGCGGGACCCCGTCGCCGGTTCGCTGCGGGACGCGTGCGCGGCCGCGGTCGCCCGGCTGCTCAGCGCCGGCAGCGAGGTGGTGGCCGTCGTCGGCGCCGGCGCCGCGACGCAGGCCTGGGATCCGGACGACCGGCTGGACCGGTCGGCGTACGCGCCGGCGCCGGGCGCGGCCACCGGCAAGCCGGGGCTGCCCCTCGCGCTCGGCCTCGGCGCCCCGCTGCTCGACACCGCCGGCTACACCGGGCCCCGGCTGCTTCAGGCGGTCGGCGAGTCGGAGGCGCCGGCGGCGTGCCTGCGGCTCGGCGCCTCGCTCGCGGACGCCGCGGCGACGGTGGGCCTGCTCGTCGTCGGCGACGGCAGCGCCCGGCGGAGCCCCGCCGCGCCCGGGCATTTCGACGAGCGCGCGGCCGCGTTCGACGACGCGGTGCGCGGCGCGATCTCCGGCGGCGACATGGCGGCGCTCGCCGGGATCGACCCGGTTCTGGCCGCCGGCCTGATGGCGACGGGGCGCGCCGCCTGGCAGGTCCTCGCCGGGGCGCTGCTCGGCACACCGCACAGGCCGTCCGCCGAGATCTTGTACGCCGGCGATCCCTTCGGCGTGGCATACCTCGTCGCCGTGCTCGATCTCACATGACCCGCATCTGGCGCGCGAACTCGGCAAACACCGCCTGACGTGGTAGGCAGGTACATAGACGACGACGACGTTAAGGAGGACGGCGAGGTGCGAGACGCGGTAATCGTGGAGGCGGTCAGGACGCCGGTCGGCAAGCGGAACGGCATCCTAGCCGGGGTACACCCGGTGGACCTGTCTGCGCAGTTGCTGCGGGCGCTCGCCGAGCGCGCGGCCATCGACCCGGCGGTCGTGGACGACGTCATCTGGGGGTGTGTCGGCCAGGTCGGCGAGCAGACCTTCGACATCGCGCGCAACGCGGTGCTCGCGGCGGGCTGGCCGCTCAGCGTGCCAGGCGTGACCGTGGACAGGCAGTGCGGCTCGTCGCAGCAGTCGGTGCACTTCGCCGCCGCCGGCCTGATCAGCGGCCAGTACGACGTGGTCGTCGCCGGCGGCGTCGAGTCGATGAGCCGGGTGCCGATGGGCGCGTCCATGCTGGGCGCGAACCCGTCAGGGTCCGGGCTCACGACGGTGTTCAAGGGCGTGCCGCCGAACCAGGGGATCGGCGCCGAGATGATCGCGCAGCGCTGGGGCCTGTCCCGGACCCAGCTCGACGAGTTCTCCCTGGCCTCGCACGAGAAGGCGGCGGCCGCGCAGGACGAGGGCAGGTTCGCCGCGCAGATCGCCCCCGTGACGCTCGACGACGGCACCGTCGCGGACACCGACGAGGGAGTGCGGCGCGGCGGCACTCTGGAGACGATGGCCCAGCTCCAGCCCGCGTTCAGGAAGCCGGACGGCGTCATCCACGCCGGCAACAGCTCGCAGATCAGCGACGGGTCCGCCGCGCTGCTGATGACGACGAGCGAGAAGGCCGCCGAACTCGGGCTGACCCCGCTGGCCCGGGTGCGCACCGCGGTGCTGGCGGCCGACGACCCGGTGATCATGCTGACCGCGCCCATCCCGGCGACGAAGAAGGCGCTGGCGCGCAGCGGGCTGCGGGTAGCCGAGATCGGCGCGTTCGAGGTCAATGAGGCGTTCGCGCCGGTGCCGCTGGCCTGGCTCGCCGAGATCGGCGCCGACGCCAAGGCGCTGAACGTCAACGGCGGCGCGATCGCCCTGGGCCACCCGCTCGGCGCGAGCGGCGCGCGGCTGATGACCACGCTGGTGCACCACATGCGGGACCACGGCATCCGGTACGGCCTGCAGACCATGTGCGAGGGCGGCGGCCAGGCCAACGCCACCATCCTCGAGCTGCTCTGAAGATCAAGATCGAAGTTCATCACGCGGCTGGTAGCCGGCGATCAGCACTGCAGGAGCTCCAGTTCGGCGGCCGATGACGCGGCGAGAGCGGGATCGTCGCGCAGCACCAGCTTATGCATCCGGCGCAGCTGCGGGCCTGGCTCGATCCCGTAGTGGCTGGCGAGCTGGCTGCGTGCCCGGGCGTAGGTGTCGAGCGCGTCCGCGCGCCGGTGGCACCGGTACAGCGCGAGCATGAGCTGCGCCCAGCTCTGCTCGCGCTCCGGTTCCCTGGCGACCCGCTCCCGCAGCACGCCGAGAACCTGCTGATGCTGGCGGAGCATGAGCGCGGCGGTGGTGTGAGCGTCCTGCGCGGTCGCCCGCTCGGCAAGCAGCCGTTCCCTGATGGGGGACATGCCCGGCGTTTGCGGGATATCGGCGAGCGGCGGATCACGCCACATGCCGAGTGCCTGGCCGAGCACGCCCGCCGCCCGGCGTGTCTCGGACTGCGCGAGGTGACGCAGGCCGGCGCTGGCCAGTGCCGAGAAGTTGTCCGCGTCCAGCTCCCCTGACCGCACGCACAGCCAGTACCCGCGCTGGTCCCTGGAGATGCGGCTGGCCAGGCACGGCTCGCGGCGCAGGGCCCACACCTGGGTGCGGACCGTTCCCGGGGCAGCCGACAATTCCTTCCCCCACACCAGTTCGGCGAGCGACTCCGTCGGCAAGTGCTCGGCCGAATACAGTGCCAGCGCGGCGAGCAGTTGCCGTTGCTTGAGCTGCCGGACTGGAATCTCCTCGTCGTCGTCCCCGCTAATCATCAGCGGCCCAAGAACAGAAAAGAGCATGGGCGATCTTCCCGACTCGCGCGGCCTGAGGTAAGGAGCATATGACGACGAGTTCCCGCATATCAACTCACCGGCATCAAGGGTCAACAGTGCGCAACGTGCCCGGTCGCTGACCTGGGAGTTGTTGTTTCCGCAATAAGCAAGACGATGATCGGCGGCATTGACAGGTGTTCTGTTGATGATCGATTGACGTGCGCCGGCAATACGCTGCCTATCGTGCCGCTCTACAGGTCAAATTCCGGGAGGTGGCCGCCCAGAGCGTGCGCACCCCGTGCCGTGCCGCCGCCAGCCGGCACACCTCCCGCACGGTCGCGGTGGCCACGCCGCGCCCGGCGACGTGCCGGGCGACCCGGTAGCCGAGTTTCGCGGTGCCGTCCCCGGCGAAGATCAGGTTGAACCGGCCCAGGACCGAGCCGTCCTCCTCGACCAGCAGGTAGTAGGCCCCGGCGCCGGCCTCCTGCTCAGCCAGCAGGGCACTGTGCCGCTCGGCGAACCGGTCAAAGAACTCGTCGCCGCGGTCGGAGATGGACGCGGCGAAATAGTCGCGGTTCGCCAGCTCGAAGGCCAGCACCGCCGCGGCGTGGTCAGCACGCAGACGCTGCAAATCGGCCATCGCCCAACCCTACCCAGATGGCGCGCCGGGGCCGCATCACGACACCGCGCCCTCGGCGAGCAGTTCCCGGGCGTCGGCGAAGCCCAGGGCGGTGAGCACCTGCCTGGTATGCGCCCCGGGCCGCGCGATCGGGCCAGGCGTGAGCGCGCCACCCGGTCCCGGAGCGCCGGCGGGAGAAAAGCGCGGCGCGGGGGCCGGCTGGACCACGCCGCCGGCCTCGATGTAGGTGCCGCGCGCGGCCAGGTGCGGGTGCGCGGGCGCCTCGGTCATCGACAGCACGGGCGAGGCGCAGGCGTCGGTGCCCTCGAAGACCTTCGCCCACTGCGCCATCGTCCGCTGCGCGAACCGCGCGGCGAACTGCCGCCGCAGTTGCGGCCACCGCGCCTGGTCATGCTGGCCGGGCAGGTCGGCGGGTGCGCCCTCCGGCGCGAACAGCAGCGCCACGAACCGCGCGTAGAACTGCGGCTCGAGCGCGCCGACCGCCATGTGCCGCCCGTCGCCCGTCTCGTACACGTCGTAGTAGGGCGCGCCGGTGTCCAGCCGGTTCACTCCCCGCTCGTCGGTCCACGAACCGTCGGCGAGCAGCGCGTAGGTCATCGCCTGCAGCACCGCGGTCCCGTCCACGATCGCCGCGTCCACCACCCGGCCGCGCCCGGTCTCGCGGGCGTCGAGCAGCGCCGCGAGCAGCCCGACGGCGAGGAACATCGATCCGCCGCCGAAGTCGCCGAGGTAGTTCACCGGAACCTGCGGCGGGCCGCCGGCCCGCCCGATCGCGTGCAGGGCGCCGGTGATCGCGATGTAGCCGATGTCGTGCCCGGCCCACGGCGCGAGCGGGCCGTCCTGGCCCCAGCCGGTCATCCGCCCGTACACCAGCCGCGGGTTGCGGGCCCAGCATTCGGCGGGACCGATGCCGAGCCGTTCGGCGACCCCGGGCCGGTACGGCTCGATCAGCGCGTCGCATGCCGCGGCGAGCCGCAGGACCACCTCGGCGCCGCGCGGGTGCTTCAGGTCCACGACGATCCGCCGCTTGCCCCGGCTGGTCACGTCCTTGTCCATCGGGACGGGCAACGGCGGGCCGCCCGGCCGGTCCACCCGGATCACCTCGGCGCCGAGGTCGGCGAGGAGCATCCCGCACAAGGGCCCCGGCCCTATCCCGGCGAGTTCGACGACCCGCACCCCGGTCAGCGGGCCGCCGGCCCGTTCTGTCACCACGTCTGTCACGGGACCAACTCTAGAGAATCAGCGGCACCCGGCGAGGCCGCCCGGCGCGGGCGGGCCGGACATTGTGAAGGATCGTGTGACCCCAGGAGGCTGTCGGGTGACTTGGCCGCGGGGCTTGTCAAGCACGCGCCGTTCACGGCGCGCCGGCCGTGACGGGACGGACCGCCGCGAGGCGAAGATTCCTGCCGCAGCGGGCGCGGAACGGGCACGTCCGCGCCTGGCCCGGGCGCTGCGCACGGGCGGCCAGCCCGGGCAGCCTCGCGTCGCACCGCCTTGCCCGTGCGCCCCCGCAGCCACGAGGACCTGGTGCCTGCCGGGCGGCTCGCGCCGCCCGGCAAAGATAATGGATCGGTTGTCACCCTAGAGGGTGACAACCGATCCATTATCACCGCGGACA
>DAHVAN010000060.1 GCA_027314595.1 Actinomycetota bacterium | reverse complement strand
CCGGCTGTGGTCGCGTTCCGGCGGCTTCGTGGCGGGTGATTGGCGTTGTTGCGCTGTTGTCAGCCTGCCAGGGCGTGCCTGGGCCGACTGGCTAGCTCGTGGTGATCGCGGTGGCGTGGCTGCCGGGCGGTGTTATCCGTCACGCTGCTCGACCCCGCCGGGCTCACCCGCTGGACGCCCGGTTCTGGTGGTGGCTCTCCGTCAGCGGCCTCGCGTCCCTGACCCCCCGCCCGGTCCGCCGCCGCCTGGCCCGCTGGCTCGACAACCCCGCCATGCTGGACCAGGAGATGATGGACCTCATGTGGGCGGGGATCCGCTCCTACCGGATGGAGCGCAAGTTCCCCGCGCTCCTCACCGACGGCCAGCTCGCCGCGGTCACCGTCCCGGCCCTGCTGGTCACCGGTGCCCGCAGCGCCCTCATCACCCCGCCCAGGCCCGCGAACGCGCCTCGCACCTGCCCGGCGCCCAGCTCGCGGTCGTTCCCGGCAGCCACGGCGGCTTCAACCGCCCCGACGCCCTCAACGCCCAGGTGGTCGAGTTCCTGCAGTCCGTCGGCGCGGCGGCTTAGCCGAGGATGACGAGGACCCTGCCGTGAACACCGAATCCGCCGAACTGCGCCAAGATCGCCGAGACGCAGGCGATCGCACGTAAGTAATCGGTAATCCCGTGGGAGTCGGGTGCCGGGAGCGGGGCCGCGAGGGCGATCTGTGTCATGTCGGGGTATTTTGCGACACGCCGTGTTTGGTGTGTGACATGTGGCTTGCGGTGATGTGCACTGGGGCGCGTGCCCCTCAGCGCGACGACGGATGCGGCTGCTGCTGTGTGGCGTGCCCGTGCGCTGCGGGCCGAGGCGCTGGCTGAGCAGCTGACGGCCGAGAAGTCTGCGCTGAACGAGCGGGTGGCGGGGCTGGTGGCGCAGGTGGAGCATCTGACGGAGACGGTCGCGACGTTCAGCGGCCTGCTGTTCGGCACCTCAAGCGAGAAGAAGAAACCGCGGCAGCCAGGCGGCGGCGGGGATGCCGGCCGCGACGGCGGGCAGGGCGACGGCGGGCAGGACCGCCCGGGCGCGATCAGGCGGGGACAGCGGCGGGGCGCGCCTGGTCATGGCCGCCAGCTGCACGCGCACCTGGAGACCGAGGAGCGGTTCATCGACGTGGACCCGGAGCTGCGGCGGTGCCGCTGCTGCGGCACCGAGTATGAGTACCTGGGCACCGAGGACTCGGAGCAGGTGGACTGGGAGGTGGTGCTGCGGCGGATCTTGTGGCGGCGGCGCCGGTACCGGCGGCGCTGCCAGTGCCCGGCGAAACTGGCGGGGCGGATGACGGTGTGCGCGGTCCGGCCGCCGAAGGTAATCCCGAAGGGCCTGTTCACCGCGATGTTCCTGGCCCGCCTGGCGTACGAGAAGTACGTGCCCGGCCGGCCGCTGCACCGGATCATCGCCGCCCTGGCCGCCGACGGCCTGGAGGTGGCCGAGGGCACCTTGGCCGGCGCGCTGGCCCAGATCGCCCCGCTGCTGGCCCCCTGGGCGGAGGCGATCGAGGCGCACGCGGCGGCCTCGGGCTATGCCCGCGCCGGCGAGACCAGCTGGCAGGTCTTCGCCGATACCCCCGGCAAAGACGGGAACCGCTGGTGGCTGTGGGTGTTCGGGACCGATGACGCCAGCGTGTTCGTGATGGATCCCTCCCGCAGCACGGCCGTCCCCGCGCGAGTGCCGGGCATCGACCGGGAACAGGCCGCGCTCGAGGCCGGCCGGCGGCTGGTCATCTCCTCCGATTTATACGGCGCCTACCAGTCTTTGTCCGGGATCGAGGGGATCGATCCGCTGTGGTGTTCCGCCCATATCAGGAGATACTTCCTGCGGGCTGGAGCCGCTCACCCTGACGCGCTGGGCGAGTGGTGCCATGCCTGGATGCAGCGGTTCGCGCTGCTGTACCGGGCGCACGCCGCCTTGCGTGCCGCGATGTCCCAGGCCCCCGGTACCGGGAATGAGACCGGGAGCGGGAGCGAGGAACGCGAGCAGGCCCTGGCCCGCTACCACCGGGTCTTCGACGACATCGACGCCGCGCGCATCCTGGAAACCACGATGGCCGGCCTGCTGCACCCGGCCGCCGCCAGGGTCATCGCCACGCTGAACAGCGAGCGGGAGGGCCTGGCCCGCCACCGCGACCTGCCTCAGCTGGACCTGGACAATAATTCGGCCGAACGAGCGCTGCGGACGCCCGTCATCGGGCGCAAAAACTTCTACGGCTCCGGAGCCGCCTGGGCCGCTGACCTGGCCGCCGACATCTGGACCATCACCGCCACCGCAGCCCAGAACGACACCGAACCCCTGCACCTGCTCACCGGCTACCTCACCGCCTGCGCCGAAAACGGCGGAAAGCCCCTCACCAGTGACCAGCTCGGCCCGTACCTGCCCTGGACCCCCGCCGGACGGGCCCTCCGCACCGCCGGACGCCGGCACGATGGCCCCGACGACCCGTAAACCGGGCCGTCCCCCGCTCAGGCCAGCCATCCCGCCGCACCCGGCTCAGCGTTCCGGTGCCGACGGCTGATCACGTATGCCCACAGGTCCACCGATTACTTACTCCCGCCCTTCATTTTGCTTGCTGCTCAGCACCCGTGAGCGTTTGCCCAGTTCTGCGCCGTGGTGGCTAGCTGCTGGGCCTCGCTGTTGATGGTGTTCGCCTGCCCGTTCGCCCAGGAAATCGCGTTCGCCGCGTTCGTGAGAGCCTGATTGCCGACAGCGACCGCCGAGGCTGAGCTGACCGCAGGAGCCGCCCCGAGGCTCTGCAGGGTGCTCAGGTCGTTCTGCACGCTGCTCAGGTCCGTCTGGACACTCTGGATGTCGCCGACCTGCAGGCTGGACACGTCGGCCTGCAGGCTTCCCAGGTCCGCGCCGACCGTCCCGGCGTCAGCCCCGACCGTGCCCGCGTCCGCGCCCATCGACCCGTCCGAGCACGACGCGGACTGCTCGGTCGCGTAGTCCGCCTGCTCCTGGCCGTAGTCGGTCTTCATCTGGCTCACCGCGCCGGCGAGCGAGGTGTCCCCGTTCAGCGTCGCCGCGTCCCGGGTCAGTGAACTGACGTCGCCGGCCAGTGACTGCTGCGCGCTGGCGATCTGCTGCTGCTGTGCGGCAGCAGCCGACGCGGACACCTGGGCGGCGGCAGCCGACGCGGACACCTGGGCCTGCTGCTGGGCTTGCTGCTGGGCCTGGGCGGCGAGGGGACCCGGCGAGCCTTCGGGTGCCCAGCCGTTCTGTTCCTCCTGTGAGCAAATCGAATCCCCGTAGACCTGGCCGCCGGCATCCTCGACGTACAGCTCCTGCGTGCCGTCAGTGAGGTCGCATGCCTGCTGCATGGTCTCGCTGTCAGCAGTGCCTGCCGAGCCGGGCAAGACCATCTGGCTGATGGGGTACCAGGCAAGCCCGGTCCCCGCGAGGTTCTGTATCCACTGGTCGCAGGAGACCGTGGGGTTGCCTACGCCTACCTCGACATCAGCGCCGTTGGCACCGAGAAGGCAATCACCCGAGTCAGGGTTCCCGGCATAGGGGCCTGATGAGGTCGTCCCGCTGTCCGCCTGGCTAGCGGCCGGGCTGCCTGACGACGCACCGCTGCCGGACGCGGACGATCCGCAGGCCACGCTCATGCCGCCCACGACGACCGCGACAGCGGCGAGCTTGGCCGCAAGCGGCCACGAGAGTGGATTCGTAAGGGCCATCGCGAGCAGCTACTTGCGCAGCTCGACGGGCGGCTTGCCCGCAGAGACCACGCCGCAGTCCATGGCCACGTAGACCATGTTGCGCTCATCCTGGGCGACCGACCCTGGGTTGTTCACCACGTTCATGATGTCGTGCGCCAGAGCCGGGGACACTGAGCCTGCCTGGGCAACCGCCTGGGCCATTGCCTGGAGATCCCCCGACGCGGAGTCGGCCTGGTACTGGTTGCACAGCGCCTCATCAGCCGCCTGCTGCGGGTAGCCACTACTGGCAACCGCGCTGAGTGCGGCTGACGGCGTAGCCGTGACCGATGGCGCGGCTGCTGCCGGGCGGCTCGCTGATGACTGCGCCACCGCGGGCGCGGACGAGGCGCACGCAGCGACGGTGAGCGTCGCTGCGGCTGCTGCGACGGCAAGCATGATCCTGGTCCTGCTCACGGTTCCGCTCCCTCTCCCGAGTCCTAAGAGTGCGGGCACCAGGTGAAGAACCGGGCGCCAAGGGCGTTACGGTCTAGCCGCATTCGCCTGCCCACGCGGGCCGGTCACGTCTTGATGCCCTTGTGGCCACCACGGAGCCGCTCTCTCAGTGCGTCCTGTCCTATCGCGATGAAGGTGAGGGTGTCGGGTGCCGCCCGCGGGGGACAGGCGAACACCCGGCTTAACCGGCCCGCGCCGCTTCCGCCAAGAACGCCGCCCGCCTAACGGGGGGGAGATGCGGGAGCGGTCCTGCAGCGCGGTCGGGGCCGGCCCCCTCCAGTACCCGAACCGCGCCACGCGCCAGAAGTGTTACGCGGCTCGGTGCCACGTACGCCTCCATCGGGTGGCCTCACGGCCCCACGTTTTGTAGGTTCGCCGGGCCGCCCGCGAGCGCGGCCAGCGCGGCGGCACTGATGACGCCCACCAGAACAAGGTGCTTCATGACACGTTCTCCGCGTTCTTGGCGGTAATGCCGAGCTTTCCGCAATCCCGCTCCAATGGGGCAAGATCCGCCGTGGTGGGCGTGTTGACGAGCAGCAGCCGGTGAGACGCCGCCGTCAAGTCCTGGCCGAGGGGCTGAGACGCGCCTACCGCACTTGCTGCCAGCGCCTGTGCTGCCTGCGAGCCCGCAGCGAAAACGGGCAGGCCTCCGCTGGCGTCATACAGTTGCTGCAGCCTGTATACGGTGCGGCAGGCCAGTCGGTCGGCATGTGACGGCTGTGGGCTTCCACTGCTTCCGCACGCGCTAGCAGAGAACGCGGCAACGGTGATCACGGCCGCGATGACGATGCGCTTCATTTGCGGCTCCATCATCGAGGTGACTGTGAGTGCTGCGGCCATGGCAGCGATGGCGGGAACAATACGCTTGGTATGCACGGGTTGTTCCTTTCGTGACGAACCCGTGAAGCCTTGGCGGCAGGTTCGTTACAACCGTCGCCCGGCACTCGACGCTTGGACGCCCCGTAAGAGCGGATTGTCACTGGGCGGGTGCGAGGACCTATGCGTTCGCCGGGGAGCCCGGGCATCGGTGACACTTGCCGTGTGAAGCTTCTCGACTACATAGACTCGGCCCGTCAGGTGCTGGGGCACCCGTGGCACCAGGCTGCCCAGGAGTTCCTGGTGGAGCTGATCGAGCAGCTGCGCGCTTGTGCCAATGTGAAGGACGGCTATGAGTTCCAGCAGGCGCTGCTAACCCACGTCCTCACGGTGGAAGATGCCCGCAAGGCCTGCAGCTGGGCAGTCAAGCGAATGGATGACGGCAGACCCCGATTGCGACGGCGGCGGAGGAGCACTCTCAGCAGCACCAGGCCGGCCAGCAGGCCAAGAACTCCCAGTGCCTGGAAATCGGCATCATCCCGTTACGGAATGGATGCGGCGCTGCACCTCGCACTCGATGAGCCGATGCCTGTGGGTCGATTGTGCTCATGGTTCAAGGTCTCCCTCTTGTTTCTCGACAACCAACCTCACCAGTGCCGCTGACCGGTTCAGGCCCGTTACTTGCTGGCGCTGCGGCTGCCGGCCCTTATGTACCCCGGCTGGTCTCCCCAGTTCGGTTGCATCGCCATCACTGTCCCCCTTGGACGCAGATATCCGGCAACCTCGGTGGCAATCCCCTGGAAGCGTGGACACTTCCCGTTAGCGGATTCTTGTAATTTCGGTTCCTCTTTTTACTATCGAACGCCAGTTCATCCTTGATTCCTGGCGTCCGCTTTTGCGCTGGGCACGGGCTCACCGGACGCGCC
>DAHVAN010000052.1 GCA_027314595.1 Actinomycetota bacterium | reverse complement strand
ATTAGAGGGCTTAAGGCGGCACAGCCGCCATGATCGAGTCAATTAGTGGCCGCGTGGGTCATCGGGCGGGTTGTGTGCTCCTGGCGGAGTGCGTCAGGCGGCCAGGTGTGCCTGGCCGGCGAGGTCGTCGAAGGCGGCCTGGTAGGCACGGGCGGCGGCACGGAGCGGGGATGGTGCTGGCGGGCTGGGGTCGGTGAGCTGGGCCAGGCCGGTGCGCAGCAGGTGATCGTGGGCGCGGGTGAGGAACAGGGCGTGCTGCAGGCCGGTATCAGTGACGTGGTAGCGGCGGGTTCGGGGGATGCGCTGGATGAGTCCGTGCTCGCGCAGGCGGCGCAGGTCGTAGGTCATCTTGCCGGCGGTGATGTCCTCGGGCGTGGTGCCGAGGAGGGGCGCGATCAGGGTGCGCAGCTCGCGGTTGGTGAACCCGCGGGGCAGTAGCCGGTGGATGAGCAGGGCCTGCAGCAGGGCGTGCACGCGGGGATCGCCGAAGCGCAGCCCCGGGATGCGGTTGCCGTTGTCGTGGATGATCGGCGTGGTCAGGGCGGTGAGCGCCCGGGCGCCGCGGATGGGGTCGTGGCTGATGGTCTGGACGCCGAGCAGGCGCCGGTTGGCGGAAAAGCCGATCTGCCGCAATGCCGGCAGGTTCGTCAGCCGTTTGGACAGCCCGAAATCGTTCGGGTTGTTGATCGTCATCTCGGTGCGCAGGGCGCGGCCGAGCTTGTGGTACTGCTTGATCTTGGAGTTCTTGTAGTCGACGTGCAGGCTGGGGGTCACGCCGTCGGTGAGGACGCGGGTGCGGAACTTGCCCGGCGTGGCACGCGGCCCCTTGCGGACAATCTTCCGGTCGAACACCAGGCTGACCCGGTCGGGACGGCCGGCGTCGAGGTTGTCGTGCAGGACCTGCTCGAAGAAGATCCGCCCGGACAGCGGCCGGTCCAGCGTCTGGGTGAGGGAGAACTCCGCCTGCAAGACCGACAGCTCATACCGGTAGCCGGCAGCCTGGTCGTCCGGGGTGAACGGGTGCGGCAGGATCCCCAGCCACTTGCGCAGCAGCGCGTCGATCTGCGCCGCGCCGAGGCTGTCGCAGAGGGCCTGCAGGGCGGCCGGGTCGTCGCAGGCTGCGAACCCGTTGTCCAGCGGCTCGAAGCCGATCCCGGCCTTGGCGGCCTGGCGCTTGGCCCACTCGTTGCCGTTGATGCACAGCTTGGCGGTGTAGGGGAAGTAGGTGCAGAACTTGATGAAGAACGGGCCGAAGTCGTCGTCCACGCAATAGAAGTAGAAGTGGTTGACCAGCGCCGAGCTTCGCACCAGCCAGGCGTAGGACTGCCCGCTGGCCGGGTTGCGGCGCCGCTGCGTACCCCATACCGCCGCTTTCTCCTGGGCCCGGCCGACATACAGGACGCCTTCGCCGGGCCCGAAACCGGCCAGGAACTTCTGGGTGACGTCGTCCTTGCGTTCCTTGCCGAAATGCACCAGTTCCAGGTCCCTGGCCGCGATGAAATGGTGGATGTCGGCGACGAACGTCTTGGTGATCGGGTCCATCAGCGCGGTGGTGGCGTACTTGTGGCCGCGGTGGCCGACGAAGAAGCCGGCGACGCCGCCGCCATGGGCGAGCCCGGGTACCCAGACGTTGAGGTACATCCGGTCGATGCTCTCGACCTCGAAGGCAACGTGATCGGACAGGACATCAGCGACGGTGCGGGGTAGCGTCATGAAGGGCTCCGGTCAGACACAGGCCTCGACGGCCACCCAGTCGCCAGCAGGCGGCCATATAACGGGGCACATAGTGTCACCGTCTTGATCTGGCCGGAGCCCTCTTCGCCTACATCAGCCAGCGCCCGCACGCGTTATCGGGCTGGGGCGAAGCCCCGCTAG
>DAHVAN010000048.1 GCA_027314595.1 Actinomycetota bacterium | reverse complement strand
GCCGCCCCAGATGCCCAGGCCCCCGGTCCACACGGCGAACACCCCGTACCACACGTGCGGTATGTCCATCGGGGTGGTGATGTCGAAGTAGATCCGGCCGCCGATGATGCCCGCGGGCACGACCCACAGCGCGATGTCGTTCACGAGGTCAGGGTCCCCGCCGGCCGCGCGCCACCGGCGCCTGGTGATCAGGATCGCCAGCGTGATCCCGATGATGTAGCCGAGCGCGTAGAAATGAATGTCAAGCGGGCCGATGTGGAAACTGTTGATCGGCGGGCTCGGAATGTACAGCGGCAATGCGACCGCGACGTGCGCCATGCTGCCGAGATTACCCGTCTGCGAGACGGTACGGGACGTTGGTCCCCACAGCAGGTGGCCGCGGTCCCCTGTCGCCTGGGACGACTAGTGCATACCGTAGTAGCGGAACTGTGAGTATGGGAGACGACGGTGGATATCTCAGCCAGCGAGACCGGCGGCAGGCCGCAGATCACGGTGTTCCTGCTTGACGATCACGAGATCGTCAGGCGCGGAGTACGCGACATGCTCGAGGCCGAGGGGGACATCACGGTCATCGGCGAGGCGGGGACCGCCTCGTCGGCGCTCGCCAGGATCCCGGCCCTGCGGCCGGACGTGGCGGTTCTCGACGTGCGGCTGCCGGACGGCGACGGGGTGACGGTCTGCCGGGAGATCCGGTCTCAGATGCCCGAGGTGGCCTGCCTGATGCTCACCTCGTTCGCCGACGACGACGCCCTGATGGACGCGGTCATGGCGGGCGCCGCGGGGTACGTGCTCAAGCAGATCCGCGGCACCGACCTGATCGGCGCGGTGCGCACGGTGGCCACCGGCCAGTCCATGCTCGATCCGCGGGCGGCCAGCCAGCTGATGGCCAGGCTGCGCGACCAGTCGTCGAAGAAGGACCCGCTGGCCGGGCTCACGCCGCAGGAGCGGAGGATCCTCGAGCTCATCGGCGACGGGCTCACCAACAGGCAGATCGGGGAGAAGATGTTCCTGGCCGAGAAAACGGTCAAGAACTACATCTCCGCGCTGTTCGCCAAGCTCGGCATGGAACGTCGCACGCAGGCGGCCGCCTATGCCGCGCGCGTGTTCGGCGAGCACGAAGACGGGCACGGCGCGCACACCCGCTAGCGAAGCGGGTACCTGCCAGGTCGCGACGGCCGTAGGCCGTCGTCCTGCCCGTCCGGATCCGGCGGGATGGGGACCTTCCATTCCAGCTCGGTCCCGCCGCCGTCGGCCGGCGACAGGCGCAGCGCACCGCCAAGCTTCTCGGCCCGGTCCGCCATGTTGGCCAGGCCGCTTCGCCTGGTCCCTTCGGGTATCCCTGATCCGTTGTCCCTGACGAGCAGGGTCAGCATCCCCGCGGGGTCGGTGTCCACGGTCACGTCCACGCGCGTCGCCCCGGAGTGGCGCGCCGCGTTGGACAGCGCCTCGCGGATCACTGCGAGCAGCTGCTCGGAAAGCTCGGCGGTGGCTCGCGAGTCGAGGCCGCTGCCCAGCCGCAGCGCGGGGGCGAAACCGAGCATCTCCGCCATCTCGTCGACCAGCGCCACGATGGCGGCGCGCAGGCGCGGTTCAGCGGCCAGGCCGCGGGCCTGGAGCGCGAAGATCGTGGCGCGGATGTCCTTGATGGTGTCGTCCATCGCATCCACGGCGCTCCGGATGCGGTCGCCGACCTCGCGCCTGGTGACCATCGGCATGGTGCCCTCGAGCGACATGCCAGTGGCATACAGTCGCTGGATCACCAGGTCATGCAGGTCACGCGCGATCCGGTCGCGGTCCTCGAAGACCGAGAACTGCTCGGCGTCGGCCCGGCGCGCCGCCAGTTCAAGGGCGACCGCGGCCTGGCCGGCGAAGCCCGCGACGACTCCGACCGCGGCCGATGACAGCGGCGGCCCGCCGTGACGCCGTCCCACGGTGAGCACGCCGCGCACGTTGCCCTGCGTCCCGAGCGGGAACAGCACGGCAGGGCCGATATGTCCCATGGAGCGCCGGGTGGGCTCCGCGGTCCGCTCGTCGGCGGCGAAGTCCTCGACAATAAGCGGCTCGCCGGACGCGAGTACCTGTCCGGCCAGCGACTCCCCCGTGGCGACCACGAGGCCCCGGACCTCCCCGGCGCCGTCGCCTTCGGCGTATTCGAGCGTGAGCCTGCGGTCGTCCTCGTCCGGCAGCGCGAGCGTCACCAGGTCCGCGCCGGAGAGTTCGAGCGCGTGCCTGGTCAGGTCGCGCAGCACGGTCTGCGGACTGTCTCCGGACAGCAACTGCATGGTCAGCTCGCTGCTGGCGCGCAGCAGGCGCTGCTGGCGCGTGGCCTCCTCGTAGAGCCGCGCGTTCTCCACCGCGACGCCCGCGGCGGCGCCGAGCGCGGTCAGCACGGCCTCGTCGTCCTCGGTGAACTCGCCGCCGCCGCGTTTGTCGGCCAGGTACAGGTTGCCGAACACCCGCTCCCTGACCCGGACAGGGACGCCGAGGAAAGTCCGCATCGGAGGGTGCCCCTCGGGGAACCCGGACGACTCCGGGTGCCCCGAGATGTCCGCCAGCCGCAGCGGTCGCGGGTCCTTGATCAGCAGGCCGAGCACGCCGCGCCCTTCCGGCCAGTGGTGGATCCGGCTGATCTCGCCGGTGTCGAGGCCGACCGGGATGAACTCGGTGAGCCGCTGTTCCTCTCCTATGACGCCCAGCGCGCCGTACCTGGCGTCTACCAGGTCCACGGCCGCCTCGACGATCCGTCGCAGCATCGCCTCGAGCTCCAGGCCGGAGCCGATCGCTATGACGGCCTCGAGCAGCCCGTGCATGCGGTCCCTCGTGGCCAGCACCGCGTCGAGCCGTGACTGCAGCTCGGCGAGCAGGTCGTCGAGCCGCAACTGCGGGAGCAGGCCTTCACGTCCAGCTTTACGCACGTCGCTAGCGTAATGCGACGGTTATCCAGGGTCCAAAGTCCCTGCGCTGGCTGTGCGGCGCGGCAATCGCCGGCCACCTGCTCTGCCGGCGCCGGATGGCCGCCTGGGAGGCGGGCCGGCGGTCACGGCGCGGGCACGGAGCCGTCAGCGCTGGCCACGTCCGTCCCGGCCGGATGAGGCGCGACCATCATCGGCGGCACCGTCCCGCCCGCGGAACGGTCCGGGCGGCCCGCGATCCGGTAAACGTCGGAACCGTCGACCGTCTCCCGCACCAGCAGCAGGTCGACTAGCGCGCCGAGCTCGCCCCGGTGGGCCTTGAGCAGTTCGACGGCACGCTCCTCCGCCTGGCGGAGCAGCCGGGACACCTCACCGTCGATCGTGGCCTGGGTGGCCTCCGCGTACGGCCGGCTGGACATGCCCGCCCCGCCGCCGCCGCCGAGGAACACCGAGCCGCCCTCCGGGTACCCGACCGGGCCGAGCACCGTGGACATGCCGAACTCCCTGACCATCTTCGTCGCCAGGTCGGTGGCGCCGGCCAGGTCGTTGCCCGCGCCCGTGGACCCCTGGCCCAGGACGACAAGTTCGGCCGCCCGGCCGCCGAGCCGCACAGAGAGCAAGTCGAGCAGGTAGTCCTCGCCGTACATGTGCCGCTCGACGAGCGGCAGCTGCTCGGTGACGCCCAGCGTCTGCCCGGCGGGCAGGATGGTCACCTTCGCCACCGGGTCGGCGTGGTCGGAAAGCGCAGCCACCAGGGCATGGCCGGACTCGTGCACCGCGACCGCGTGCTTCTCCTCGGGCAGCAGCACATTCGAGCCTTCCCTGCGGCCGAGGATGATGCGGTCCCGCGCGGCGTCGAAGTCGGCTGCCGTCACTACCTCCCTGCTGCCGCGGACCGCGAAGATGGCGGCCTCGTTCGCGAGGTTGGCCAGGTCCGCGCCGGAGAAACCGGGCGTGGCCCTGGCGACCGCCCCGAGGTCCACATCCTGGGCCAGCCGCTTGCCGCGGACGTGGACGGCCAGGATCGCGGCCCGCTCCCTGACGTTGGGCAGCGGGATCGTCACCTGCCGGTCGAACCGGCCCGGCCGCAGCAGAGCCGGGTCGAGAACCTCGGGACGGTTGGTCGCGGCGAGCACGACGATGCCCATCGCCGGGTCGAAACCATCCATCTCGGCGAGCAGCTGGTTCAGCGTCTGCTCGCGCTCGTCGTTGGCTACCACCGCGCCCTGGCCCGCCCGACGCTGCCCGATCGCGTCCACCTCGTCGATGAAGATGATCGCGGGCGCCCGCTTGCGTGCCTCGTTGAACAGGTCACGGACCCGCGCGGCGCCGACGCCCACGAACATCTCCACGAAACTCGAGCCCGTCACCGAGAAGAACGGCACGTGCGCCTCGCCGGCGACAGCCCGTGCCAGCAGCGTCTTGCCGGTTCCAGGCGGGCCGACCATGAGCACGCCGCGCGGCACGACGGCCCCGGCCCGCGAGTACCGCTCCGGGGTCCGCAGGAAGTCGACAACCTCGCTGATCTCGGACTTCGCCCCCTCATACCCGGCTACATCCCCGAACGTGGTGGACGGACGCTCCTCGTCGAACACCTTGGCGCGGGACCTGCCCGCGCCGAGCACCCCCTGCAGCTGCCCGGACGCGCCGCGGGACAGCCGCATGAAGAGCCAGAAGACCACCGCGACGGGCGCCAGGATGAGGAGCCAGCTCAGCAGCTCGCTGCCGAAGCCGGGCGAGGACGTGGCACTGGTGATCTGCACGCCGCCCGACTGGAGGCTGTCAAGCATCGCCTGGCTCGCCTGCGGCGGGATGACCACGCTGTAGTTCGTGCCGTCGGTCAGGGTCCCGCTGCTCGTGCCGCCTGGCTGCGCGATCGTCACCGTCTTGACCTTGTGCGCGGAAACGTCGGAGAGGAACTGGGAGTAGGAAAGCGTGGTCTGATTCGCCTGGTGCACCGCCGGCAGCGCGATCCAGAGGAAGAGGGCGACGAGGATCCCGATAGGCAGCAGCCAGTGCCGCCAGGCGGGTGGCGGCGGCGGCGGCTTGGGCGGCGCCGGCTTGTCGCCAGGCGGCGGAGGCGTGGCTTGCTTACTCATCGGACGATGCCCCTTCCGCCGCCCGGGCGCTCTCGGTCAACGCTGTCCCGCGTTGTCAGGTGCCAGCCTATGACCCCCGGACAGGCCGGCTACTTAGTTCAACGCGCTGAGGTGAGGAGTGCATCCCGTGCCAGCCCGGGGACACCCCGGATCTCCCCCGGTCACGGAGGGCTGGCCGCTCGCCACGCCCCCCGGCCGCCGTCGAGCATGGCGGCCGCGCCGCGAACCACGCAGCGCAGCGGGTCCTCCGCGACGACCACGCCGATCTCGGCGATGGCCTCGATCCGGCTCGCGATGCCAGGCAGCAGCGCCCCGCCTCCGGCAAGCCGCACCTTCCCCCGCACCACGTCCTCGGCGATGCCCGATGGTATGTCGGAAAGCACCTCCTGCACCGATCCGGCGATCGCGGAGACGACCGGCTCGACAGCGGCGGTGACGAGATCGCCGGGCACCCGCTCGACCCGCGGCGTCCTGCGCGCCGCGTCGATGCCGACCACCTCGGCCCCGCCGTCCGGGCCGCCGGTGAGCCCGAGGGTCGTCTTGAGCTGGCGCGCCGCGCGATGACTGAGGATCAGGCCGAGCTTGTTCCGCGCGGCGTTCACGATCGCCTCGTCCATCGTGTTGCCCGCCATCCGCAGCGACCGCGCCCGCACCACACGCCAGCCGGCGACCGCCGCGACCTCCGTGGTGCCGCCGCCGATGTCCACCACGAACCCGCCCGCCCCGGCGTCCAGCTCGAAGCCCGCCCCCGCGGCGGCGGCTACCGGCTCGTCGATCAACTGGACCCGGTAGCGGGGACGGCGCGCGCCGAGCACCGCGGCGACCGACCGGCGTTCCACCCATGTCGCGCCGCTTGGCACGCACACCAGAGCCTGCGGGCGCAGCGGTCCGCCCCGGGCGCGGGCCTTGCGCAAGAACCCGTGCAGCATCTCCGTCGTCGCGTCGAGGTCCGCGATGACCCCGTGGCGCAAGGGGTAGATGACGTTGATGTCCTGCGGTTCCTTCTCCGCGAGGACATCGGCGGCGGCGCCGATGGCCGCGATTGCGCCGGTCGCGGAGTCGATGGCGATCGCGGACGGTTCCTCGAGCACGAGCCCGCGGCCTCCGACCCAGACAAGCGTGTTGACCGTGCCAAGGTCGATCGCCACGCTACCGCGGATGCGCATCCTTGCTCACCTCTGTCCCGTCCTATCGGACATATGACCTGATGTCCGGGTACAACAGTATTCTCGCTGCACCCGTGTACTGCTACCGGGGCAGATTTGGTTTATGCAGGCGAAGTCAGCCCCGGCGGATGCGCCTGCCGGATATCACGGTCGGCTTGATCTGGACGAAGTGCTCCCGCTCTCCGCCTGCCCACGGCTCGATGCCCGCCCGCAGTACGACGGCGCGCTCCCGTTCGTCATCGACGTGGTGCGCCGCCCCCTGGATCATGACCGACCAGCCGGTGCGGCTCGCCGGGTCGATCTCGTCGATCTCGAAGGCGACCTTGTACTCGGCGTCCGCTATGCCGGTGCGCAGGTCCTCGCCGATGGAACTGCCCACCGCGACGCGGAAGACGACCGCCCCATCGACGACCTTGTAGTTCACCGGTAGCACGATAGGGCCGTAGCGGCCGGAGAACCCGATCCTCCCGACCTCCGCCCGCTCCATGAGAGCGAGCGCCTCGGCTTCGGTCAGCTCTTCAAGAATCGGCTCCATGCCGGCTGTTGTACCCCATCGGCCCCCGGCCGCCACCCCGCTCCGGCGGGATGCGGGACCTAGGTCCCCGCATCCCATGACTGCAGTCACTCCACTCACAGGCCTTCTAGCCCGCACGGTTGACCTGTTAACGTTTGCCTTGAACAAGGAGACCTGCGATGAACACTCTCCCTGCCGGCCACAGTCCGCTCGCCATCGACCTGAATTCGCCTGGGACCTTCCTGCGCTGGAATATCTTCACGATCTCGGTGGCGAACCTCGTGCTCATCGCCGCGATGGTGGTCATCTTCGGGGCCGCGCTCCTGCTCCCGTTCCCCGGCAGGCGGCACGCGGCCGGCCCGGCGGCGGCCAAGCCCGCGGACCAGCCCGACCAGGGCCAGGCCGACCAGGGCCAGGCCGACCAGGGCCAGGCCGCCGCGGCCACGGCCACCGTGCCGGAGCAGTACCGCGGGGACGACGCCGACAGCCACATGTGGACCTCCAGGATCAGGCGCCGTGCCCTGTCCCTGCTGCCGCCGAACAAACTGCTTCCCGACCGCCAGCCCGCCTACGTCGCCTCCTGGGTGTACGTGTTCGGCGTGGCGTCGCTTGCCGCGCTCGGCATGGCGATCGTGACCGGGTTCACCATCGCGCTCGGCGGCACCGACTGGTGGCACACCAACCCGGTCGGCCACTTCTTCAACAGCTTGCACCTGTGGAGCGTCGAGCTCTTCATGGCCTTCATGGTCATCCACCTGTGGGGCAAGTTCTGGATGGCCGCCTGGCGCGGCCGCCGGGCCATGACCTGGATCAGCGGCGTGGTCGCGTTCGTCGCCTCAGTCATCGAATGCTTCACCGGCTACCTGTCGCAGCAGAACTTCGACTCGCAGTGGATCTCCACCAACGGCAAGGACGCGTTCAACGCGGTCGGCGTCGGCGCGTTCTTCAACCTGATGAACTTTGGCCAGATGCTGCTCTGGCACGTGGTGCTGATCCCGATCGTCTTGGTCGCCATAGTCGGCGCGCACGTCATCTTGGTGCGGGTCCGCAGCGTGAGCCACCCGCTGCCCGCGCGGTACCCGGTACGGCGGCTCAGCCTGGCCGCGCTGACCAGCAAGGAGGCTCGTGCGGCGCGGCGGGCGCGGCGGGCGGCGGACGCGGCAGCCTGGCGGGGGCCGATGCGGCGCTATGACATCCTCAAGGAGGGCACGATCGCGGTGCTTGTCGCGCTGGTCCTCACCGTGGGGCTGGCTAGCGTGCTGTCCTCCCCCGATGACCCGCCGGTCACCGTCGCCACCTGGGCGAAGGTCGCCCCCGCCGACTTCCTGGCCACCGCCGCCAGCGAACTGAACGGGACGAGTAAGACCGCGACCTACGGGCCGCCGTACAACACCACCGGCACCCCGCAAAGCGAGGGATTCGCCCCGGCGGACTGGTTCGGCGTGACCGAGCCGATCGACACGGCGCAGTCGTTCGTGCTGTCACCGCTCGCTGTGATCGCGCCAACCAACCCGGCGCTGCGCGCCGCGCTCGCCGTCTACGACGCCGCCCC
>DAHVAN010000032.1 GCA_027314595.1 Actinomycetota bacterium | reverse complement strand
GCCGGCGGGCGCGGGCGCGGCGCCGGCGGGCGCGGCGGATACGACCGAGCACCTCCGGCTCGTGATGCAGCAGTACCGGGCGCTGTTGAACCAGATCTGCCGGCCGTAGCGGTCCGGCTCGGGCGCGGGCGGGGCGGCGGGGGTCAGCGGGCGGCGGGCTTGCGGGCCACGCCTACCCAGCCGGGGAGGGGGGTGGTGTCGGCGCCGGGGTCCGGGCGCCACTGGGTCGTGGCGACCACGCCGGGGGTGACCAGCTCGAGGCCGTCGAAGAACGGAGTGACCTGCTCGTACGGGCGGAACGTGATCGGGACGGGCAGCGACTTGTTCATCACCTCGGCGCCCTGGGCCATCGGGCCGGCGTGGATGTCGGATGCCGGGTGCGAGATCGCCAGGTAGCTGCCCGGCTGGACCGCGCTCACCAGTTCGCGGACGACCCGGTACGGGTCGTCCGCGTCGGGGATGCAGTGCAGCAGGCCCACCAGCATGACGGCGACCGGCTCGCCGAAGTCCAGGATGCCCGACGCCTCGGCGAGGATCGTGGCGGTGTCCCGCGCGTCGGCGTCGATGTAGGCGGTCGGGGCGGTGACGGACGTCAGCAGCGCGCGGGCGTGCGCCAGGACCATCGGGTCGTTGTCGACGTAGACGACGCGGCACTGCGGGTCGACGGACTGCGCCACCTCATGGGTGTTGTTCGCCGTCGGGATGCCGGTGCCGACGTCGAGGAACTGCCTGATGCCGACGTCCCCGGCGAGGAACCGGACCGCCCGCTGCAGGAACGCGCGGTTGCTGCGCACCCCGGCGATCGCCATCGGGTCCGCCTCCACGAATCGCCGCGCGAGTTCCCTGTCGACGGCGAAATTGTCCTTGCCGCCCAGCCAGTAGTCGTAGACGCGGGCGATCGCCGGCACGTTGGGGTTTATCTGCGACCAGACTCTGATGTCGGTACCCACGTCCCGGACGATACACCGCGAAAGGGCGATGCGGGGCGAACAGTCGCCACGGATCCGTTCGGGATAAACAGGATCGTCATCTTCTTAACTGGCGATGCAGGCGGGACCCAGGAGCTGCTTGAGGTCGGCGTGAAGCGCCGGGGAAGCTGTGACGCGGAGCTTGTCGTCCAGGCGCACGACAGTGGTCCGCTGGTTGCCGCGCAGCCGCAGGTGGACCTCGGTGCGGCCGGGATGGGTCCGCAGCACCTCACGAAGCTGCTCGACGACCGGCGGGACGCAGCGGTTCACCGGGAGCGAGACCACGAAAGGGGCGTCGCTGCCCGCGGAAAGGTCGGGGACCGTCATGTCCATGGCGATGAGCTTCGGCACGTCGTCGCGGCGGTCCACCCGGCCCTTGACGATCACGATGGCGTCTTCGGCGATCGCGGTGGCGTACAGCTGGTAGGTCTGCGGGAAGAACAGCACCTCGATCGCGCCGCCGAGGTCCTCGAGGGTGGCGGCGGCCCACTGGTTGCCCTGCTTGGTCACCTTGCGCTGGACGCCGGACAGGATGCCGCCGATCCTGACGATCTGGCCCTCGCCGCGGCCGCCAGAGGACGGGGCCGGGGCGGCGGCGCGGTCTTCGGCGTCGTCCCCGGCGGCCATCAGTTCGGCCAGCGGGCAGTCGGTGCCGGCGGCGAGCATGTGCTCCACGCCGAGCAGCGGGTGGTCGGAGACGTACAGCCCGAGCATCTCGCGCTCGAAGTTGAGCCGGGTCTTCTTGTCCCATTCGGTGTCCGGGATCGCCACCTCGAACACGGCCTCGGCCTCGGCGTCGCCGCCGAACAGCGAGTCCTGGCCGATGGCCTCGTTCCGCTTGAGGTCGATGACGGAGTCGACGGCCTGCTCGTGGATGAGCAGCAGGCCCTTGCGCGGGTGCCCGAACGAGTCGAAGGCCCCGGCCTTGACCAGGCTTTCTATGACGCGCTTGTTGCAGACCACGGCGGGGACCTTGCGCAGGAAGTCGGCGAAGCTGACGAAGTCGCCCTTGGACCTGCGGGCCGCGGTGATCGCCTCCACGACGTTCGCGCCGACGTTGCGGATCGCGGCAAGGCCGAACCGGACGTCCTGGCCGACCGGGGTGAAGGTGGCGGCGGAGGCGTTCACGTCCGGGGGCAGCACCCGGACGCCCATCCTGCGGCATTCGCTCAGGTAGAGCGCGGACTTGTCCTTGTCGTCGCCGACGCTGGTGAGCAGGGCCGCCATGTACTCGGCGGGGTAGTTGGCCTTGAGGTAGGCGGTCCAGTACGAGACCAGGCCGTAGGCGGCGGAGTGCGCCTTGTTGAACGCGTAGCCGGCGAACGGCACGAGCACGTCCCAGACCGCCTGGATCGCCGCGTCGGAGAAGCCGCGCTCGCGGCAGCCCTTCTGGAACGGGCCGAACTCCTTGTCCAGGATCTCCTTCTTCTTCTTGCCCATGGCCCGCCGCAGCAGGTCGGCCTGGCCGAGCGTGTACCCGGCCATGATCTGGGCGGCCTTCTGCACCTGCTCCTGGTAGACGATCAGGCCGTAGGTCGGCTCGAGGATCTCCTTCAGCGGTTCCTCGAGCTCGGGGTGGATCGGGATGATCTCCTGCAGGCCGTTCTTGCGCAGCGCGTAGTTGGTATGGCTGTTGACGCCCATCGGGCCCGGCCGGTACAGCGCGCCGACGGCGGAGATGTCCTCGAAGTTGTCCGGCTTCATCAGCCGCAGCAGGCTTCGCATCGGGCCGCCGTCGAACTGGAACACGCCGAGCGTGTCGCCGCGCCCGAGCAGGTCGTAGGCGGGCTGGTCCGTCAGCGGCAGGGAGAGCAGGTCGATCCTGACGCCGCGGTTCTTCTCGATCGCGCCGACCGCGTCGGACATGATGGTCAGGTTCCGCAGGCCGAGGAAGTCCATCTTGAGCAGGCCGAGGCTCTCGCAGGTCGGGTAGTCGAACTGCGTGATCACCGCGCCGTCGGTGTTCCTCGTCCACACCGGGATGTGGTCGGTCAGCGGCTCGGACGACATGATCACGCCCGCCGCGTGCACGCCGCACTGCCTGATCAGGCCCTCGATACCGCGCGCCTTGTCGATGATCTGCCTGACCTCGGGCTCGGCCTCGTACAGCGCCCGTATCTCCGCGGCCTCCAGGTACCGGGGATGCGACTGGTCGAACACCCCGGACAGCGGCATGTCCTTGCCGAGCACGGCGGGCGGGTAGGCCTTGGTGATCCGGTCGCCGAGCGCGTAAGGGAAGCCGAGCACCCGGGCCGAGTCCTTGATCGCGGCCTTGGCCTTGATGGTGCCGTAGGTGACGATCTGCGCGACCTTGTCGCTGCCCCACCTGTTGGTGACGTAGCGGATCACGTCGGCCCGGCCGCGTTCGTCGAAGTCGATGTCGATGTCGGGCATGGAGACGCGTTCGGGGTTGAGGAACCGCTCGAAGATCAGGCCGTGGACGAGCGGGTCCAGGTCGGTGATGCCCATCGCGTAGGACACGATGCTGCCCGCCGCGCTGCCCCTGCCCGGGCCGACGGCGACGCCGTTGTTCTTGGCCCAGTTGATGAAGTCGGCGACGACGAGGAAGTAGGCGGGGAAGCCCATCTGGCAGATGACCTGGATCTCGTATTCGGCCTGGGCCTTGCGCTGCTCGTCGTAGCCGCCGGGGTACCTGGCTTGCATGCCTTTCCAGACCTCGGCGGCGAACAGCTCGTCCTCGGACTTGCAGCCCTGCGGGATGGGGAACCTCGGCATCAGGTTCTTGAACTCGAACATGCCGCTGGCGTCCACCCGGTCCGCGATCAGCAGCTGGCTGTTCTGGCAGCCTTCCTGCCAGATGTCGCTGTTGTTGAGCCGGTACATCTCCTGCGGCGACTTGATGTAGTAGCCGGTGCCGTCGAACTTGAACCTGTCCTCGTCGGCCAGGGTCCTGCCGGTCTGGATGCACAGCAGGAGCTCTTGGGCCTGCGCGTCGGCCTCACGCGTGTAGTGGCTGTCGTTGGTGACGACCGGGGGGATCCGCAGTTTCCTCGCTATGTCGAGCAGGCCGTCGCGGACGTTCCGCTCGATGTCGATGCCGTGGTCCATCAACTCGAGGAAGTAGTTCTCCTTGCCGAAGATGTCCTGCCAGCTCGCGGCCGCCTTGAGCGCTTCCTCCTGCTGGCCGAGCCGCAGCCTGGTCTGGACCTCGCCGGACGGGCAGCCGGTGGAGGCCATCAGGCCGTTCGCGTGCCCGGCGATGAGCTCTTTGTCCATCCTGGCCCACTTGACCATCCAGCCTTCGGCATAGGACCTCGACGTGAGCCTGAACAGGTTGTGCAGGCCTTCGGCGTTGCGCGCCCAGATCGTCTTGTGCAGGTAGCTGCCGGAGGCGGAGACGTCGTCTTTCTTCTGGTGCGGCTGGCCCCACAGGATGCGGCTGGTGTTGTCCCTGCGCTCGGGGGCGACGTAGGCCTCGATGCCGAGGACGGGGGTGAGGCCGGCTTCGGTCGCCTGCCGGTAGAACTCGGCGGCGCCGTACATGTTGCCGTGGTCGGTCATCGCCACATGCGTCATGCCGAGGGACTTGACCTCTTTGAAGAGTTCCTTCAGCCGGGCGGCGCCGTCGAGCATCGAGTACTCGGTGTGCACGTGCAGGTGGGCGAACGGCTTGCCGCCGCTGCTGCCGCTGCTGCTGCCGCTCTTGCCGTCGCGGGACCCGCTCCCGGTTGAGGCCGCCTCGGATGCCGTCATGAAACCAACCGCCTCCTCAGGCACGCGTCCGCGCCGCCCGTGCGCGGCTTGCGCGGCGGCGCCGGTGGCTGCCGTGGCTGCCTCGGCGGCACGCTCGCGCGGCGCGGATCATCTACTACGAAAGACCGGGGGAAGGCGGCCGACGCCGTGACCACGCGCCAGCCCGGTGATTCATACCTTATCGGTTCGGGGCGGCAGTGGCCCGGGGGCGCGCCGGAAGGGCTCGAGTTACCGGACTCCAGGCGCAGGTTCGCGGGCAAGCGGGGGCGAGGCGGCGGGCAAGCGGGGGCGAGGCGGCGGGCGGCGGGTCAGCTTTCGGCGCGCAGGATGTCCACGGCGTGCTGCAGGTCGGGCGGGTACGGGCTGTCGAACCAGACCTGGCGCGAGCCGTCCGGGTGCTCGAACGACAGGCTGACAGCGTGCAGCCACTGCCTGGTCAGGCCGAGCCTGGCGGCGAGCACCGGGTCCGCCCCGTAGAGCAGGTCGCCGCAGCAGGGGTGCCGCACGGCGGCCATGTGCACCCGGATCTGGTGGGTGCGGCCGGTCTCCAGGCCGATGGCCACCAGGCTGGCGGCGCGGAACGCCTCGATCGTGTCGTAGTGGGTGACGCTGCCCCGTCCGTCCGCGACGACGGCGAACCGGCCGTCGCCTGACGGGTGCCTGCCGATCGGCGCGTCGATCGTGCCGCGCAGCGGGTCGGGATGTCCCTGGACGAGCGCGTGGTAGGTCTTGGACACGGCGCGGTCGCGGAACGCCTGCTTCAGCACGCTGTAGGCATGCTCGCTCTTGGCGACGACCATGAGTCCCGTGGTGTTGGCGTCGAGCCGGTGCACGATGCCCTGGCGTTCGGCCGCGCCGCTGGTGGCGACGGCGTGCCCGGCGGCGAGCAGCCCGCCGAGCACGGTCGGGCCGGTCCAGCCCGGCGTCGGGTGCGCCGCCACGCCGCGCGGCTTGTCGACGACGACGATGTCGCCGTCTTCGTAGACGATCTCCAGTCCCGGCACGGGTTCGGGGTTCGGCGCCGCGTCGCGGGGCGGCGGCAGCGTCACCGACAGCGGGGACCCGGCGAGCACCCGGTCGGACTTGGCGGCCGGATGGCCGTCGACCAGCACCTGGCCCGCGCCGATGAGCTCGGCGGCACGCGCCCTTGACAGCCCGAACATACGGGCGAGAGCCGCGTCGAGCCGCTCCCCGTCCAGGCCCTCGGGGACCAGGACGAACCGCTCCCCCGAGGTCACCGCTCCGCGTCCGCCGGATCCGCCGGCGAATCGGCCGGGCCGGCCGGCCCCGCGCCGGCCGGCCCCGATGGCGCCGGCGGCGCGGGGCGGTCGCCCCGGGTGCCGTCCATGCGGTAGCCACGCATCGCGAGCAGCACCAGCAGGATGCCGCCGCAGGTGATCGCGGAGTCGGCCACGTTGAACACGGGCCAGTAGCGGGTCAGTTCGATCCAGTCGACCACGTTGCCGCGGAACACGCCCGGCGAGCGGAAGATCCGGTCCGTCAGGTTCCCCATGGCGCCGCCGAGGAGCAGCCCGAGGGTGATCGCCCAGCCGAGGCTGCGCAGGTTCCACGCGGTGCGCACGATGTAGACGACCACGACGGCCGCGATCGCGGCGAACACGATCGGGTTCCCGGTTCCGAAGCTGAACGCCGCGCCCGAGTTGCGCAGCAGGTTGAGCATCAAGATGTTGCCCAGCAGGTGCACCGGCTGCCCCGGCCGCAGGTGCACGACCACGATGGCCTTGGTTATCGCGTCCAGGGCGAGCACGAAGGCGGCGACGCTGAGCAGCACGCCCATCCGCCGCCGCGAGACGCCCGCCGACGGCCCAGCCGCGCCGG
>DAHVAN010000027.1 GCA_027314595.1 Actinomycetota bacterium | reverse complement strand
CCCCGATCGCCTCGCCGCGCTCGCCCGGGTCGATCCCCGAGGCGCGCAGCAGGCGTTCCGCCTCCTGCGGCGAGCCCGCCCAGCCAGCCAGCGCCGCCCGCAATGTCTTGCGGCGCTGCCCGAACGCCGCTTCGATCACGGCGAACACCTCGGTACGGCCCGCGGCCGTGGCCGGCGGGTCCTGCCTGGTCAATGCCACCAGCCGCGAATCCACGTTCGGCACCGGCCAGAACACGCTGCGCGGCACGGTCCCGGCGGGCCGCGCGGCCGCGAACCAGGCCAGCTTGGCCGACGGCGCGCCGTAGACCCGGCTGCCCGGCCCCGCGCACATCCGGTCCGCGACCTCCGCCTGCACCATGACGACGCCGCGCGCCAGCGACGGGAACACCGCGAGCAGGTGCAGCACGACAGGGACGGCCACGTTGTACGGCAGGTTGGCCGCCAGCACGGTCGGCGCCCAGGACAGTTCGGCGACCGCCAGCGCGTCGGCCGCGACCACATCCACGCGCTCGGTCAGCCCCGGCGCGCGCTCGCCGATCGTCTTCGGCAGCTCGGCCGCCAGCACCGGGTCGATCTCCACCGCGACCAGCCGCGCGTCCAGCCCGGCCATGGCTTGGAGCAGCGCGAGCGTCAGCGAGCCAAGCCCCGGCCCCACCTCGAGAACCACGTCGCCAGGCCCGGGCGACGCCAGCGCCGCGATCTGCCGCACGGTGCCCTGCTCGACGACGAAATTCTGCCCGAACCGCTTGGCCGGCCGCAGCCCGATCCGCCGTGCCTTGTCGCGTATGTCGCCGGCCCCGAGAAGCCGTACCCCTGACCTCACCAGCCGAACAGGCGGGCGCCGGTGGACTGGATGTGCCCGCACAGGCCGGCCACATCCATGCCCTTGACGGCGGCCAGGGCGCGGACCGTGTGCGCGGCCATGGCCGGGGAGTTCGGCTTGCCGCGGTGCGGCACCGGGGTGAGGTAGGGCGCGTCGGTCTCCGCCAGGATCAGGTCCGGCGGCGCGACCTCGGCCGCCGCGCGCAGCGGCCCGGCGTTCTTGAACGTGAGGTTGCCGGCGAAGCTCATCACGTACCCGGCCTCCGCGCACCGGGCCGCCATCCGCGCGTCGCCGGAAAAGCAGTGAAATACCACGCTGTACGGCGGCCACGGCCCGGCCTCGGCGAGGATCGCCAGGATGTCGTCGTGCGCCTGCCTGTCGTGGATCATCAGCGCCTTCCCGGTCCGCCTGGCGATCCCGATGTGCGAACGGAACCACTCCCGCTGCACGTCCGGCGGCGACCAGTCGCGGTAGTAGTCGAGCCCTGTCTCGCCGACAGCCACGACCGCGGCCGACGACGCCAGCGCCTCAAGTTCGGCCAGCACCTCGTCCCGGCGGCCGTCCACCTTGGCCGTCTCGTTGGGGTGGATCGCCACCGCCGCGTAGACGCTGTCGTATCCGGCCGCGCACGCCACCGACCACCGCGACGACGGCAGGTCGCAGCCCGCGTTCACGACCCGGCCGATCCCGGCGGCGTGCGCCGCGGCGATCACGCCGTCCACCGGCAGCCCCATGATGTCCATGTGGCTGTGGCTGTCGAACGCGCCGGGCGCGGGCAGCGCGCCGTCGTCGCGGGGCGCCGCCATCTCGCCGGGAGCCGGGCTGGCGAGAGGAGTCACCACGGCACCGTTCGGGTTAATCGTCCTGGGCAAGGCGGGCGATTTCCTCATCAACCACCGAGGCGTCCAGCTTGGCGAACAGCGGCGCGGGGACAGACAGCGGCGTGCCGGCGGCGACCGGGCGCGGCGCCCACCGGAACGAGGTGTCGTAGGTTCCGGTGATCACCGGGTACGAGGGCGACCCTTCCTCGTCCACCCTCTCGATCCGCGGCGTGCCCGACCACTGGCCGGAACCGCCGAGCATCTCGTGCACCGACTGCGAGGACCGCGGCAGGAACGGCGTGAGCAGCGTCTTGGCGTCGTCCACCGCCTGCAGCGTCACGTGCAGGATGGTCCGCATCCGGGCCGGGTCGGACTCGCGGAGCTTCCACGGCGCCTGCTCGGAGAAGTACTTGTTGGCCTCGGCCACCGTGCGCATCGCCTCGGTGATCGCGAACTTGAAGCGCGAGCTCGACAGGTGCTCCCCGACGGCGCCGAACGCCTTGCGCGACGTCTGAAGCAGCGCGTGGTCGGCGTCGGTGAGCTCGCCCGCTCCGGGGATCGAGCCGATGTTGCGGGCCGCGAACGACACGGCGCGGTTGACCAGGTTCCCCCACGTGGCGACCAGTTCGTCGTTGTTGCGCCTGACGAACTCGCTCCAGGTGAAGTCGGTGTCCTGGTTCTCCGGCCCGGCGACCGCCACGTAGTAGCGCAGCGCGTCCACGTCGTAGCGGGCCAGGAAGTCCCTGACGTAGATGACCACCTGGCGGGAGGAGGAGAACTTGCGTCCTTCCATCGTCAGGTACTCGCTGCTCACCACTTCGGTTGGCAGATTGAGCACTCCGAACGGGCCCGGGGTTCCCCCCTTGGCGCCCCGTCCCGCGTAGCCGAGCAGCATCGCCGGCCAGATCTCGGAGTGGAAGGTGATGTTGTCCTTGCCCATGAAGTAATAGGACTCGGCGCCGTCCTCGTTCCACCAGGCCCGCCAGGCCTCGGGGTCGCCGGACCTGCGGGCCCACTCGACGGACGCCGACAGGTAGCCGATGACGGCGTCGAACCATACGTAGATCTTCTTGTCAGGCCTGTCCCGCCAGCCGTCGAGCGGCACGGGGACGCCCCAGTCCAGGTCCCGGGTGATCGCCCGCGGGCGCAGGTCGTCGAGCAGGTTGAGGGAGAACTTGAGCACGTTCGGCCGCCACTGGCCGGACTTGGACTGCAGCCAGCCACCGAGCACCTCGGTGAACGCGGGCAGGTCGAGGAAGTAGTGCTCCTGCTCCGCGAACACCGGGGTCTCGCCGTTGATCCGCGACTTGGGGTTGATCAGGTCGGTCGGGTCGAGCTGGTTGCCGCAGTTGTCGCACTGGTCGCCGCGCGCGTGCGGGTAACCGCAGAGCGGGCAGGTGCCCTCGATGTATCGGTCGGGCAGCGTGCGCCCCGTGGACGGGGAGATCGCGCCGAGCGTCGCCTTGGGGAAGATGTACCCGTTGCGCAGCAGCGTGGTGAACATCTCCTGGGTGACCGCGTAGTGGTTGCGGGTCGTGGTCCTCGTGAACAGGTCGTAGCTCATGTCCAGGTTCGCGAGGTCGGTCGCGATGACCTCGTTGTACCGGTCGGCGACCGCACGGGGCGAAATGCCTTCCTTGTCGGCCTGGACCGTGATCGGGGTGCCGTGCTCGTCGGTGCCCGAGACCATCAGCACCTTGCTGCCCGCCATCCGCTGGTACCGGCTGAACATGTCGCACGGAATGGCGAAGCCGGAGACGTGCCCGATGTGCCGCGGGCCGTTGGCGTACGGCCAGGCCGGCGCGGCCAGGATGTGCTTTGGGTTGGCGGAAGACATGCCTAAAGCCTACGGGCACTGGCCGGCTCGTCGCCCGCATTAATCGTCGCCTCGGCGCCGATCGGCGTGTGCCTGGTCTGCTTGATGCCGAGGATGGACAGGAAGAACGTGCCCAGGATGACCTGGCAGCTCACCACGAGCGCGGTCACCGACGGGACCATCAGCCGCAGCGCGTGCTCGTAGTTGAGCTGGCCGAACTTGTTCGCCTGCCAGTAGGTGAGCGAGAAGACCAGCCCGACAAGGCCGGCGATCCCGACTGCCGCGCCTGCCAGCAGGCCGCGCTCCAGGGAGAGGTTGCCGAGCAGGCGCTGCACCTTCGGCTCCTCGGGCAGGAAGCCTTCCGAGCCCGCGTACACCTGGGTGAACAGCCAGAAAAGCATCGCCTGGAACCCGATCACGACCATCGCGCTCGCCGCCACCAGGGTGTCGACGTCGAAGGTGACGCCGCCGATCGTCAGCGGGCCGGCCGCGATGACGGCGCCGATCACCAGGCCCGCGACCAGGAGCACCAGGCCCGGCAGGAAGAACAGCCAGCGCGGGCTGAACAGCAGCAGGAACCGCAGGTGCCGCCAGCCGTCGCGCCAGCTGCGCAGGTGCGGCGGGCGGCTGCGGCCGTCCTTGGACAGCGTGGTGGGCACCTCGGTGATCTTCTGGTTCGCCAGGGTGGCCTTCACGACCATCTCGCTCGCGAACTCCATCCCGGTCGCCTGCAAGCCGAGCTTGAGCGCGCTGTCCCTCCTGAAGCCGCGCAGTCCGCAGTGGAAGTCCCCGATGGGGCTGCGGAAGAACAGCCGGCCGGCGAAGGAGAGCACCGGATTGCCGAGGTAGCGGTGCAGTTTCGGCATCGCTCCTGGCGCGATGCCCCCCTTGAACCGGTTGCCCATCACCAGGTCGGCGCCGCGGCGGAGTTCGGCGACGAACGGCATCAGGCCGCTGAAGTCATAGCTGTCGTCGGCGTCGCCCATGATCACGTACTCGCCGCGGGCCGCGACGATCCCGCCCATGAGGGCGTTGCCGTAGCCCTTATCGTTGACGTGGACGACGCGGGCGCCCGCCTCCTCGGCGAGCCGCTGGCTGCCGTCTGTGCTGCCGTTGTCGGCGACCACGACCTCGCCGCTGATCCCGCTGTCGGCGATGAAACGGACCGCCTTCGCGACGCACGTGGCCACGGTCTCCGCCTCGTTGAGGCAAGGCATGACGACGGTCAGCTCCACAGGGACTCCATTCACCGTTTACCGTTACACGTGGCTCTTGACAGGTGATCAGAAACTGGCGCTCCGAAACTAGGAGGATACGGGTTTGAGCGTAATGCCTGCGGTGATACGGCGGGCAACGTCCCGGCTGCTCAGCGAGAACAGGCTCTTCGCCGTCGCGCTGGTGCCGGCGGTGCTGCTGCGCGTGGACGCCGAACTCGGCTACCGGTGGCAGTCCTGGTTCAACGACTCGTTCAGTTACGTGGCCTCGGCCGTCACCGTGACGCTCGACCCCACCAGGCCCTCCGGCTACTCCGTGTACCTCTGGCTGCTCGAGCCGTTCCACAGCTACGCGCTCGTCACGATCTCGCAGCACCTGATGGGCATCGGCGTCGCCGTGATGATCTACGCGCTCGCCAGGCACCGGTTCGGCGCGCCCGCGTGGGTCGCCGTGCTCTTCTCGCTGCCCGTGCTCTACGACGGGTTCGAGATCCAGCTCGAGCACCTGATCATGGCGGACACGCTCTTCCTTTTCCTGGCCGTGGCCGCGGTCACGCTGGTGCTGTGGTCACCGCGGCCGTCGTGGCGGGTGTGCCTGCTCGCGGGCCTGCTCCTCGGGCTGTCGGCAGTCGTCCGGGCCACCGGCCTGCCGCTGGTGGCGGTCTTCGCCGTGTACCTGGCGGTCCGGTTCGCCCGCAACTGGCGGTACCTGCTGGCCGGGCTCGCGGCATGCGTGGTCGCGTTCGCCGTCCCCGTCGCCGCCTACGAGGGCTGGTACGACGTGCAACACGGCGAGTTCGCCATGACCGACGCCACCGGCGTCTTCCTGTACTCGCGGGTGATGACGTTCGCGGACTGCTCGAAGATGAGCCTGCCCGTGGACCTGCTCTCGCTGTGCACCACGGTGCCGCCGGACCAGCGGCCCGTCGCGCAGGCCTACATCTGGACCGCGGCCAGCCCGCTTGACCGGTTCCCCGCGCCGAAGTTCTCCCCGCGGGTCAACAAGCTCGCGGAGGAGTTCGCGATCAAGGCCATGGAGGCGCAGCCGCTCTCGTACGCCCGCGTGATCTTCGACGACACGTGGCACGCGTTCGCCTGGAACAGGACCGCCTTCCCGAACGCCGCCACATACGACGAATACCTGTTCGGCTATCACTCGCTCAGCATCCCGCCCCGGGATCCGACGGGCGGCTACTCCTCGGCCATGGCCTTCTACGCGCAGGGCAATCCGTCGACCCAGGTGGTGAACCCGTTCGCCGGGGCTATCCGGGTCTACGAGCGGTACATCTGGCTGCCCGGCACCGTGTACGGGCTGATCCTCCTCGTCGGGCTTGCCGGGATGGCGCTGGGGTGGCGGCGCCCTGCCAGCCGCGGGGAGCGGCCCGCCCAGGGTCCGCCGCGGAACTCCGGGACAGCGGCCCTGCTGCCCTGGCTGTGCTCGCTGGCGCTGATCGTGGTCCCGGCGGCCACTGCCGAGTTCGACTACCGGTACGTGCTGACGGCGGTGCCGTTCGGCTGCCTGGCGGCGGCGCTCGCGTTCGGGGGCGACACGCCCGGCGGGCGGTGGCTAGCCCGGCGGGGCCTGGCCGGCGCCGTCACCGGCGGCACCGTGAGCGGGACCGTCGTGACGGGCGGCGCGGCGGGCCTCGCGAGCGGCGCCGCGGGCGGCGGCCCTGGCGACGGCGCGGTCGACGCCGGCCACGACCAGCGTGATCTCGCCCCGGACGCCCCCTGACCCAGGCGCCGGGTCCGCCCAGGACGCGAGTTCGGCCAGCGTGCCGCGCCGGATCTCCTCGTGCACCTTGGTCAGCTCCCGGCAGACCACGGCCGCGCGGTCGGCTCCGTGCGAGCGGACGAGTTCGGCGAGGGTCGCGGCGAGCCTGCGCGGTGACTCGAAGAACACCTGGGTGCGGGTGTCGGCAGCCAGTTCGGCGAACCGGCGTTCCCGCTCGCCGGGTTTGCGCGGCGGGAACCCCTCGAAGCAGAACCTGTCGGTGGGCAGCCCGGACACGGCGAGCGCGGTGGTGACGGCGGACGGCCCGGGAACGGCGGTGACCGTGATTCCGGCCGCCGCGGCGGCCGCGACGAGCCGGTAACCGGGGTCGCTGATGGCGGGCATCCCGGCATCGGTGACCACGAGCACGTTCCTTCCTGCCAGCAACTCGGCCACCAGCTCTGCGGCGCGGCGCGCCTCGATGACGTCGTAGTAGGAGACCAGCCGCCCGGTGAGCCGCACCTGAAGCGTCGCGGCGAGCCGCCGCACCCGGCGGGTATCCTCGGCCGCTATGATGTCCGCGCGTTCAAGTTCCGACAGCAGCCGGGCAGGGGCGTCCTCGACGCGGCCGATGGGGGCCGCTGCGAGGGTCAGAACGCCGGCGCCGCCGCGATCGGCGCGCACCGGTTCGTGATCACGTTCTGCTCCTGTTCTGCTCCCCACCCCGGCTCCCCTCCACATAGCATGGCGTTCGATGACCGCGACTGAGGCCGGCTCCCCGGCCATGGAACCCGAGCACGGCGAGCCTAGCGCCGCCGCTCCTGACACCATCGACGGCGGCGCCGCTGCCGCCGTCAGTGCCGGTTCTGCGGCGCGCGCCGGACCCGGCGATGGTGAGGCCGCGGCGCGGATAGCGGCGCTGCGCGCCCGGCTTATGACACCGATGCCAGACGACAGGCTGTGGGGCTGGATCGGCCCGCTCCTTGTCACCGTGTTCGCCGCCTTCTTCCGGTTCTACAGGCTAGCCATCCCGAACGCCATAATCTTCGACGAGACCTACTACGCCAAGGATGCCTGGTCGATCCTGCAGCACGGTGTCGAGTGGCAGCCGCTGAGCAACGCCAACCAGCTGATCCTCGCGGGCCATACCAGCATCTTCATGCCGTGCTCGGGCACCGCTTGCGGCGAGTACGTGGTCCAGCCGCCGGTAGGCAAGCTGCTGATCGCGGTCGGCGAGTGGCTTTACGGCCTGAACTCGCTCGGCTGGCGAGTCGCGCCCGCGCTGTTCGGGTCGCTGGCGATCCTGGTCATGTGCCGCGTCACGAGGCGGCTGACGAGGTCGACGCTGCTCGGCTGCGTCGCCGGCCTGCTGCTGTCCCTCGACGGGCTCGAGTTCGTGCTGAGCCGCACCGGCATCCTGGACATCTTCCTGATGTTCTTCGTGCTCGCGGCGTTCGGCGCGCTGCTCACCGACCGGGACGTTTCGCGCTCCCGGCTGGCCGCTGCCATGGTGCTCCGGCCGTCGGACGAGGCGGGACCGGAGCTCGGGATCAGGAAATGGCGCGTGGCGGCGGGCGTGCTCATCGGCCTGGCCTGTGCCAGCAAGCAATACGCGCTCTGGTACCTGCTGGCGTTCGCCGGCCTTTGCATCGCCTGGGATGTCGGCGCCCGCCGGGCGGTGGGCCTGCGGGACTACGTGCGCGGGGCGCTGGTGCGAGACGGGAAGTGGCTGCCCCTTACGATCGGCGCGATCCCGCTGACCACCTACATTCTCACCTGGATGGGCTGGCTGGTCACCAGCACCGGTTACGGCCGCGACTACGCGCGGCAGCACGGGGTGAACATCCCGGGCATATCGGCCCTGTACTCGCTCTTTGAGTACCACAGGGAGATGTTCGACTTCGCCACCAGGCTGAGCACGAGGCATCCGTACGAGTCCCAGCCGTGGGGCTGGCTCGTCATCAGCCGGCCCGTGTCGTTCTACTACCAGAGCTTCGCGAACGCGGCCGGAACCAAACCCTGCCCGCAATCGGGCTGCACCGGCCGGTCGTGGTCCGCGGAAGTGCTCGCGATGGGAAACCCGGCCATCTGGTGGGTGGCTATTCCCGCGATGCTGTTCTGCCTCGGCTGGTGGCTCGCGCGCCGGGACTGGCGAGCCGGCGTCGCCGTGCTCGGCGTCGCCGCGGGCTGGCTGACCTGGCTGCCGTTCGTGTCGCGGACCAAGTTCTACTACTACGCGATCGAGTTCGAGCCGTTCATGATCATGTGCATCGTGCTCTGCCTGGGCCTGATCATCGGGCCCGCGACGGCGAGTCTGCGGCGCCGCGCGACCGGCTCGGCGGTGGCAGGCGTCTATGTGCTGTCCGTCGTGATCCTGTTCTGGTACTTCTACCCCATCCTCGCGGGCGCGGTCATCCCCTACTCCTCGTGGCTCGCCCACATGTGGTACCACGGCTGGATCTAGCGCGGGCATCGCGACATATCTCAAAGTGATTTAGATCACAAATTGGACTGCGAGCTGGCCTTCATGCGTCTATATGAGTAGGAGTGACGACCCCCGGAGCCAGCCATGAGCCCCAATGAAGATCACGACGGCGACGTCGCAGGAAGAGCGGCACAACCCGGAGCCGGGCACGCCTGGACGGCGCCGGGTTACGCCGGGGCGGCAGGGGAGCATGCCGTCTCCTCCTCGCCGGACGACCGCGCCCGGTTCGAGCGTGACGTGGTGCCGCAGCTCAGCCAGCTGTACCCGGCGGCGCTGCGGATGACCCGCAACCCCACCGACGCCGAGGACCTGGTCCAGGAGACCTCGGTCAAGGCTTACGCGGCGTTTCACCAGTTCCGGCCGGGCACCAACCTGCGGGCCTGGCTGAACCGGATCCTCACGACGACGTTCATCAACGTGTACCGCAAGCGGCGCCGCGAGCCGCAGCAGGCGCTCGGCAGCGATCTGCAGGAGTGGCAGATGTCCGCCGACCGGCTGGCCCCGCCCGTCCGCTCGGCTGAGGCCGAGGCTCTCGACCGCACCACTGATTCCGATCTGCTGCGCGCGCTCCGCGACCTGCCCAACGAGTTCCGCACCGCGGTCTACCTGGCCGACATCGAGGGGTACCCGTACCGCGAGATCGCGGAGATCATGGGCACGCCGGTCGGCACCGTCATGTCCCGGCTGCACCGCGGGCGGCGCAGGATCCGCGAGCAGTTGATCGCCGGGGACAGCCTGCCACCCGCCGCGGAGACCCCGGGCACCTGACGCCGCCCTGGCCCTGAGCGTCAGCTCTGCCAGCCGAGCGCCACGGGATCGAACACGCGCTCTACATAGACCTGGTGCCAGAGCGAGAACACCACCAGCGTCCATAGCTGCCGCCACGGCACCCCGGGGTCGCCGGCCCTGAACCGGCGCAGCACGTCGAGCACGGCGCGCTTGTCCAGCCACTCTTCGGTCCTGGCCTCGCGGATCACCTGCTCGGCGTAGCCGGAAAGCTCGCCACGGAACCAGTGCCCGACCGGCACAGGAAAGCCCAGCTTGCTCCGTTCGACGACCGTTTGCGGCAGCACGTCGCCCAGCGCCTCCCTGAGCGCGAACTTGGTCGTGCCCGCGGCGGTCTTCTCCGCCCTGGCGAGCCGGCTGGCGACCGCCATCACCTCACGGTCCAGGAACGGGGCCCGCAACTCCAGCCCGTGCGCCATCGTGGCGCGATCTGCCTTGACCAGGATGTCGCCGGGCAGCCAGGTGCTGATGTCGACCAACTGCATGGTCGCGACATCGTCGAGTTCCGCGTCGGCGGCCTGGTCGAACAGCGGGGTGGTCACGTCGAACACGGTGCCGCCGCCGTACCTGGTGAGCCGGTCCACATCCTCGGTTCCGAACACGGTGGCGTTGCCGATGTAGCGGCTGCGCAGCGGGGTCGCGATCCGCTGCAGCAGCCCGCGGCCCCGTTGTCCTGACGGCAGCCGCGCGGCGACGGCAGCCGCCGACGATCGCCCCCAGCCCGGCAGCCGCGGCGCGGCCCGCACCACGCCAGGCTGGTAGTACACGCCATACCCGCCGAACAGCTCGTCCGCGCCCTCGCCGGAAAGCACCACCTTGACGTGGCGGCGCGCCTCCCTGGCGACGAACCACAGGCCGATGGCGGCCGCGTCCGCCATCGGGTCGTCCAGGTGCCAGATGATCTGCGGCAGCCTGGCCGCGAACTCCGACGGAGTGATGAGGTACGGAACGGACTTCAGGCCGAGCGTCATGGCCGTTTCCTGCGCCTGCTCGATCTCGTTGTACCCGGGCCACGCGAAGCCCGCGGTAAACGTCAGCATCCCAGGGCGGCTTTCCGCCGCCAGCGCGCAGATCGCCGCCGAGTCCACGCCCCCGGAAAGGAACGCACCGAGCGGCACGTCGCTGCGCAGATGGGCACCGACCGAGTCGCGCAGCACGGCGAGGATCCGCTCGGGTGTCTCCGCGGACGGCGATCGCGCCGGGCGCAGCACCGGCCGCCAGTAGCGGAACACGTCGACAGGGCCGCCCGGCCTGGCGGTCATGAAGTGCCCGGCCGGCAGCGACCTCACCGGTGGCGTCATGGTCGCTGGCGCCGGAATGTACTGGAACGACAGGTACCTGCGCAGCGCGTCAGGGTCGATAACCGGCACTTCTCCCGGGCCGGCCAGGGCCTTGCGCTCTGAGGCGAACCTCAGCTGCCTGCCGCCTTCCGCGAGCGTGTAGTACAGCGGCTTCATGCCGAACGGGTCGCGCGCGCAGAACAGCTCACCGCTGCGCGTGTCCCAGATGGCGAAGGCGTACATGCCGCGCAGCCGCCGCAGGGCGTCCTTGCCCTCCGCGGCGTAGGTCTCGAGCAGGATCTCGGAGTCCGATCCGCCGCGCGGCGCCACGCCCCGCGCCTTCAGCCGCTGTGCCAGCTCGGCGTGGTTGTAGATCTCGCCGTTGAAGGCCATCCAGTAGCGTCCGTCGGCGGACCGCATGGGCTGGTGCCCCGCCGCCGACGGGTCGAGTACCGCCAGGCGCCTGGCCGCGAGCGCGATGCTGGCGTCCGAGAACAGGCCCTCGTCGTCCGGCCCCCGGTGCGCGATACGCCGCGCCGCTCGAACGGCCCAGTCCGCGTCCGGCCTGGTCCCCTCCGCAAGCGCGAGACACCCAGCAATCCCCGACATCCGACCCCTATGACAGGAAGTTCACTTGGGCTGAAAGCGGATGCCGCCATCGAATCGGACGACTTCCGCGTTCATGTAGTCGTTCCCGACGAGCGCGCACACCAGGTGCCCGAATTCGTCCGGCCGGCCCAGCCGCTTCGGGAACACCACCGGGGCCGCCAGCCCGGCGAGGAATTCGTCGGCGTCCCGGCCTGTGCCGGCGATGCTCTGGTAGATGGGCGTGTGGATGACGCCGGGGCAGATCGTGTTCACCCGCACCCCGATGACCGACAGGTCACGCGCCGCGGGCACGGTCATCCCGATGATGCCGCCCTTCGACGCCGAGTACGCGAGCTGGCCGGTCTGGCCCTCGATGCCCGCCACCGACGACGTGTTGATGATCACGCCGCGCTGTCCGTCGGCGTCGGCGGTCACGGTCTGCGCCATCGCCGCGGCAGCCATCCGCAGCAGGTTGAACGTGCCCGTCAGGTTTACCGTGATGACCTTCTGGAAGCTGGCCAGGCCATGCGGCGCGCCATCCCGGTTGACCGTCCGCTCGGCCCACCCTATGCCCGCGCAGCTGACCGCCACCCGCAGCGGCCAGCCGGCTGTCGCCGCGGCCGCCACCGCCTCACGGACCGACTCTTCGTCTGTCACGTCCGTCCTGGCGAAGAGCCCGCCGATGTCCGCGGCGACCTCCTTGCCGCGGTCCTCATTGAGGTCGGCGATGACGACATGCGCCCCGGCGCGCGACAGCGCTCTGGCTGTTGCCTCCCCGAGACCGCTGGCGGCGCCGGTGACAATCGCTGATGTTCCGTTCAGCTCCATGGCAGTACTATCCCACTCGCCCTGGCGCTTTGAACCCGCTGTCTTCGCTCGTCGGGTGCGGAGCGCGATCTTGGTGGTTAATGCGTCGGGCACTGTCCCGCCCTGGCCGCTGGGCGCCGGCTGGCCGGGCCCCGCGGCCAGGGTCCTATCGGGCCAGATGCGCAGGTGCCCCAGCTACGTGCGGTTTCCTGGCCCCGGACTCTGCGGCGCGCCCGCGTGCTAGCTGCCCGCCTGCCTGCGAGCGCGCCACGGCAACACTGCCAGCGCGGGCCGGGCCCGGCGGCCCGGCGGCCCGGCCGTGCCGCGCGCACTGACGGGGCACCCGGCACGGCAGCGACGCCTGCCGGGTGTCAGCGACCGGCCTGACGAGGCCGCCGGGCTCGCGCGATCAGCTTGCGGGGGCTAGTTCGCCGGGATTCCACAGGCCTGAGAGATCCGACGGGGCGGATTCGTAGGAGGCGGCGGGGATGCAGGGGACGGCAGGGACGGCAGGGTCGAAGGGGAACCGGTCGGCGAAGGCGGGCACCAGGTCGGTGAGCCACTTGGCGCACGGGTCGAAGCGGGCGAAGAACGGGCGGCCGACCAGGGCGGGGTCACGCGCCTGCAGCATTCGCAGCACGAACACGCGGATGCCCGCGATGTCCGCGACGCCGTCCACGCACACCTTGCCCGGCGTCGCGGACATGGACGGTCCGCGGACCGAACGGCACAGGCCGGAGACGCCCGCGTAGGCATCGCGGAAGATCTCGTGCGCCCGGGCCAGCGGCACGGCGAAGTAGTCCTGCGGTCCGGTGTCACGCTCCACGAACATGTAGTAGGGGACCATCCCCGCGCGCACCTGGCTCCGCCACAGGGACATCCAGGTGGCGGGCTCGTCGTTGATCGACCGGATGAGCGGGGCCTGAGTGCGGATCACCGCGCCGGTGTCGCGGATCCTGCGGATCGCATCGGCGGCCGCGGGCGGATCGAGCTCGCGCGGATGCGAATAGTGCGCCATCACCGCCAGGGTTCGCCCTGCCAGGGTCACCTCGCCGAACAGCCTGAGCGTGTCGTCCGCGTCCGGGTCGGTGACGTATCGCTGCGGCCAGTACCCCAGCGACTTGGTGCCGATCCTGATCGACTCGAGATGGTCCAGGGACGGGTCGAGCAGCGGCTCGATGTAGCGCCGCAAGACGGCGGCGCTCATGATCATCGGATCTCCGCCGGTGATCAGGACGCTGGTCACCTCGCGGTGCCTGCGCAGGTAGGCCACGAGGGTGTCGATATGGTCGGTGGCCATCTTCAGGTCTGGCTCATCGACGAACTGCGCCCACCGGAAGCAGTACGCGCAGTAGGCGTGACACGTCTGGCCCTGCTTGGGGAAGAACAGGACCGTCTCCGGGTACTTGTGCTGCAGGCCGAGCAGCGAGCTGCCGTCCAGGATGGGAGCGTTGAGCACTAGCTGGCCGGCCGGGTGCGGGTTGAGCCGCATGCGGATCTCGTGGGCGGCCGCGCGGATCCGCGGTTGCGGGGCGCCCTCGCTGAGCAGGCCCGCCATCAGGTCCACGTCCTGGCGCGGCAGCATGTCGGGCTGGGGGAACACCAGGCGGTAGATCGGGTCGTCCGGCGCCGCGTCCCAGTCGATGAGTTCATCGACCACGTAGGAGTTGGTCCGGAACGGGAGCACCGTGGCTACCGCGCGGATCGCGAGCGTGTCGGCATCGCCGAGCCGGGCTCGCCGCGCGAGCATGTCCAGGTGCCGCGGGCCGTAGGCCCGGAACCTGCCCGCCGTTTCCCGCGGCACAGGCACCACCTGCTGGATGTCAGTCAACCGCTTCTCCCTCCATCCGCCGGCCAGCTTCGCCCGCCAGCGGAAGTCCTCTGGGACATCCGCTCCCTAGTGCCCAAAAAGTCCTTCTTGTCACATCCCGCGTAGCTGAAGTTACGGGTGATCAAGTTCTTGTTACGTTTACGTTTCGGGCTTCCATCAAGTTCCCATGTCTGCCGTTACCAATCGTTACTCTGACGTCTCACAGGTCACAGAAAAGGGACGTTAAGTATCTTTCGCCTATATAATCGGTATATTTCCAGCCGGTAACTCGTCAGAAAATGTGCGAAGCGCACGGGCAGAGGCCGGGGCGAGGAAGCGCACGCCGCCGCCGGCCGACGGGGCGGGCTGGCGTGCGGTGGCGATCCACCGATAGCCTCGGCCGCAACTTGGGATAATGGCATCGCAAGCCGTTCGCGTGTGGTCGCAGTTGGGCCCAGGGGACAGGAGAGGCCCGGGGAAGACGTGAGTCATGTGCCGCCGGGCCGCGCCGACGCCCCGAACTCGCCGGCCGGGGCTCAACCGAGCGATTCGCCTGCCGTGCCAGGGGGCATGCCGGCCGGGCCAGCAGCCGAGCCGGTGATCGCGGTGGACGCGATGGGCGGGGACTACGCCCCGGATGAGATCGTCGCCGGCGCCCTCGCCGCTCAGCGCGAGCACGGGATCAACGTCCTGCTCACCGGGCCGCCCGCGCGGCTGCGGCCGGTGATCGCCAAGCTCGGCGCCGGCGCGGAACTGCGCGTGGTGCCCGCCGAGGACGTCGTCGGAATGGACGAGGGCGCGCTGGCCGGCTTCCGGCGGCCCCGGTCAAGCATCGCCGTCGCCTGCCAGCTTGTCAGGCGCGGACAGGCCGCCGCGGTCGTCTCCGCCGGGTCGACGGGCGCGATCGTGGCGAGCGCGAGGCAGCGCCTGCTGCCGCTGCCCGCGGTGCCGCGCCCTGGGCTGGCCGTCGTGCTGCCCACGCACCCGAGCCATACGGTGCTCATCGACGCCGGCGCCACCGCCGACCCGAAGCCGGAGATGCTGGTGCAGTTCGGGCAGCTAGGGGTGGCGTACGCGCAGATCGCGCTCGGCATCGCGACGCCGAAGGTGGGCCTGCTCACCATCGGCGCCGAGCCCGGCAAGGGCAACATGCTGACCCGGCGGGCACACGAACTGCTCGCCGCCGAGCCACAGCACGGCGCGCTGCCGCTCAGCTTCGCCGGCAACGTCGAGGGCGGCGACCTGATGGCCGGCGCGGTCGACGTGATCGTCACCGACGGGTTCACCGGCAATGTCGCGCTGAAAACCCTCGAAGGGTCGATACGTTTCGCGGCCGCCGAGCTGCGCTCGGCTTTGACGGGTACGCGTGCCGCGCGGGTCGGCGCGCTGCTCCAGCGCCGCGGGCTGCGTGAACTGAGCAGCCGGCTCGACGCGGAGACCTACGGCGGCGCCGCGCTGCTCGGGCTCGGCGGGACCGTCGTGATCGCGCACGGGGCGTCTACGGCGCACGCCGTAAGCTCCGCGTGCGCTCTGGCGGCCAGCCTGGCCCGCGGGGACATCACGGACAAGATCAGGGAGCGGATCGGCGTCGCCGCAGAGCGGCGGGCACCGCACTTCCTGCGCCGCGAACGCGAGCGTGACCGCGAACGCGAGCGTGACCGGTAGCGCTCGCGCCGGGGTGGATAGGCTTGTGGCATGGCAGATCCCCAGCAGGTCCTCGGCGCTCGGGTGCGCGACGCGCTCGGCGCGGCTTTCGGCGCGGACTACGCGAGCGCCGACCCGCTGATCCGCCCGTCATCGTTCGCGGATTTCCAGTCCAACGCCGCGCTCCCGCTGGCCAAGAGGCTAGGCAAGACGCCGCGCGACGTGGCCACCGAGATGGTCGGCCACCTGGACGTCGATGACATCTGCGACACGCCGGCCGTCACGGGGCCCGGCTTCGTCAACTTCACGCTGCGCGAGGACTGGATCGCCGGCGCGACCAGCGCCCTGCTCGAAGACCCCAGGCTCGGGACGCCGCTGCCGGACGCGCCGCGCACCGTCATCGTCGAATACTCCTCGCCGAACATCGCCAAGGAGATGCATGTCGGGCACCTTCGCACCACGATCGTGGGGGATGCCATCGCCCGGGTGACCGAGTTCGCCGGCCACCACGTCATCAGGGACAACCACGTCGGGGACTGGGGCACCCAGTTCGGGATGCTGATCGAGTACCTGTTCGACGTGGGCGAGGACGCCCCGCAGGCACAGCTGCTGCGCACCGACCCGAATGCCTTCTACCAGTCCGCGCGGGTCAGGTTCGACTCCGACCCGGAGTTCGCGGACCGGGCCAGGGAACGGGTCGTCAAGCTCCAGTCCGGCGACGACCCCGGCACGCAGCGGCTGTGGGCAGAACTCATGGAGCTGTCCAGGCAGTACCTGCGTGACATCTACGCGCTGCTGCGGGTCACGCTCACCGACGACGACATCCGCGGCGAGTCGTTCTACAACGACATGCTCGGCGGCGTCGCGGACGACCTGATCGCCAAGGGGCTCGCGGTGCAGAGCGACGGCGCGCTGTGCGTGTTCCCGCCGGGCTTCACCGGCCGGGACGGCGCTCCGCTGCCCGTCATCATCCGCAAGAGCGACGGGGGCTACAACTACTCCACGACAGACCTGGCGACGGTCCGGTACCGGGTAGACAAGGTCAACTGCGACCGCGCGATCTACGTGGTCGGATCCGAGCAGGCGCTGCACTTCCGTATGGTCTTCGCGGTGGCCAGGCAGGCAGGCTGGCTGGCCGGCGACGCCTGCTTCGAGCACGCGCAGATCGGCATGGTGCAGGGTACCGACGGGAACCGGCTGCGCACCAGGGAAGGCGACACCGTCAAGCTCAGCGCGCTGCTCGCCGAGGGAATCGAGCGGGCCGGCGCCATACTCAGCCAGATCGAGGGGCTGGACGCCGCGGCGAGGGACGAGATCGCCGAGGACGTGGGGATCGGCGCGATCAAGTACGCCGACCTGTCCACCGCCCGGGACAGCGCGTACATCTTCGACTGGGACCGGATGATCTCCTTCCGCGGCAACACCGGGCCGTACCTGCAATACGCGACCACCAGGATCCGGTCCATCTTCAGGAAGGCGGGCATCGCGCAGACCGATGTCCGCGGCCCGGTGGGGGTGGCCGCGCCCGCCGAACGGGAACTCGCGCTGAAGCTGCTCGGATTCGGCGCGGTCATCGCCGGGGTCACGCGGAGCGCCGAACCGCACCGGCTGTGCGGCTACGTCTTCGAGGTCGCGAGCCTGTTCACCGCGTTCTACGAGCAGTGCCCGGTCCTCAAGGCGGACGACGAGGCCACAAGGAACGCCAGGCTCGCGCTGTGCGCCGCCACGCTGCGCGTGCTGACAGCGGGGCTCGGCCTGCTGGGCGTTCCGGTCCCTGACCGGATGTAGCCGTAACCGCGACGTCATCAAACCTCAGCGCGGCACCCGCTGCCGCCGTCACAGACGGCACGGTCCGTTCGGGATGATCGCGCCCTTGTCCCGCACCATGTGAGGCCGCGAACGTACTGCTTACGTGCGCTCAGAACGCGTGCAGGCCCAGCCGGAGCGACGGCAGTCTCTGAGCCATGGATACCAACGGGCAGTCCATTGGCAAACCGGAAGCACACTGGCCCGACCAGACATTCGGTGGCGCGCGTGGCGGGCGCGGCGGCCACGGAAGGAGGAATCGATGATAGGCCGCAACAGGCGCCGCAACCGCCAGGCCAGCATGAAGGGACGACTGGGCATCGCCGCCGCGGTGCTGGTAGGGGGCGGGGCGGTGGGCGTGGCGACGGTCGCCGCCGGCAACCACGGCCCGGCGACGACCTCGGAGCAGACAGCCGGATTCATCATGAACTTCCACCACCGCATCAGCGAGCAGGCGGCGCTGAGCTCGGCGATCGGCACCTGGGCCGACTCGCGGAACTGGCGGGACTCGCGGCAGCGATCGCTCAGCATACTGGCCCAGATGGTGCCGATGCGCACGTTCAGCCAGGTCTGGCGCCACCACACGCTGTACGCGGCCCAGCGCGGCGTCGTGGAGCTGGCGACCAGGAGATTCCTGCTCGTCAGGTCCGCCGGCGGCGGGCTGCACCTGTGGTGGCTGACCGGTGGCACGAAGTTCCTGAACGTGTCCGCCAGCCCGGCCGGCATGACCGCGATGACCGGCGACGACACGGCCTCCGTCCAGGCCATGGTGAACCAGAACATGGCGCCGGCCGCGGCGGTCATGGCGGGCAGCACGGCCGTCGCGAACCAGATGGCCGCCCCGGCCGCCAGGCCGGCCACGGTCACGGTGGACACCGGGACCGCGGTCGTCACGATCACGATCACGAGCACCACGGCGACGGTAACCCAGCCGGTCACGACCGCGATCATGCCGGTGACGCCGGTGGCGGCAGTCACCCCGACGGCCACGGCCACCCAGCCGGTCTTCACCGCCACCAGCGGCGTCGCCCGGGGCGACCTGGTGTTCATCGCCGGCGTCCGAGTCCACGGCTTCCTGATCGCGAAGCTGGTGCTGTTCTCCGCCTCGCTCACGCCGACGCCGGCCGTCACCGCCGCGCCGGTGAACGGGACGCCGTTCGCGCCCGGTATGCGGGCCGTGAATCCCGCCGTGCCGGGAACCTCGGCGACGTCCTGGGGAACGCACAGCTGACGGCCAGCGACTCGCGGCTACGGCCCGCGGGCGGCCCGGTGCCGCCCGCGGGCTCCGTGCTGCGCGCCGGCGACCTCGTGCTCGACGAGGAACGGTGGACCGTGCACCGGGCCGGCCGGGAGGTCGGCCTGTCTCCCACCGAGTTCCGGCTGCTCGCCTGCCTGATGCGCAACCAGGGCCGGGTGCTCAGCAGGACCCAGCTCCTGGAGAACGTGTGGGGCTGGAACCGGGCCTGCCAGTCGCAGATCATCGAGACGTACGTCAGCTACCTGCGCCGCAAGCTCGAAGCGCTGGGCCCGCGGCTCATCCACACCAGGCGCGGCGCCGGGTACACGCTGCGGGCCGAGGCGACGGCGCCGCCTGGCGGCACGTCGTCGGCGCCCTCGTACGCGCCGTGGCGCGACGAATCGGCCGGCTTGCCGTAATCTCGGATAAGACGGATCGCACACCGGCAGCGCCATCGGCGGACGCGGGAGGCGGGTATGTACAGCGGACTGATCCTGCTGGTGTTCATCGGCCTGGGCGTCGCGTGGCTGTTCACCCGCCTCCGCCGCCGCATGGGCCTGGCGGTGAACGGCAAGACCTGGCTGACGATCGTCGTCGTCTTCGCGGTGATCATGTCGATCGCTTACGGGACGACCCAGTTCAAGCACTGACGGCGCACGCGCGGCTCAGCCGCCCTTACCGTCGAGCGGGATCTCGAACCAGACCGCCTTGCCCTCCGCGGTAGGGCGTGACCCCCAGCGGGTGGCCAGCTGCTCGACCAGGTAGAGGCCGCGGCCGCCCTCGTCGGTCGCCCTCGCGGAACGCAGCCTGGGCAGTCGCAGGTCCGGGTCGAAGACCTCGACCCACACGACCTCCGCGCCGCGCCGCAGGCGCATCACGAACTCACGGGGCCGGTGCGGCGGCGCCTGGCCGGCGGGGGCCGCCTCGTCCCAAGCCTGGCCGGCGATGGCCGCCGCGGCCGTGGGCCGGGCGCTCGGCGCCACGCCGGGGACGGGAGCGGCGACGGGGACCGGCTGTTCGACCTCGATCTCGAACCTGCGGCCCGCAGGAGCCGGCGTCACGGCGGCGTGCAGCACCGCGTTGGTCACCATCTCAGAGACGAGCAGGCAGGCGAGTTCCGCCTGGTCCTGATCCATCTTCCAGGAGGCGAACGTCGCGGCGGCGGCACGGCGCGCCTCCGGCACCATGACCGGCTCGGCGGGAAACGTGCGTTCAATGAAGGCGAGGTCCTCGGGCGAGGAGCGGAGCACGAGGATCGCCATGTCGTCGTCGATGTCCCCGGGAACCGCGTTCTCCGCCGCCAGCGCGAGCGCGCTCGCGACACCCGTCTCGGGGACGCAGCGCCCTGAGCTGTCGCCGCCCGCGGCGCGTATCGCCTCGCGCAGCATGCCGACCGCCTCGGCTTCGGTGTAGTGGCCGGAACCGTCCGCCCTGGTCCGCCGGTCGGTGAGCCCGTCGGTGTACAGCACGAGAGCGGCGCCGGGCGGCAGCGTGAGCGTCTGTTCCTTGTAGGTCGGCAGCCCGCGGATGCCGCGGCCCCGCACGCCGAGCAGGACGCCCTTGTGCCGGACCTCCAGCGGGCGCACGGCTCCGCCGTAGGCCATCAGGGGCGCGGCGTGCCCGGCGTTGGCGAACGTCAGCTCCCGCGACCACGCGTCGTAGATGAGGTAGATGCAGCTGACCGTGGGCGGGTCGCCGCCGGCTCCCGCCGGGGCGGTGGACCGGACCCACTCGTCCAGCTTGCGCATGATGTCGGCGGGCGCCTTCTCGTCCTGCGCGTACGCGCGCAGCGCGGCGCGAAGCTGGCCCATGGTGGCCGCGGCACGGGGCCCGCGGCCCTCGACGTCGCCGATGACCATGCCGACCCGGCCCGCCGCGAGCGGGATGATGTCGTACCAGTCCCCGCCGACCTGCGTCTGGATTCCCTGCCCCTGCGTCTCGAGCGGCTTGGCGGGCACGTAGCGGAACGCGACCTCGAGCCCGTCGAGCTTGGGTACCTGCTGGGGCAGCAGGCTCTGCTGGAAGGCGAGAGCGGTCTGCCGCTCGGCCTCGAACAGCATGGCGTTGTCGATGGCGACGGCCACCCGGCTCGCGATAGCGCCGATCATGTCGCCGTCGGACAGGTCGTAGTGCGGGTCGCGGCGGTCGGTGAGCCTGGACAGGGCCAGCGCCATCACGCCGAGCAGCTGGCCGCGGGCGTAGAGCGGGGAGGCGAGCACCGAGGTCAGCCCGGCCTGGTCGGCAGCCGACATGGACTCTTCGCTCGGCGCCGGGTAGTACTCGGCGTGCAGGTCGGGAACGACGATGGTCTCGAGCCGCGCCATGGCCTGCTGCATGAAGTGGCCGGGCGGGTAGTGGATGGGCTCGCCCACGCGCGCCCAGGTTCCGGGCGGCGGCTCCCAGCCGCCGGCGTGCGTCTGCACTCGCCTGACCAGCTTGTCGCCGCTGAACAGGTCGATGAAGCAGTGGTCGGCGAACTGCGGAACGAGGATCTGCGCGACATGGCGCAGCGTGGTGTCGAGTTCCAGCGACCCCGCGAGCCGCTCGCCGATGCGCTCGAGCAGCCGGAGCCGGTCCTGCTCGCGCTGGGCGTCGCGGCGTCGCGCCTCGGTGACCATGACCGTCATGCCGTCGATGTCACCGGACGGATGCCGGAACGGGGCGGCGAGCACCCGGACGAACACCATGCTGCCGTCGGCGCGTGTGCCGGTGAACGTGCCTTCCCAGGCCCTGCCGCTCAGCACCTGGCGGGACAGTTCCTCGGCCTTCGCCAGATCCCCGTCGGGGATGAAGCCGAGCGCGTGCATCTGCCGTCCCGCGAGCCGGGGAGCGTCTTCGGGCAGCCGCAGCAGCCTGGCCAGGTATTCGTTCGCGAACCGCACGCAGCCCCGCCGGTCAGTGACGATGACGCCTATTTCCGCCTGGCGAAGCACGAACTCGGCCGGCAGGTACTGGTCGAAGGCGCTCTCGCTCCAGCGCGCCATACTCACGCTCCGGTCACTGAACGGTGCTCCTGGCTACTCCCTGGACACGAATACATGTGAGGCGACCTCGGCTGGGAGATTTACTGGAACCATGACGCCCGCGCCGTTCTCGCCGCACACCCGGACACCACCTTCGACCGCCGCCCCGAGCAAGACCTCGCGTCCGGGTTGTATCCCGGCTCGCTTCAGTTTAAGCATCAAAACAAGATCACTTTGAACATGCTCCGTAATCCGGGTAACACTAGCCCGAACGGTCCCAGAAGTCCCGCGGATAACGCCGGTCATCGGCTCGTCCGGTCTCGCCGGGGACGCGGGGGAACCCGCGGGCTGTCCGGTGGCCAGCTCGTCAAGACCGGGGATCAGGTTGCCGTGCGGGCAGCGGTCCGGGTGGCCGAGGAGTTCGAAAAGACGCCGCTCGACGCTTTCCGAGATGACGTGCTCCCAGCGGCACGCCTCGATGTGCACCTCTTCCCAGGGCAGCTGGATGACGCTGACCAGAAGGCACTCCGCCAGCCGGTGCTTGCGCATCACCCGGGTCGCCAGTGTCCGTCCCGTCTGGCTCAGCGCGAGCTGGCGGTCATCGGCCACGTGGAGGAGCCCGTCCCGCTCCATGCGGGCCACCGTCTGGCTGACCGTCGGGCCTGACTGGGAGAGCCGCTCGGCGATCCGCGCGCGCAGCGGAACGATCCCCTCCTCTTCCAGTTCGTAGACCGTGCGGAGATACATCTCCGTCGTGTCGATAAGCCCCTGGGCAGTCACCGGAAATCCTCCTGACAGTGATGCTATGCGCTCGGGTCCGGCCCCCGGCTTGACAGCTAGGGCGACAGCCGCTCGATGATCCAGCCCGGGCCGGCGCCGCAGCCTCCCGGCGGGCCGGAACGCCGGTACCGCAGCCTGTCGTGCAGACGGCTCGGCCGGGACTGCCAGAACTCGATCGTCTCGGGGACGATCAGGTACCCGCCCCAGAAGTCCGGCATCGGCACCTCGGTTCCCTCCGGCCAGCGGCTGGTCAGCAAGGCGACCCTGTCGTCAAGCTCCGCGCGCGACGCCAGCACCCGGGACTGCCGGCTCGCCCACGCGCCGATCTGCGACCCGCGCGGCCGCGAATGGAAATAGGGCTCGCTCTCCGCCATGGACAGCGGCCGCACGCTGCCCTCCACGGTCACCTGGCGACCCATGCCGTACCACGGGAAGACGGCGCAGCACCGCGGTTCCGCCGCTAGGTCGGCCCCCTTCCTCGATGTACGGTTGCTGTAGAAGGTGAAGCCATTGACGTCATGGGCCTTGAGCAGCACGGTCCGCGCATGCGGGCGCTCCCCGATCGTGGCGAGCACCATCGCGGTCGGTTCGGGCAGGCCCGCTGAGACGGCGTCGTCGAGCCAGCGCTCGAACTGCCGCATCGGGCCTGCGTCGAGCATGTCAGGTGTCAGGCTGTTCCCCCCCGCGGGGAGACGCCGCGTCGTATCCATGAGTAATGATCCTCACACGGTGCCGGGCTATCGCAACCGCGGCCGCGGGGGTTCAATTAACCGGCGGACGATGTGCCCACGAATGCGCCGATTCGCCGCTCCCCGCCAGTTCCCCTACCGGGAGGAGAGGTGTCACAGGTGTCCGACTTCGTACCTGGTCTCGAAGGCGTGGTGGCGTTCGAGACCGAGATCGCCGAGCCCGACAAGGAGGGCGGCGCGCTCCGTTACCGCGGAGTGGATATCGAAGAGCTCACCGGCCACGTGTCGTATGGCCACGTGTGGGGGCTGCTCGTCGACAACGCCTTCAACCCGGGACTTCCCCCGGCCGGGCCGTTCCATCTGCCGGTGCGATCCGGTGATGCCCGGGTGGACGTGCAGAGCGGCGTCGCCGCGCTGGCCCCGGTCTGGGGGCTGCGCCCGCTGCTTGACATCAGCCCGGGGCAGGCGCGCGACGACCTCGCCCGGGTGTCGGTGCAGGCGCTGTCGTTCGTCGCGCAGTCGGCCCGCGGCGATGCCATCCCCGCGGTCCCGCAGGGCAAGGTGGACGGGGCGAGGACGGCGGCCGAGGCCTTCATGATCCGCTGGCGCGGCGAGCCCGACCCCCGGCATGTGAAGGCGGTGGACGCCTACTGGGTCAGCGCCGCCGAGCACGGGATGAACGCCTCGACGTTCACCGGCCGGGTGATCGCCTCCACGGGCGCGGACGTCGCGGCCGCGATCTCCGGCGCGATCGGCGCCATGTCCGGCCCGCTGCACGGCGGCGCGCCGGCCCGGGTGCTGCACATGATCGAGGAGGTGGAGCGCACCGGCGACGCCGGCGCCTACGTGAAGTCCGTGCTCGACAGCGGGACGAGGCTGATGGGGTTCGGGCACCGGGTGTACCGGGCGGAGGACCCGCGCGCCCGGGTGCTGCGGCGCACCGCCAAGGAACTCGGGGCACCGCGGTACGAGGTCGCGCTCGCGCTCGAGAACGCGGCCCTCGCCGAACTGCGGGCCCGCAGGCCGGACCGGGTGCTCGAGACCAACGTCGAGTTCTGGGCCGCGATCGTCCTCGACTTCGCCGAGGTCCCGGCGAACATGTTCACCTCGATGTTCACCTGCGCCCGCACCGCGGGCTGGGCGGCGCACATCCTCGAGCAGAAGAAGACCGGCCGCCTCGTGCGGCCGTCCGCTCGGTACACCGGGCCCGCGGCGCGCCCCGTCCGGGAGGTCCCCGGCGCCGCCGGCGTGGTCGACCGCGACAATTAGCCTCTCAGCCGTCACGCCAGGCCCAGGTAGGCTGATCGCGTGACTCCGATCGTCATACCTGCCCAGATCAAGCCCGCGGACGGCCGGTTCGGCAGCGGCCCGACCAAGGTGCGCCCGGAGCAGGCCGCCGCGCTCGCGACCGCGCCTGAGCTCGGCACGTCCCACCGGCAGGCGCCGGTGCGGGCTCTGGTCCAGCGGATCCGCGCCGGACTGGCTGATCTCTTCGGTCTGCCGAACGGGTACATGGTGGCTCTGGGGAACGGCGGTCCTTCCGCCTTCTGGGATGCCGCGGCGTTCGGGCTCGTGCGGGACAAGTCCCAGCACCTGGCGTTCGGGGAGTTCTCCGCGAAGTTCGCCGCGGTCACCACGGGGGCGCCGTGGCTGGCGGCGCCCACGGTCATCTCGTCCGAGCCGGGCAGCCACCCGCTGCCGCGGGCCGAGGCGCAGGCCGACGCCTACGCGCTCACCCACAACGAGACCTCGACCGGCGTGTGCATGCCGGTCCGGCGCCCGGCGGGGGCCGGCGACGGGGCCCTGGTGCTCGTGGACGCCACAAGCGGGGCGGGGGCGCTGCCCGTGAACCCGGCCGAGTTCGACGCGTACTACTTCGCGCCGCAGAAGGTCTTCGGGGCCGACGGCGGGCTGTGGATCGCGCTGCTGTCCCCCGCCGCCCTCGAGCGGATCGACGAGATCGCGGCGAGCGGGCGGTACATCCCCGGGTTCTTGTCGCTGCGGATAGCGGTGGAGAACTCGGCCAAGGACCAGACCTACAACACGCCCGCGGTGTCCACGCTGGTGCTGCTCGCCGCACAGGTCGACTGGATGCTTTCCAGGGGAGGCCTGACCTGGTGCGGGGAACGAACGCGTCGTTCGGCGAAGACTCTCTACGAGTGGGCTGAGCAGTCGGCCTTCGCGACACCGTTCGTGACCGACCCCGCGATGCGCTCCCCGGTCGTGGGCACGATCGACCTCAGCGACGAGGTGAACGCCGACGCGGTGGCCGGGGTGCTGCGGGACAACGGGATCGTGGACACCGAGTCGTATCGCAAGCTGGGCCGCAACCAGCTGCGGATAGGCATGTTCCCCGCGGTGGATCCCGGCGACGTGGCCGCGCTCACCGCGTGCATCGACTACGTGGCCGAGCGGCTCGCCTTAGTGCACGATGGCGCCGATCACCACGGCGAGCACCAGCAGCCCCAGGACCGTGGGCAGCAGCCAGCGGGGAACCCGGTTCACGGATTCAGGGTAGCCCGAGGTGCCGGATGAGGCTCTTCGTCGGGCTCGCCCTGCCGCCAGCCGTCCTTGACGACCTGGACGCGGCCTGCGCGCCGTTCCGCCCGATGCGCGAGGACCTGCGCTGGACGAGCCGCGAGGCCTGGCATATCACCCTGGCTTTCCTCGGCGAGGTCAGTGACCTCAGCCTGACCAGGCTGCTGCCGCGGCTGGAACGCGCGGTCAGGCGCCATCAGTCATTCGGCCTCAGCCTGTCGGGCGCCGGCGCTTTCCCGGGCCCCGCCAGGGCCAACGTGCTGTGGAGCGGGCTGTCGGGCGACCGGCGCGAGCTCGGCGACCTCGCGGCCTCGGTCACGGCGGCCGCCCGGCGGGCGGGAGCGGCCCCGCCGGACGCCGGGCGCCGGTTCCGGCCGCACCTGACGCTGGCCCGCTGCCGCATGCCCGCCGACGTGCGCTCCATCGTCGCGGGCCTCGAGGGGTACCAGGGGCCGCCGTGGGCCGCCGAAGAGATCTACCTCATCCGCAGCAGGCCGGACGGGCAGCCGAGGTATGAGACGCTGGGCTGCTGGGAACTGCGGCCGCACGCGGACATCTCACGACTGGCTTAGCTTCTCCAGGATCGGGGCGGCCGCCCGCAGGATCGCGCGCTCCCCTGGCGTGAGTTCCTGCAGCCGCTGCGCCAGCCACGCCTCACGGCGGCGGCGCACCCGGTTCACCAGGGCGCGGCCCTCCGCCGTCACGGTGAGGACCACCTGCCTGCGGTCTGTCGGGTGCGCAGCGCGCTGCACCAGGCGCCGCTCGTCGAGGACGGCGATCACCCGGGTCATCGAGGGCGGCTGCACCTTCTCGTGCTCGGCGAGCTCGCCTGGCGTCATCACCTCGTGGCGGTCGAGCGCGGCGAGCGCGGCGAGCTGGATGTCGGAAAGGACCGTTTCGGTCCCGCCTAGTCCGAAGCGCTCCACACGGAGCCGTCGCGCGAGCCTGCTGATGGAAATCCGCAGCGCGGTTGCCAGCCCCGCATCCGATCGCGTACCTGCCTGAGGCATACCCAAGTACATCATGCGCCGGGCACTGGCAGAAGGCCACGCGGCGGAACTGCCGGGCGGCGCGGGACAACCCGCCACCCGGAGCCGGTTAGCCTTGCGCTATGAACCACCCCGACTCCCCCGCCAGGCGCGCCGGGCACGTGCAGCGCCCCGCACCCCCGCCGCCGAGGGAGGCGGACGATCGCCTGGTGACCGCGGTGATCACCGCCGCGTGGGCGGCCGCCTTCGTGGTGCTCCTCATCGCGCGCGACGCGCTGCCAGCCGGGTCGCGATGGTGGCTGTGGACCTGCGCCACCGGGTTCGGCATGGGGCTGTTCGGGCTGTGGTACGTGCCGGTGCTCAAGCGCGGGCGGGCCAGGGCGGCGGCCGCGCGTCAGGTCTCGGCGCCGGAATCCGGGTACGTGTCGCGGGACAGCGGCTCGAAGACGGTCTCCTCGACAGAAACGCCCGGCAGTTCCACTAGGTCGTAGCCGAATTCGTCGATCACGGGGGCGATCGCCTGCGCGGCCAGCCCGGTGAGCACCGCCTCGGAGTGCGCGCCGCAGCCGTGGTCGGCCGACACCACCCGGCCGTCGTCCGGCGCGAAGGCGTTGCCGCAGACGCCGAACAGGCGGCCGAGCCCGCCGCTGAGCGGCACGAAGAATCCGCAGCTCACGCAGTGCGCAGGGGCGGCATGGGACAGGGGCGTGCGCGGCCCGTGGTCGCTTTCGTACCAGCGCTCCGCGGTGTCCTCGCGGCCGTAGGAGGACAGCACGCGGGACCGCCCGGGGCCCGGCAGTTCCGACGGCTCCTCCGGTCCGGCGTCGGCGTCTTCGGCGTCCGTCCGCGGGCTGAACCAGTCGGTGACCGCGTCGTCGCCCTCAAGGACGGTCAGCGGCACCAGGCGCTCGTCGTCCGCGCTGGCCGGCAGCAGGTCGCCGATGCCGACGTCGCCCGGACGCAGCCGGTCGTGCCACGGCACCCAGGCCGGCGCGAGCAGCGCCTCGGGGCCGGGCAGCAGGACGCTCTCGTCCACCGTGACGACCTTGGATCGCGGCGCGCGCGCCAGCGTGACGGCCCATCGCCACCCCGCGTACGCCTGGTCAAGGGACTCGAAAAGCTGGATCACGACACGATCGCCCGCGGCCTCGGCGCCCAGGTGCCCGCCGATCAGGCCCGGGTCTACCCCCGCCTCGCCGATCAGCGCCTGTCTCGCCAGGTCAACGGCTTCCGCGCAAACCTGATCAGGTTCTTTCGCGCGGCTACGGATCGTGCTCACCACTGCCAATTATCGCTCCCGCGGCGGGTCCGCCGATGGGGCGGCCCGCCAGGTCATGCCCGAAGGTACTCGTCGCATTGCCGATGACCAAGAATACTGTGTACATGCGGTTGTCCGATGCGGTGCGGCGAGCTGAGAACGCGGCCCTGGCCACTGGGCGCGCTTTCAGGTCCGGCACCGCGGCCGGCGGCAGGGCGACCCGCCGCACCGCGGGCTTCGCGCACCGGATCACCGGCGCGCAGGGAGCGGGCCGTACCGGCCTCGCCACGCTCATCGAGACCACGGCCGTGAGCGGCGCCGCCGACGCGTTCGTGACGATCTCGCTGGCGGGGACGGTCTTCTTCAGCGCGTCCGTGGACCAGGCGCGCGGCCGCGTCGTGCTCCTCCTGCTCATCACGATGGCGCCGTTCGCGGTGGTCGCGCCGTTCATCGGGCCGGCCCTCGACCGGATCCAGCAAGGCCGCCGGTTCGTCCTCGCCGGCACGATGATGGCCCGCGGGCTGCTCTGCTATGCCATGTCGGCGAATGTCGCGGACTCGGTGACGCTGCTGCCCGCGGCATTCGGCATTCTCGTGCTGCAGAAGGCCGGAGGGGTCGTCAAGGCATCGGTCACGCCACGGCTCCTGCCCGCCAACCTCACGCTGGTGACGGCCAACGCGCGATCGGGGCTGATCTCCCTCGCCGTATCCACGGTGGCGGCGGGTCTGGCCGCCGGCATCCAGTACGTCGCGGGCGCGGCGTGGACGCTGCGGGTCGGCGCCCTGATCTACCTGGCCGCGATGTTCATCGCGCTCCGGTTGCCCGAGCAGATCGACGTGCCGGTCACCGGTCCGGCGGCGCCGGGCCGCGAACTGGCTCCGCGCCCGCCACAGGCGGTGCGGCCGCCACAGGCGGTGCGGCCGTCCCGGCCGCCAAGGACGCTCCCGCTCGAGCCGCGCGCGGCGCTCCCGCCCGGCCGCGACGCCGCCGGCGGCGGCACTCACAGAAACGGGCACCCGAACGGTCATGACGGCCGGGGGCGCTGGCGCACCCTGGCCAACGTCGGGCCGGTGGTGGCCGAGGCGATGTCGGTCAACGCGGTGCTGCGCGCCTTCTCGGGGTACATCCTGTTCCTCCTGGCGTTCCTGCTGCGCAGCGTGGACTTCGGCGCCCCGCACCACCCCGTGTCGCACAACTTCGCCCTCGGCGCCCTGGCGCTCGGCCTGTCGCTTGGCAGCCTCACCTCCATGGTGCTCGGGTCGTTCTTCAAGGGCAGGGCGCCGCACCTGATCATGTTCACCGTGCTCGCCATCGCGCCGGTGGTCGCGGCGGTGTGCGCCTGGTCGTTCAGCTTGTGGACCATCGTGGCGATCGAGTTCACCGCGATCTTCTGCGCCAGCCTGGCCAAGCTCGGACAGGACTCGATCGTCCAGCGCGAGATCGGCGACGAGATCCGGTCATCGACGTTCGCGGTCTCGGAGACGCTCAACCAGGTGGCCAACGTGGCCGGCGGTCTGGCGGGCGTGCTGGTCTCGATGCTGGACAACGGGCAGGCGGGGCTGGCCATCGCGGCGGCGGGCCTGACCGTCGCCCTCATCCTGCTGATGGCCAGGCGCAGGCAGCGGGTCCGCCCCTCGGCCACCGCCCGGCCGCAGCAGCCCGCGAACACCAGGTAAGCTCGCCCGGCCGCCGCGGCGCGCGGGTAAGTCGCGCCACTTGATGGCCGCCAGCCGGCTCGCCCGCACGTAGCCGTTGGCCGCGAACCAGCGGGCCGACTCCGCGATCGCCTCGCGCGCTGGCCGTGAGGCGTAGCCGATCTCGGTTCGCGCCCGCTGGTCATCGAAGATCATCCAGGTCGCGGACATCCGCGCGGCTTCCAGTGGCACCAGGGGCTGCCTGCGCAGCAGCCTGCCCTGGATCAGGGTGGACGCGGCGCCGGCCGTCACGGCCAGCGCCGGCGGGACCTTCAGCCGGGGCATGGGCAGGCCGGAGCAGCCGGCCAGCGCCTGCAGAATGGCGCGCATCGGCAGGTTCTCGCCGCCGAGAATGTAACTCCGGCCCCGGGCCCCGCGCTCGAGGGCGGCGACGTGGCCAGCCGCCAGATCATCGACATGGACGACGTTCAGGGCGGTATCCGCGATGGCGGGCATCTTGCCGTTGAGGTAGTCGAGCACGATCTTGCCGGTCGGCGTGGGGCTGACGTCACCGGGCCCGATCGGGGTGGTCGGCAGGACGAGGCAGACGTCCAGCCCTTCCGCGCTGGCCCTGAGCACCTCGTGCTCGGCGACGTACTTGGACCTCTTGTAGGACCCGAACAGATGGGCGACGTCGGCATAGCACGTCTCGTCGGCCGGCACCCCGGCCCGTGTCTTCCCGAGCCCGAGCACGGCCACGCTGGAGGTGTAAACCAGCCGCTCGCACCCCGCGGCCCGGACCGCGCTGAGCACGTTGAGCGTCCCGCCGACGTTGACGTCGTAGAAGATGCGCGGATCACGCGCCCAGAACCGGTAGAGCGCCGCCAGGTGGAACACGAAGCGCGCGCCGTCGCAGGCCGCCCGGACGGCGGCGGCGTCCCTGATGTCCGCGGTGACACGCTCAGCCTCGATGGCATCGAGGTTGCGGCAGTCGGCGCCCGGTTCGACCACGGCGACCACGTGCGCGCCCCGCGCCCGCGCCTGCCTTGCGACCGCCGACCCGATGAACCCAGAGGCGCCGGTAATCACCACCCGGTCCCCGGCCGCCATCGCGCGCGAGTGATCAGCTGACACGGCCGTCCGCCGGTCAGGGCTCCAGGTCATCGGCCACCGCGCGGAGCAGGGCGGCGATCTTCTTCGCCTCCCGCGCCTCCGGGTGCTTCCCGCGCCTGTAGGCATCGGAGATCCCGTCAAGCAGCTTCATCAGGTCCTCGATGATCGGGATCATCTCGTCGGGCTTCTTGCGGGCATGCTTGGCGGCCGAAACCACAGGCGGCGCCTCCAGCAACCGCACCTGGAGCGCCTGCGCGCCCTTACGTCCCTCGACGATGCCGAACTCGACTCGCTGACCCTTCCCGAGCGTGGTCGTGTCCGCGGGAAGCGCGGAAGAGTGCACGAATACCTCGCCCCCGTCGTCGCGGGCGAGAAAACCGAACCCCTTTTCGGAGTCATACCACTTGACCTTGCCGGTAGGCACGAGCAAGACCTCACGTCGTTAGGAACTGGCACCCGTCGGCCAGGAAGCCGGCCAGGTGTTGATGAGCGCCTTCTAGGCTATCGGTACTGCGCGGTGAATGGCAGCAAGGTTATCGCGCGGGCGCAGCGCCCCGGCCGTCGGTGACGTGCGGCCGCGGACCAGGAGCCCGCTCGTGCTCACTGATCCGCAGCGGTCTGGCCGGTCACGGCCTCACACGTTCGGATGGTGCTGGGACGGGATCGCGTGCGAGGCCGTGAGTCTGCCGGCAGGTCTTGTCCCCGGTTCAAGATCGCAGTATGGCTATACCCCGCCACTATGACTGAAAACACGGGAGCGACCCGGGTTCAACCGGGCCGCTCCCGTGACGCGAGAGACAGCAGAAACGGGCGTCAGAAGTCCATGTCGCCGCCGCCAGGGGCAGCAGGCGCCTTCTCCTTCTCGGGCTTCTCCACGATCACTGCCTCTGTGGTGAGGAACAGGCCGGCGATGGACGCCGCGTTCTGCAGGGCAGAGCGGGTGACCTTCGCCGGGTCGATGATCCCGGCCTTGAACATGTCGGTGTACTCGCCGGTGGCGGCGTTCAGGCCCTCGCCTGGCGGCAGGCTCTTGACCCGCTCGACCACGACGCCGCCCTCGAGGCCGGCGTTGACCGCGATCTGCTTGAGCGGCTCCTCCAGGGCACGGCGCACGATCGCCGCGCCGGTGGCCTCGTCGCCCTCGAGCTCGATCTTGTCGAAGGCGGTGCGGGCCGCCTGCAGCAGCGCGACGCCGCCGCCGGGCACGACACCTTCCTCGACCGCGGCCTTGGCGTTGCGCACCGCGTCCTCGATGCGGTGCTTGCGCTCCTTTAGCTCGACCTCGGTCGCCGCGCCGGCCTTGATGACCGCCACGCCGCCGGCCAGCTTGGCCAGCCGCTCCTGCAGCTTCTCGCGGTCGTAGTCGGAGTCGGTGTTGTCGATCTCGGTGCGGATCTGGTTGACCCGGCCAGCGATCTGGTCCGCGTCACCCGCGCCGTCGACGATCGTCGTCTCGTCCTTGGTCACCACGACCTTGCGCGCCCGGCCGAGCACGTCCAGGTCGACGCTGTCCAGCTTGAGGCCGACCTCTTCGCTGATGACCTGGCCACCGGTCAGGATGGCGATGTCACCGAGCATGGCCTTGCGGCGGTCGCCGAACCCGGGCGCCTTCACCGCGACGGACCTGAACAGCCCGCGCATCTTGTTGACAACCAGGGTGGCCAGCGCCTCGCCCTCGACGTCCTCGGCGATGATCGCCAGGGGCTTGCCCGACTGCACGACCTTGTCGAGCAGCGGGAGCAGGTCCTTGTTGGCCGAGATCTTGGAGTTGACCACGAGGATGTACGGGTCCTCGAGGACCACCTCGAGCCGCTCCGGGTCGGTGACGAAGTAGGGCGCGATGTATCCCTTGTCGAAGCGCATGCCCTCGGTGAGCTCGAGCTCGAGGCCGAAGGTGTTGGACTCCTCGACGGTGATGACGCCTTCCTTGCCGACCTTGTCCATGGCCTCGGCGATCATCTCGCCGATGGCCGGGTCGCCGGCCGAGATGGACGCGGTTGAGGCGATCTGCTCCTTGGTCTCCACGTCCTTGGCGAGCTTGGAAAGCTCCTCGCTCACCCGCTCGACGGCCGCCTCGATGCCGCGCTTGAGCGACATCGGGTTCGCGCCGGCGGCGACGTTGCGCAGGCCCTCGCGCACCAGCGCCTGGGCCAGCACGGTCGCCGTCGTCGTGCCGTCACCGGCTACGTCGTCGGTCTTCTTGGCTACTTCCTTGACCAGCTCGGCACCGATCTTCTCCCACGGGTCCTCGAGCTCGATCTCCTTGGCGATGGACACGCCATCGTTGGTGATCGTGGGTGCGCCCCACTTCTTCTCGAGCACCACGTTCCGGCCCTTGGGGCCGAGGGTTACCTTCACGGCGTCGGCGAGCTGATTCATGCCGCGCTCGAGGCCGCGCCTGGCGTCCTCGTCAAACGCGATCATCTTCGCTGCCATTGGTTCTGGTCCTCCGTGCGTACGTGCGGACCGGCCGACGCCCGCGACGGCCGGCACACCGGGCGGCAGGCCCATCCTGCCACCGGGCAATGCCTCATCGCCCGATCCCGCCGTTTTGGCTATTGCCGCACTCGCCTCCGGCCGCTTGAACCCGCGCCCGTCGGCTCGTGCGCTGTCACTCTCACAGGGAGAGTGCCAAGGCCATGTTTAGCACTCTCGGGGGTAGAGTGCAAACGCCGGGGCCCCTCTCATCGCGTTCACCAGCACCGACCACGGCAAGGAGCAGGCAAGGAGCCAGAGCCGCACCCGAGGGCAGCGCAAGGTCGGTCGCCTGACCGGGGCAGCCGCGCGTCTGGCCAGGAAGAACCGGGGCGGCGGCGCATCTGGCCCAGAACGCGGCACGAGCCAGTGGTTGGCGCGGGACGCACGGGACGCAGGCTGGCTCCTGTGCCGGGCAGCCCCCTGCTACCCCAGGGCGTCGAGCTGTTCCGCGAGCCAATGCTGGGGGGCGCAGCCATCCGCCGCGGCGGCGATCGACGCCGCACGCCGCCGCCGCTCCGCGGCGGGCATGCTGAGCGCGGCGTGCAGCGCCCCGGCGGTCGCGGTCACGTCGTACGGGTTGACGATCAGCGCGTCGTCGCCGAACAGCGCCGCCGCGCCCGCCTCGCGGGACAGCACGAGCGCGCAGCCGTGCTCGCTCAGGATCGGCCCCTCCTCGGCGACCAGGTTCATGCCGTCCCTGATCGGATTGACGAGCAGCACATCGGCGACCCGGCAGGCGGCCAGCGAGCGCGGATAGTCGTCCTTCACCTCGAGCATCAGCGGTTCCCAGTCCGCGGTGCCGAACTCGGAGTTGACCTCAAGGGCCATCTCGTGCACCCGCGCGGTGTAGTCGCGGTACTGCGCGAGCCCGGAGCGGGACGGGTAGGCGAAGGCCAGGTGCACGACGCGGCCGCGCCACTGCGGCTGAGAGATCAGCAGCTCACGATAGGCGTCCATGCCCCTGACGATGTTCTTGGACAGCTCGGTGCGGTCGATCCTGACGATCAGCTGACGGCCGTTCGCGATCTCGGCCAGCGCGGCGACGTGCGACTCCACGTCGGCCTCCGCGCCGCGGGCGCGCAGCGCCCGGCCGTCGACCCCGAGCGGGTGCACCGCCACCCGGGTGGCGCGGCCGCGGTAGCTGACCTCCCCGGCGCCGCCGCCATCACGGCTGACCCGCGCGCCGAGCACCGTCTCGCAGCAGTCGAGGAACGCCGCGGCCCAGCGCCCGGCGAGGAACCCGGCGTGGTCGGCGCCGAGCATCCCGTCCAGGATGGCGGTCGCGATGTCGTCGGGCAGCATCCGGAAGTAGTCGGGCGGGGCCCACGGCGTGTGCTCGAAGTGCGCGATCCGCGCGCCCGGACGGGAGTTCCTGAGCAGGCGCGGCGCCAGCGCGAGGTGGTAGTCCTGGACCAGCACGCGCGCCGCGGGCGCGTATTCCTCGGCGAGCGCCTCGGCGAAGGCCTTGTTGTAGGCGACGTAGCAGTCCCAGTCACGGCGGAACCCGGCTCCGAAACGCGGCTGGTTCGGCGTGTCGAACAGCATGTGGTGAACGAACCACAGAACCGAGTTCGCGATGCCGTTGTACGCCGCGCCGAAGGTCTCCTTCGGGATTTCCAGCATCCGCACCAGCGCTTCGCCCGGCCCGCCCGCGGCCCGCTCACCTCGCCTGGCGGCCGCCCTGTCGGCATCGCTGAGTGCCGCGCAGAGCCACACCACGTCGTCCTGCGCAGCCACCTCCGCCAGGCCCGACGTAAGCCCGGACACCATCCCGCCACCGCCCCGCCGGGCGGTCAGCGCCCCGCCTTCGGCGAAGCCGAACGAGACGGGACCCCGGTTCGAGGCGACCAGAACCAGCCGCCTCGGGTCATCAGCCATATGCGCCAAGCCTAGTTGAAGCGTTCGTAAACCCAGTTGCGGGGGGTATCGCCCGATCGGATACAGTGATTGCTGGCCCAGCTCTTGCCGTCCGACGCCCATGGCAGGAGCATGGAAATTACAACTGAATACCTCATCCAGAGGGGTGGAGGGATCGGCCCTGTGAAGCCCCGGCAACCATCGCGGTAACGCACCTCAGTAAGGCGAGGCGAGCGCGTGACTGGTGCCAAGTCCGGCCCGTGGTCAAGGTGACCACTGGAAAGATGGGAGAGAGGCCTCGCCCCATGACAGCACAGAACGAAGGCACACGCGCGCCCGGCGCGCCCCGTCTCGGCAACGCGACCGGCCTTTCCTGCCGCGAGTGCGGCAAGACAACCGGGCTCGGTCCCTATTACGCGTGCGACGACTGTTTCGGGCCGCTGGAGGTCAGCTATGACTTCCCGAGGCTCACCAGGGAAGCCATCGAGGCGGGCCCGCGCAGCATCTGGCGCTACGCTCCCCTGCTGCCGGTGCCGCACGACATAGCGAGCCGCCCGACCACCGAGCCCGGCTACACCAAGCTCATCCGCGCCGACGGGCTTGCCGCCGAGCTCGGCATGCGGCGGCTGTGGATCAAGGACGACAGCGGCAACCCGACGCACTCGTTCAAGGACCGCGTGGTCGCGGTGGCGCTGGCCGCCGCGACCGAGCTTGGCTTCAAGGTGCTTGCCTGCCCGTCGACAGGCAACCTGGCCAACGCGGTCGCGGCCGCCGCGGCGCAGGCCGGGATCCGCTCGGTGGTCATGGTCCCGGCCAACCTCGAGGAGCAGAAGATCATCGCCACGGCCGTGTACGGCGGCATGCTCGTGACCGTGGACGGCACCTACGATGACGTGAACCGGCTGGCGTCTGAGCTCGCGGGCGAGCACGAGGACTGGGCGTTCGTCAACGTGAACGTGCGCCCGTACTACGCCGAGGGATCCAAGACGCTCGGCTTCGAGATCGCCGAGCAGCTCGGCTGGCGGCTGCCCGGGCAGATCGTGGTCCCGATCGCCTCGGGCGCCCAGCTAGTGAAGATCGACAAGGGGTTCACCGAGCTTGCGGCGCTCGGGCTGGTCGAGGAAACGCCGTGGCGCGTGTTCGGCGCGCAGGCGACCGGCTGCGCGCCGGTAGCCGAGGCGTTCGCCAAGGGCTGGGACGTGGTGCGGCCGGTAAAGCCGTCCACGATCGCCAAGTCGCTGGCGATCGGCAACCCGGCCGACGGCCCGTACGTGCTCGACGTCGTCCGCAGGACGGGCGGCGTGGTCGCCGACGTCTCCGACGACGAGGTCCTCGACTCGATCAAGCTGCTCGCCCGCACCCAGGGCATCTTCGGAGAGACCGCTGGCGGGGTCACCCTCGGCGTGCTGCGCAAGCTGCTCGCCGCCGGCCAGCTCGACCCGGACGCGGAGACAGTCATCATCAACTCGGGAGACGGCCTGAAGACGCTGGACGCGATCGAGCCCGCCGTCACGGTCCCCACCGCCATCAAGCCCTCGCTCGAGGCGTTCCAGGCCGCGTTCGAGGGAGTTGCTGTCTGATGAGCGGGCCCTGGTTCGCGGGCGAGCGGGAAGGCACACCATGAGCGTGTCCGTACGGATCCCGACGATCCTTCGCTCCTACACCGGCGGCGCGGCCGAGGTGACGGCCGGGCATGGCACCCTTCGCGAGGTGATCGCCGACCTGGACGCCTCGTACCCGGGCCTGAGCGGCCGCATCCTCGACGACGGCGGACGACTGCGGCGGTTCGTCAACGTCTACGTCGGCGACGAGGACGTCCGGTTCGTGGCCGGCCTCGACACCCCGGTGCCGGCCGGTTCACGAGTATCGGTCATCCCAGCGGTCGCGGGTGGCTGAATCTCAGTCTGTGATACCACGGGTGATCACAGCGGTGCGCGTCGATGCGATTGGCGGCTATCTGGCGTCATGAAGGCCGCGCACAGGGTAAGGTCGTTTCCGGTCGTTGCCGGCCAGGCAAGTGCGAGCGAGCGCGAGAACGTGCGTTGGTACAGCTGGGCGGGTCGCGATCACGGGTTCCGCGGTTGAAAGGGCGGGGCTCGAAGCCCGAGCAGCAAGTTAGGGAGTTGTTTGGAATGGCTCAGGGCACCGTCAAGTGGTTCAACCCGGACAAGGGCTACGGCTTTATCGCCGTCGACGGTGGCAAGGACGTTTTCGTCCACTTCTCTGCGATTCAGGCGGACGGTTACCGCAGCCTCGAAGAGGGGCAGCGGGTCGAGTTCGAAATTACGCAGAGCGACCGGGGACAGCAGGCCGAAAAGGTCATCATCGTCTCCTGAATCCTGCGGGCTGACCGCCCACGTGGCCGGCCTGGTTCCTGCGTTCCTGGAGCCAGGCCGCCATGTTCTCAGCCGGTGCTTTCGAAGGCGTCGGCAAGCGCGTTCAGCAGCAGCACGACGCCAGACGGGCCGTCCACGACGAGGTCCGCAGCGGCTTCGACCTGCGGGGTCTCCTGGCTGCGGCTGCACACGGTGCAGCCTGGGACGCCGTCAGCGCGCAGCGCGCGGACCGCGGCGAAGGCCGGCAGGTCGCCGAGGTCGTCGCCGCAGAAGAGCACGGAACGTGCCTCGCGCTCGCTGACGAGCTCGCGCAGCGTGGCTCCCTTGCCGGCGCCGGGCGGGCGCAGCTCGAGGACGAAGCGGCCTGGCTCGAGCGTCAGGCCAGCGCCGGCCGCGAGCGCCGCGAGCGGATCCCGCAGTAGCGCCAGCGCCGCTTCCGGGTCGGCTGCCTGCCTGGTGTGCACGGCGAGCGCGCTGCCCTTGTCTTCGATCCTGGTGCCGTCGGCCGCGCCGGCGGCGGCGAGCAACCCGGGAAGCGCGCCGCGCGCCTTCGCGACGCCTGCTGGCGCCGGGGCGGCGGTCAGCGCGCCAGCATGCCAGCGCTCCGCGCCATAATGGCCCAGGACGATGAGCCCGTCGATGCCGGCGAAACCCCCCAGGGCGATGGCCTCGGCCGCGGGCCGGCCGGTGATGATCGCCACCGTGCCAGCGGAACTGGCCAGCCTGGCCAGCGCGGCCGCGGCGCCGCGGGCCGCGACAGCCGCCGCCGGGTCGGCGACGATCGGGGACAGCGTCCCGTCGTAGTCGCAGGCTATGAGGGCGCGCGCCGGGTCGGCCGCAAGCGCGTCGAGACCGGCCTGGCCCCCGGCCGTCACGGCGCGAGGCAAGCTCACTGTCACCTGGTACCCGGCTGCGGCGAGCGCATGCGCTGGCGCCGCGCCCGCTGCGCGCGCAGCCGCTTGACGAGCACGGGGTCGAACTTGAGTGCCTCCGGGCTGTCGATCAGCTCGTTGAGCAGCTGGTAGTACCTGGTCGATGACAGGCCGAGGACCTCGGCGATGGCCTGCTCCTTCGCCCCGGCGTTACGCCACGTGCCGCGCTCGAAGGCGAGCACGCGCATGTCGCGCTCTGACAAAGCGGTCATCGGGCGGCTCCCTCCGGCCGGGGATGCGGGGGTGCAGGGGTCCCCCCGCGCGATACTCACTACGCTCACGAAGCGTGGCTTCGTTTCACTGTCTCACGTTCATGACTGATTTCGGGCTTGAAGACGGTTTCGTCGCCGCCTGTCATGGAGTCAGTTCCCAGATCGTGCCGTACGCACGCATCATCGACATTACGCACCTGGTCCCGCCGGGCGATATCCGGCGCGGCGCGGCGGTTCTCGCCCAGACGGTGCCGTACCTTCCGGCGGCGGTGCACGTGGCCGTCGTCGACCCGGGGGTCGGCACCGCGCGGCGCGCGGTCGCGGTCGCGGCGGGCGGCTCGATCTTCGTCGGCCCGGATAACGGCCTGCTGTCCTGGGCGGTCGAGGGCTGCGGCGGCGCCGCCGCGGCCGTCAGCCTGACCAACACGGCGCTGTGGCGCGACGCGGTATCGGCGACCTTTCACGGCCGGGACATCTTCATGCCGGTCGCCGCGCACCTGGCGGCCGGCGTGGCGCTCGCCGAGGCGGGCGGCGAGCTCGACCCGGCCAGCCTGGTCGCGTTGCCCAGGCCGGCCAGCCGCGTCCGCGACGGGCTTGCCGAGGGTGAGGTAGTCACCGTGGACAGGTTCGGGAACGTGCAGCTTTCCGTCACGGGCGCGGACGCCGCACGAGCCGGGATGGCGCCAGGCACGGCGATCACCCTGCGGTGGCGCGCAGGGGAACTGACGGTGCCGGTGCGCACGACGTTCGGCGAGGTCGCCCCCGGCGAGGTCGTCGCCTGCACCGACAGCGCCGGCCTGGTCTCGATCGCGGTCAACGGCGGCGACGCGGCCAGGCGGCTCGCGCTCGGTCCCGGGACGCGGGTGACGCTGAGCGCTACAGAATTATCCCTCCGCACGGCGTTCCGTTTCCGGCGGGCGCATGACACGATGGTGGACTGAATTCTCCCGAATACTGCCCCTTCGCCCTGCCTAGAGGGAAATGACGTGACCGGCGCGTCTCGTCTGCTGCGAGGCACATTGCTGTGCCTGCTGGCACTCACCGTCGCGACAGTCTCCGGGCTGCCCGCGAACGCCCAGAGTCCCGGCGCCACCCGGGCCGGCGAGTGGTGGCTGATCGCCCTGAACGTGCCCCGGGCCTGGCGAGCCGCACCCGGGGAGGGCAAGGGCGTCATCGTCGCGGTGCTTTCCACCGGTGTCGACGGCGCCCACCCGGACCTGACCGGGGACGTGACGACCGGGCCGGACTACTGCCGCTGCGGCCGCACGCCCGCGAGCCCGTTCTGGGGCGACGAGGGAACCGCGGTCGCCAGCCTGCTCGCCGGGCACGGGCACGGGCAGGGCGGCGCGGACGGGGTCACCGGGGTCGCTCCGGACGCCCGGATCCTCGCCGTCCAGGTGACGCTGGAGTACAACGACCCGCTGAACTCCGACCCAGCGATCACCCGGCGCCTGCCCGGCGCGATCGCGGCCGGCATCAGGTACGCGGTCGCCCATGGCGCCAGCGTGATCGCCCTGCCCCTGGACCCTGGCACGCTGGGGCTGACCGCGCCGGGTGACCCGGCCGCCGCGGGCGGCAGCCCGGCGGAGCGTGCCGCCGTCAGCTACGCGCTCGCCCGCGACGTGGTGCTGATCGCGCCGGCCGGCGACAACGGCGCGGGCACCGGGACCGTCAACTACCCGGCGGCCTACCCCGGCGTGGTCGCGGTAGGCGCCACCGGACCCGGCGGCCAGCTCGCCCCGTTCACCAGCAGGCGGTCCTACGTGGCGCTGACCGCACCTGGCTCGGGCCTCACGGTGGCCGACCCCGGCGGCGGGTACTCGGCTCTCGCGAGCACCGACATGTCAGCGGCCCTGACCGCCGGGGTGGCCGCGCTCATCCGGTCCCGGTTCCCGGGGCTGTCGGTGCCCGATGTGGCCCGCGCGCTTGAAGCGGGGACGCGCCAGGCGGGCGCCCACCCCGCGCCAGGCAGCGGTCACGGCGGGCTGGACGCCGCGGGCGCGCTTACCGCGGCGGCCCGCATCGCCGCCAGCCTTCCGGCCCCGGCGCGGACCGTCCCACCGCCCGCCCCCCTGCCTCCCCCGCGCGTGAGGCCGCACCACGTGGCCGTCCGCCAGCCCGGTCTCGGCGCGCTCGCCGGATCGCTGCTGCGTGACGCACTGCTCGCTGCATGCCTGCTCATCGTGGCTCTGGCGGTCGCGCTCGGGCTGACCGCCCTGCGCCGCCGCCGCGCGCAGGCCGCCCGCCGGGCGCAGCAGCAGCCGCGGTCCGGGCAGGGCGGCAACCACGCGCGACCCCGGGCCCCCGGAGCGCC
>DAHVAN010000026.1 GCA_027314595.1 Actinomycetota bacterium | reverse complement strand
TTGGCGGGGAACCAGCAGATGATCCGGACGGCGACGTCGGGGTCGTAAGGATGGGCGACCCGCCACAGCTCATGACGGCGGGCCTGCCGGACTCGCTTGAAGGTAGGGGACTCCTCATCCGGCTTGGCCGGGAGGTCGTTGGCGTGGCGAGCATCACCGGTGGGCACCGTGTACTCAGCGAGCTCATGCAGGCGCAGCTCCCGCAGCACAGGCGCACCCTGCGTGAATTTGATTGGATGCGCCAGAAACGCAACGACACCCAATACCCAGACCCCGCTGCCGGAATAGCTCCGTGCCGGGTCAGTCACGCTGGTTGAGAGCCGGGTCGTCCGGGCTGATGCCGTAGTGGGCCAGCCAGGAGATCAGGTCCTGTCGGGGAGTTACGGCCAGCCGTCCGCCGGTGAATCGCGGGTCGTCGGTGTTGACGGGGGATCCCATGCCTGCCCAGAGCCTTGCGACCAGGGCGGTTGTCTGGCTTTCCGACAGCCGGCTGGAGGCGAAGGCGTCGCGGAACAGCACGGCGAACAGGTCGCCGGTGAACCAGCCCGGGACCGGCTGCGCCTGCCGGGCGGCCGCGACGGCGGCTGGGAACTCGCCGTACTGCAGGTAGACCTCCGAGAGGCGGACGAGGTCGTCAAGCCAGGGCAGGGCCGCGCCGTATGCCTGCGCGGCTTCCATGGAGTGGAGCCGCCCGACGGGCAGGCGGGGGAGGGTGGTGAGCTCGGGCCGGAGCAGCTGGGCGAAGGTGCGGAAGCCCATGGGCAGCAGTGTGCCCTCGGGGGCGAGGGGAAGCGCCACGTTCTGCACGAGGCTGCGCAGGTCTTCATGCGCCCTGGCCCGGGGACGCCTCCCAGATCGCGGCGATGGGCATGGCGCGGAATCTGGGGCCGAACGGGAGGGTCTGCTGGCCGGTGTACAGCACGATCCCGGCGAGCAGGTCGTCGCCGAGGCGGTCGGCGAGGTGCCGCAGGCCGCGGAAGTCCTCGCCCTTGACGGTGGAGGATGCCTTGACCTCGATGGCGACGACCTGCCCGCGGCGGTTTTCCAGGATGAGGTCGACCTCCACGTTGTCCCGGGTGCGGTAGTGGTACAGCTCGGCGCGCTGCCTGGACCAGGTGAGCTGGCGAGACAGTTCCATCGCGACGAATCCTTCGAGCAGGGGGCCCAGGTGACCAGCCGGCTGCCGCAGGGCGTCGGCGTCAAGCTCCAGCAGGTTCGCGGCGATCCCGGAATCTACCATCGCGACCTTCGGCGCGCTGACCGCCCGGGCGCGGAGGTTCCGCGACCACGCCGGGATGCGCTTGATGAGGAAGACCTCTTCCAAGAGGCTGAGGTAGCGCTTGACCGTCGGCTGCGACAGGCTTAGCTCACCTCCCAGCGTGCCGGGGATGAGGAGCTGTCCCGACCGGGCCGCGACCAGCCGGGTGAGCGCCCGCATCTCGGGGCCGCGCTCGATTTCCGACAGCTGGATGACGTCCCGGTTGATGATGTCGGCGACGTAGGAGTCGAGGAACCTCATCCGCCGGCGGCCGGCCCGGGCGACGGACTCGGGGAAACCGCCGCGGATGATGCGGTCGACGTAGTCGGAGCGTGCCTGCTCAGAGGTGTGGGCCAGTCCGACTCCGCGGGCGAAGACGGCATCGATGAAGGCGTCGGGCGTCCCGTCGATCTCCCCTTGCGACAAGGGCCAGAGCTCGATTGTCTCCATTCGTCCCGGGAGTGCGTCCGGCAGGCCCCGCAGGCCGAGGACGCGGGCGGAGCCGGTGAGCAGGAACCTGCCGGGGCGCGGGTCGGCGTCGACCGCCTCCTTGATCGCGAGCAGCAGTTCGGGCACCCGCTGGACCTCGTCGATGATCATGAAGTCAGCGCCGGCGACGAACTCGGTAGGGTCGTACTCCGCGGCCTGCCGGGTGGCGGCGCGGTCCAGGCTCCGCCATTCGGCTTTGCGCTCTTGGCCGGCTTGCGCCACGAGGGTGCTCTTGCCGCACTGCCGGGCGCCGTTGACGAGAACCACCCTGGTGTCGGCGAGTGCTTCCCTGACCGCAGTGGCGGAATGCCGCGGAATGAGGCGCCCGATCGGTGAGGGCGGTACTGGTGCCATGCGGGAACACTATCAGGTCATGTTCATCTAGCCGCTATAATGCTGTTCAAATAGCCGAAGGGCTTTTGTTGATCTAGCTGAACTAGCGTTGATAATCTAGCCGCTCCACGCCGGGGAACGGTCGGCGGTCGTCGCCACCCAGTTGTAGCTCTTCCAGAAGAGCGTTACGCGGTGCCGCCTGGCCCCGCGTTAGGCCAGGGCGGCTTCGATTTCGTCCCGGTACGCGAGCACCCAGTGGTAAGCGGCGCGCACGGACCCCGCAGCCCCTGCGGCCCGCAGGCGCGCCATTGCCGGGTCGCCGGCGTCCGCGCCTGCGTTGATGCCGCGCCAGCGGCGGTCCTGCCACCACAAGATGGTCTCCACGACCCGGCTGCGGTCGGCAAGGCCGTAGGCGTCGCACATCAGGCGGACCCGGTGCGATGCCGCGGCGGCGTCAGCTGCAGCGGGGCCAAGGCCGAGGTACTTACTGCCAGCACATGTGGGCTATGTCGTGGATGCGGGCGCCCGGCGCTGCCGGGTCCAGTCGATGAAGGCGACCGGGCGCATGCCCTCGCCGGCGTCCCGGTAGATGGTGTTCTTGGGGGAGATGTCGTTGTCGCATGCCACTTCCTGGTCGCCGGCCAGGGGCATCCCGGCTGTCAGGTCGTGGAACCGGCGGACGAGCCGAGCGACCCCGGCCAGGCTCTCGGCCGAGCTCGCCCGGTCTGCCGGGGACTGCCAGGGGACGTGGCCGTCAAGGAATGTCAGCATCTCGCGCCCCTGCCCGTCCGTTCCGAGCAGCCGCAGGGCGCCCGTCCAGCCGCGCTGCCCGAAGTGGCGGAGCAGTTCGTGGACGAGCTCCGCGCGGTCACCGGGATCTCGCCGCACCATGCCACCGTCCCGGACGACACGGCTGGCGGAGCCGCCCGGCAAGAACGACTCAGCCACCCGTGCAGTCTAGACGTTGGCTCGCGGCGGCGTTCACGCCCATGCGTACAGCCGGTGAAGCGGCGCCACGCCTCTCGCCTGCATGGATGAATTTTCTGCGCGCAAGATGCCAGCGCGGCTGGCTGCCAGGAGGGGCTCGGGATGGGGCTGGGCCGCGTGAAGTTCCCGCCGAGGCCGGCTCTCTCGCACCGCGGTGCAGCCCGCTTGCGCTTATCGTGGCACCGTGGGAAGTCCTACCCGATGGGTTACCGAGAACGGGCCGGAGCACTCGCGGCAGTACATCGAGCGCTTCCGCCGGATGGCCAGCGAGGGAGCCGACCTGGCCGGCGAGGCGCGGCTGGTGGACACGATGCTGCCGCGGGCGGCCCGGGTGCTTGACGCCGGCTGCGGCCAGGGCCGGGTCGGGGCCGAACTGGCCGCGCGCGGGCACTGGGTCACCGGAGTGGACGCCGACGCCCAGCTCATAGGGGCGGCCCGCGCCGACTTCCCCGGGCCGCGGTGGATCGTCGCCGACCTGACCGACTTCGACCTGTCCAACCACGGCGACCCCGGACCGTTTGACGGCGCCGTCATGGCCGGCAACGTCATGCTGTTCGTCGCCGAGGGCACGCAGCCGGAGGTGCTGCGGCGCGTAGCGGCCCACCTGCGCCCCGGCGGCTTCGCCGCCATCGGATTCGCGGTCGGCCGGGGCTATGAGCTGCCCGACCTCGACCAGCATGCCGCGGCGGCCGGCCTGGTGCCCGAGCACCGCTTCGCGACCTGGGACCTGCGCCCGTGGCGGTCCGGTGCGCCGTTCTCGGTGACCGTGCTCAGGCGATAACCGGTCGATGGCACGCCGTCAGAATACGTGACGGATAGTGACCTTATGCGGCCGGGAACCCGTGCGCGGCGCTGGAAAGGGCAGCGGTACCCCCATCCGCAGGGGCCGATCGGGGGGCCGTACGGGTGTACCGATGACTCTTCCCATGCCCGCCAAGATCTTCACCATCTTCGAGGGCACGTCGGAAATCCAGCGGATGCTCATCGGACGGGCCGTGACGGGATTGGACGTCAGGTAGCCTGACCTGCTGTTTTACCAGGGTGCCTCGGGTGGGGCGGGCCGTTCCACGAGGGAGTGGGGCGGCCCTGTCTCGTGTCCCGCCTGTCCGAATCGTCCCGGTTATTTCCCGTCGTTTCCGGACCGCGTGCTGAATCCATGCTGATACCTGGAGCCACGTGGTCTACACCAATCGTGGAACAGGTCTAGACCAATTGGTATAGTCCCGGCCAGGCGGTGGCATCCTGCGGCGGTTCCGGCGTGCTATGCCGATGGGCTGGGCCGGACGTTGTCGGCTTGACGCGGCGGGCGGAGTGGAGGGTTCATCCGTCCTGTGTCCGCCGTCCTCCTGTCAGCGCCCCCGGTCGCGGTATCTGCGGCCGGACTTTCCGGTCGTAAATACTCGCGGTGAGGCAGTCGCCTGGGCGGCCATTCGCCGGTATCGATCCGGGCAGCGAGGTCACCGTCGGGGTTCCAGTACTGCTGGTCAAGCTCCGGGCAGGGCAGGATCTCGCAGCCCAGGGCTTGCAGCCTGGCGAGGATCTTGTCTTGGTCTGCGATGGGCAGGCGATCGACTGGGTCGTAGTCCTCGGCGAGTTCGGCGTCGCCGCCGTCCTCACTGAACCGCTCCCACAGCCGTGGTGCGCTGCCCCTGACGAATCGCTCAGTGGCTGCCCGCTGATCGGGGCACCACTCGCGCCAGCCTCCTACGCCGAATACCGCGTCGGTGCTGAAGGAAACATCGTCCGCGACCCGCCGGT
>DAHVAN010000023.1 GCA_027314595.1 Actinomycetota bacterium | reverse complement strand
CCGCCCCCGGGCCCCGAGTCCACCAGGCCCGCGGCCGGGCGCCGCGCCGCCTGAACCCCCGGCCCTCGCCGCGGCATCCGCCCCTGCCCGCGCCGGACGCCGGCCGGCCAGCCCGGCCGCCGTCCCCTGAGCCCTGACTCTGCGGGTCTTGCTAGGCGGCGCAGAAAGTGAGATAAAGCGACATTGTCGGAGTTTTTCGTTTATCCGGGGAATCTGGATCGTTCTGCGATGGGAGGAAACTCGTGAGGTACAAGTTCCTGTGGCCGGCATCGCGCAGGCGGTCCCGCTGCCGGTCGCGACCGGCGACCCGCGCCCCGTGCGGCAGCCGGAGCTGCCCCACGTGTGCCGGCTGGTCTTCGCGCACCTGTCAACGACCACCGGTCAGTTCGCCACCGCGGTCGAGACCAGCCCGCCGGACACGGGCCGGCTCCAGGCGGCGCTGCGCGCCTGCGCCGGGACCGGCAGGGCCGTGGAACTGGCCGGCTTCCGCGGCCAGAACGCCTTCCTCAGCGGACCGCTCACCATCGGCGGCGACGAGGCGCTCGTGGTCCGCGACGGCGTGACCCTCTACGCCTCGCGCAACGCCGCTGACTACCAGATCCCCGGGAACGAGACCTGCGGGACCAAAGGGGTCCTTGGCAACGGGTGCAAGCCATTCATCACCATCACAGGCGGCATTTCCGCGGTCATGGGCACGCGAGGCCGGGACGGGAGCCTCGGCGTCATCGACGGCCGTGGCGAGATGACGATCCTCGGCTCCACGCAGACCTGGTGGGACGTGGCCGAGTCGGCTCACAACGGCGGCGCTCAGGACAACCCCGACCTCATCGTCGGCGATCACGCGACAACGTCACGATCTACCAGGTCGAGCTGAAGAACTCGCCGATGTACCACATGCTCATGCAGGACGGCGCCGGCCTCACGGTCTGGGGGGTGATGGTCGATACCCCGGCCGTCGGCGCGCGCAACACCGACGGGATCGACCCGCTGGGGGAGACCGACGTGACGCTCAACGACGACATGATTCAAGACGGCGACGACTGCGTCGCGATCAAGTCCGCCTATCCCGTTCCCGCCAGCAACATCACCGTCGAGAACGTGCACTGCTACGGCACCCACGGGCTCTCGATCGGCAGCCAGACTGGCGGCAACGTGACCAACGTGCTGCATCCCCTCGTGCGCGTTCCCCGGCTTCGGCTTCCCGCCCGTCATGGGCGACAGCGGCAGGTAACGGGGACGCCGGGCGAGCGGCTCTCAGGCCGGGCTGCCCGGAGCCGTGCAGCCCGGCGGTCGACGAATGGGACGGCTTGCTGCGGGCAGACTTGTCGCAGGTCAGCGATGCCCCTGTTCCGGAAGGTCGATGCGCTGACTGTCCCAGTGCCGGACCTTGGTGCCGGCCTGCGTTTCTACCGCCAGGCTGCCGCGGCGGTGCTGGCAGCCGGCGGCCGGATGGTGACCGAGCCCTCCAAGGGCCGTTACGTCACTGACGGCAGCGGGAATGTCACCGGAGTGGGCTCCTAGCCGACGTGCCTGCGACCTGCCTGGGGACGTGGCCTGCGAACATGTGCCGCATCACCTTGTGGCCGAAATCGGCGGTGGGGTCGAACATCAGCGGGCAGCCTCCGTCGATCACGGTGATCCCGTGCTGCCGGCCGTACTGGGCGGCCGCGGCTGACACGCTGCCTGCGCCTGGCCCTCGGTGCATCCACACGTGCTTGATGCCCAGGTCGGCGCATTCGCGCATGGTGGCCTCCGCGGTCTCGGGCCTGGTCCCGATCACCACCGCCTCGACACCGCCGGGGACAGACTTCAGGTCGTGGTAGCACCGGTCGCCTTCGACCTGCCCGGCATTAGGGTTGATCGCGAACACCTGGTAGCCGCGATCGCGCAGCCGCTTGTACACGACATTGCTGCCGTGATCTTTGGGCGTGCGGGACACCCCGGTGACAGCGATCCGCTTTTTGGCCAGGAACTCCGCCGCGGCCTGTTTCACCGGCGTCATGACTCCCCCTTCTTGCGGGAACGTGTGGGGCCGCGTTGCGCGCACCGTGCCTACCAGGCTCGCCTTCAAACCGGCCGGCCGCCAGGGACGAACGTCACCAACCGCGTTGCGACGGCCTTGCCCTGCCGGGCTCGGGTTCCGGGTGCGCGGCAGTGTCCGGCCGCAGGCGTACCGGGCCCCGCGTGCGCCCGCGTCACCGCAGCAGGACCTCCATCGCCCGGGTGAAGTGCGCGATCATGCCGGGAGGCAGCACGGGGCCGAGGCCATGTCCCCGGCCGGAAATCTGGCTGGCGAGGCAGCTGATCGCGGCGCGCTTCCTGGCGGCTGCCCGCGGCGGGAGCGGGATGCGGAGCGCCCGGTCCCAGGGCACCCGGGGATCGGCGGGGGAGGCCCAGTGCCACATCCAGACCGGGTAGTAGTACAACGCCGCCGGGCCCGCCCGGCCCGCGGCCCGGCCGGCCGCCTCATGGTCAGGATGCAAGTCGCGCTCCCACGGGGCCAGGCACAGGTCGAAGCCGGTCACCAGCGGGGCGACCGCGCGCGCGATGCCGCCAGCACCGACATCAGGCGGCCGGCGCCCAGCACCTCGTCGTCCGGATGCGCGGCCACGACCACGGCACTGCGCACGGCGGCCAGCCCGGCGAGCCCGCCGCCGGGAGGCGTGCTCAGCCACGGCCACGCGGCCCAGGACCGCTCGTCCGTGCCCTGCGCGGTGAACTCGGCGGCGACTTGGGCGCGGCTGATCCCCGTCGCCGAGATCGCATGGCGGGTGTAGCGCATCCAGCGCACGATCTCGGTGGCCAGGACCTCGTTGAGGACGGCGATGACCTCCCTGGGGTCCTTGCCGTACGAGCCGGTGACCGGCCCTTCCCCCATCTTCTGCCGCGCCCGCTCGCGGATCGCGGTGATGTCGGCGGTGAAGCTGCCAGCTGGCATGACGGTCCGCCTCAGGCCGAAGTGGTGAACTGGACCGTGCCGCTACCCCTGACCGGACCGCTCACACCTGCCGAAGCCGGGTGGCTCGCCCCTAATGCCTGTGCCGCAGCAGCAGCCCGCACAGCCGCATCGAGACGAGCCAGGCGAATATCAGGGGCACCGCTAGGACCCCTCCGGCCGCGGCGGAAATCGTCCAGGCGCCCGCCGCGGCGACCACGAGCCAGCAGCCCCAGCCCAGGGACTGGCGCGCCCAGCCGGCCCAGTCGCGGCGAGCCGGACACACGGCCACCGTCGCCGCCGTCTCGCTGGGCGGGACCGGCGGCAGATCGCTCACCAGGCCGGCCAGGTCGCCGCGGGTCTTGGCGGCGTACGCGAGGCTGGTCCGCTCCTCGAGTTCAGCCTCGTCAAGGCAGCCCGTCGCATAGGCGGCGCGGAGCTCCTCGACGGTGTCCTCGCGTTCGCGGTGCGTCACCCTGATGAGGCGCTCAGCGGCCATGCGTGTCTCCCCGGTCTGCTCGGCAGTGCCACTACCCGGGGCCGCGCGGTTAAGCCGTGCCGCCGCCGCGTTTTGCGGAAGACAGTCACCACGGTCCGTTCGGAAGAAAAGTCCTGATATCCCGAACGAAAGGCGGCCTACAGCAGGGGAGCGGCCCTGCCCCCGCCGCGTCCCTGCCGCCCCCGCCCCTCTTCCCTGCCATCACAGCACGGCCGGCGGCCAGGCGAGACCGCCGCGGCGGGCGGTCCGTACGAGCCCCGGCTCTCATTTCCAACTTTCGTGTGTAGTTCGGCCCCTCCCAGGGGGCCGAACTACACACGAAAACCCATCTTCGCCGGGGGCGGTCGCGCTGACGCGAGAATTTGGCGCGGGGCTGCGGGCGGTCGGCCGGGACCTTGACCTGAGGGTCGCCTCTTGTTGCCGTTGAGCACGACGGTCACTATTCGCGGCTTCCGAGCCAGATGACCGGGGTCCCCGGGCGGCCCGCCTGGTGTACCCGGTTTCAAGGATAGGAGGCCCCGGGTGGGCAACGCGAGGAGAAGGAAGATCCCCGCGCAGCTGGTGGACGACGAGGACTACCAGCTGCGGCACGAGCGGGTCGCGGGGCGACCGCACCCGGGAGTGGCAGCGCCTGGAGGAGCTGCTCGAGGGCACCCTCATCAAGCTGTCCTCGGTGGTCTGGTCCCTGGCGGCGGCCAAGACCGCGCACAAGATCCTGGAGGCCATCGCCGGCGGCCAGATCAGCCCGCAGGCCCTGGCGGCCCTGGCCCACGGCAACGTCAAGGCGGCCGCGCCGCCGTCGGGCGGGCCCTGGAGGGCATGCGCCCCGAAGCGCACCACCTCATGCTGATCCGCCTGCACCTGGACCGCATCACCGACCTGGACCGCAGGGCCGCGCCCTGGAAGGCGCATCGGCGGCGTCCGGGCACAGTGCGCCGTCGGGCTACCGGGAAACGGCTTCCGCCACGCTGGCGTAGACAGGGACGATCTGGTCGACTTCCGTCATCTCCAGCACCCGGGCCACCGTGTCGTGCGGGCTTACCAGCACGAGCCGTCCGCCGCTCTTCTCCAGTGCCAGGCGGGCCCGCAAAATGGCCTGCAGCGCCGAAGAGTCCATGAACACCAGCGCGGACATCTCGATGATGAGCAGGGCCGGCTTTTGCCGCGTCTGCGACTGGAGCAGGGCGTGCAGCGCCTCGCTGCCGGTCGCGTCGGCTTCGCCCGCGAGCTCCACCAGCGTGTAGTGCTCGGGGCCGCGGTCATGCACGGTGACCGATGTCGTCAGGGGTGCCACGAATGCTTTGTACCACACGGTGACGGCGCGATATCCGGGGCCGCTGAGCCCCCGGTGATGGACGGGCCACAGGCCGGCCGGCGCGGCTGCGCGGCAGCCCGGCCGCCCGCGCCAGGCGGCACGGCCGGAGTGCTCCTGCGCGAACATCTGTCGTCGCCGGGACGGGAGGCCCTCCTGACGCGGTGGCATCATTGAAGCATCGCGACTGACGCGCCGGCTCGCAACGCCTGCCGATGGCGGGATCTGCGTGGCCCGGCAGACCCCCGAGGCTGAGGTGATTGCATGGCGACGGCAACCCAGGCCAGGCAGCAGGAGCAGATGCAGCAACTGCTGGCCGGCCTGACCGCGGTGCGCGGCGGTGACTTCGGCAGCAGGCTGCCCGAAGCCCGTGACCCGCTGATGAACGAGATCGCGGCCGTCTTCAACGCCATGAACGAGCAGCTCGCCGTATTCACCTCCGAGGTCACCCGGGTGGCCCGTGAGGTCGGCGTCGACGGCAAGCTCGGCGGCCAGGCCCAGGTCCCCGCGGTCACCGGCACCTGGAAAGACCTCACCGACTCGGTCAACGCGATGGCGGGCAACCTGACCGGCCAGGTGCGCAACATCGCTCAGGTCACCACCGCGGTCGCGCGCGGCGACCTGAGCCAGAAGATTTCCGTCGAGGCCAAAGGCGAGGTCGCTACCCTGGCCGAGACGATCAACGGGATGGTCGACACGCTGTCGGCGTTCGCCGGCGAGGTCACCCGGGTGGCGCGCGAGGTGGGCACCGAGGGCCGGCTCGGCGGGCAGGCGGAAGTGCCCGGGGTCGGCGGGACGTGGCGCGACCTGACCGACTCGGTCAACTTCATGGCCGGGAACCTGACCAGCCAGGTCCGCAACATCGCGCAGGTCACCACCGCGGTCGCCAAGGGTGACCTGAGCCAGAAGATCACGGTGGACGCGCGCGGGGAGATCCTGGAGCTGAAGAACACCGTCAACACGATGGTGGACCAGCTGTCGGCGTTCGCCGGCGAGGTCACCCGGATGGCCAGGGAGGTGGGCACCGAGGGCCGGCTCGGCGGGCAGGCGCAGGTGCCCGGGGTCGGCGGGACGTGGCGCGACCAGACCGACTCGGTCAACTTCATGGCCGGGAACCTCACCGTGCAGGTCCGCTCGATCGCCCAGGTGGCCACCGCGGTCGCCAAGGGTGACCTGAGCCAGAAGAGCCGGGTCGACGCGCGCGGGGAGATCCTCGAGCTCAAGGACACCATCAACACGATGGTCGACCAGCTGTCCTCGTTCGCCGGCGAGGTCACCCGGGTCGCCCGTGACGTGGGCACCCAGGGCAAGCTCGGCGGGCAGGCTATCGTGCAGGGCGTTTCGGGGACGTGGGAAGACCTGACCGACAACGTCAACGTGATGGCGTCCAACCTCACCGCGCAGGTCCGGTCGATCGCCCAGGTGGCCACCGCGGTGGCCCGCGGCGACCTGAGCCAGAAGATCACGGTCGAGGCCAAGGGGGAGGTCGCCGCGCTGGCCGGCACGATCAACGGGATGGTCGACACGCTGTCGGCGTTCGCCGGAGAGGTCACCCGGGTCGCGCGCGAGGTCGGCACCGAAGGCATCCTCGGCGGCCAGGCGACCGTCCCGAACGTGGCGGGGACCTGGAAGGACCTGACCGTCAACGTCAACTCGATGGCGAACAACCTGACGAGCCAGGTGCGGAACATCGCCCAGGTCACCACCGCGGTCGCGCAGGGCGACCTGACGCGCAAGATCGACGTGGACGCGCGCGGGGAGATCCTGGAGCTGAAGACCACCATCAACACCATGGTCGACCAGCTTTCCTCGTTCGCCGCCGAGGTCACCAGGGTGGCCAGGGAGGTGGGCCGGGAGGGCCGGCTCGGCGGGCAGGCCGAGGTGGAGGGCGTGTCCGGCACCTGGAAGCGGCTGACGCAGAACGTCAACGAGCTGGCCGGCAACCTGACCAGGCAGGTGCGGGCGATCTCCGAGGTGACAAGCGCGGTCGCGACCGGCGACCTGACGAGGTCGATCTCGGTCGAGGCGCAGGGCGAGGTCGCCGAGCTGAAGGACAACATCAACACGATGGTCCGGTCGCTGCGCGAGACGACCGAGGCCAACCAGCAGCAGGGCTGGCTGCAGACCAACCTGGCCCGGATCGCCGGATTGATGCAGGGCCAGCGGGACCTGGCCGTCGTCGCCGAGCTGATCATGAACGAGCTCATCCCGCTGGTGGGGGGGCAGCACGGCGCGTTCTTCCTCGCCGACACCAGCGACGGGCACGCGAAGCTGAGGCTGATCGCCGGATACGGGCTGAACCGCACCGGGACGCCAGGCCAGGTGCTGCTGGGACAGTCGCTGATCGGCCAGGTCGCCAAGACCAGGAAGCCGATCGTGCTCGACGAGGTCCCGGCCGGCTATGTCCGCATTTCCTCGGCGATCGGCGAAGCCCGGCCGGTCAACGTGATGATCGTGCCGATCGTGTTCGAGGACCAGGTTCTCGGCGTGATCGAGGCCGGGTCGGTGTGGCCGTTCACCCAGGTGCACCGTGACTTCCTCGAGCAGCTGATGGAGACCATCGGCGTCAACGTCAACACGATGATCGCCAACGCGCGCACCGACGCGCTGCTCGAGCAGTCGCAGCGGCTGACCGCGGAGCTGCAGTCCCGGCAGCAGGACCTCCAGCGGTCCAACGCCGAGCTCGCCGACAAGGCGGCGCTGCTCGCCTCGCAGAACCGCGACATCGAGACGAAGAACGCCGAGATCGAGCAGGCCAGGCAGGAGATCGAAGAGCGCGCCAAGCAGCTGGACCAGGCGTCCAGGTACAAGTCGCAGTTCCTCGCGAACATGTCGCACGAGCTGCGCACCCCGCTGAACAGCCTGCTCGTCCTGGCCCGGCTGCTGGCGCAGAACCCGGACGGCAATCTCACCCCCAAGCAGGTCGAGTACGCCACTATCGTGCACTCGTCCGGTTCGGACCTGCTGCGGCTGATCAACGACATCCTGGACCTGACCAAGGTCGAAGCGGGCAAGATGGACATCAACCTCGAGCGGTTCGCCCTCACCGGGCTGGTCGAGGACCTGCGCGGCGTCTTCGGCCCGCTCACCGAGGAAAAGCGGCTCGGGTTCACCATCGAGTCCGAGCCCGCAGTGCCGGCCGAGCTGGAAACCGACAAGCAGCGGCTCCGTCAGATCCTGTACAACCTGCTGTCCAACGCGGTCAAGTTCACCGACCATGGGCGCGTCGAGCTGCATATCGGCACGCAGCGGCCGCAGCCGGGGGCCGCAGCCGGGTCGTGGGTGGTGTTCTCCGTGACCGACACCGGCATCGGCATCGGCCGCGACAACCTCACCAGCATCTTCTCCGCCTTCCAGCAGGGCGACGGGACCACCAGCCGCCGCTACGGCGGAACCGGCCTTGGCCTTGCCATCTGCCGCGAGGTCGCCGCCAGGCTCGGCGGCGAAGTCACCGTGCAGAGCGAGCTTGGCGCCGGCAGCACTTTCAGCCTCCACCTTCCCCTCGTCACGCAGGGCGCCGGGCACTCCAGGGCAGTCGCGCCGCCGTCCCTCGCGGGCGCCGCCGGCGGGCCGGCCGCGTACCCCGGCGCTGGTTCCCTGGGCGACCACGATGCCCAGCCGGTCCCCGCGGCCCGCCAGCATGAGGCGCTGCGCGGCCACAAGGTCCTCGTCGTCGACGACGACCCGAGGAACGCCTTCGTCCTGACCGACGTGCTGGAAATGCACGGCATGACCGTCGCGCAGGCGACCGACGGGCGCATGGCGATCGCCGGACTGGCGGCCGGCGACATCGACCTGGTCTTGATGGACGTGATGATGCCGCAGATGGACGGGTACGAGACCACGCGCGCCATCCGCCAGATGCCCCAGTTCGCGCGGCTGCCCGTCATCGCCGTCACGGCCCGTGCCATGCAGGGGGACCGGGAGAAGAGCATCGAAGCGGGCGCGAGTGACTACATCACCAAGCCGATCGACGTGGAGGAACTGCTCAGCTGCATGGAGCGCTGGCTGGCTCCCGCCGCCGCCCGCGACCCCATGGCCGACGGGCGCTGACCGCCGGGACGGAAGCGCGCCGAGCCGCGGGGGCTTGCCTGCAGGTCGCGGGCGTCGGCGGTGATCTTGCGGTAGCGGAGGAACTCGGCCTCGTGCGTTTCGGCCAGGGTCTGGGCGTAGTGCATGGTCATGGCGGGCGAGAGATGGCCGAGGTAGCGCTGGACGACGTGAACGGGAAGGCCGGCGTTGAGCAGGCTGGTGGCCCTGGTATGCCGGAACCGGTGGGTGCGCTGGAAGTCGACCATGCGGCCGGCGCTGTCGCGGATGCCGAGCCGGAGTGCCATCTCGGTGCGCGTCTTGTGGAGGGTCGCCGACACGTAGGGCCGGTCGGCGTTGCGGTTGAACAGCAGGCCGAGGAACAGGTAGCGGGGCCGCGTGCCCGGTGCGGCGTGCGCGTCCAGCCATGCGGCGGCCCATTCCTGCTGCGCCCGGATGATCGCGGTGATCTCGGCATCGACCGGGATGGTGTCCGGGGCGCCGTCGATCTTGGTCTGCTGGTAGCGGAGCCGGGCGGTCAGCGGTGCCCGGCTCCCAGGTCCTTCCATCCCGGGTCGCCGGTGGCCGCCGCGGCCTCATCCTTGTCGTGCATGTACGTAGGGACGGGAAGCCGCCGGGACACCACGCCCGGTCACCCGCGCGCCATGCCAGGCACCGCGGGCCCCGGCCATGCCCGCACGGGCCGACTCGGTCCCCGCGCCACCCGCCATGCCCACCGCACCAACCACTCAAAGCCCTGCGGTACCGCAACTCCTGCAAATCACGACATAAGACTTGACAGCCGCCCTCTTACGCTGGTTTCCGCCGCCCGGGAAACGGGGCAGCCGTGGTCCGTGATAGTTACTTGCTGAGGCGACAGACAAGGGGCGTGGTTTCATGCGTGCGATAGTTGTCGGCGAACTCGGCGGGCCTGAGGTCCTGCGGATCGGGGACCGCGAGGACCCAGTCGCGCGGCCGGGCGAGATCGTCGTCCAGGTGGCGGCGGCGGGCGTCAACTTCATGGACATCTACATGCGCACCGGGGTGGGCGTCTACGCCGCGCCGACGCCGTTCACGCCCGGCGGCGAGGGCGCCGGGACGGTGATCGCGGTCGGCGACGGGGTGGCCGGCTTCGCCGAGGGCGACCACGTGGCCTGGAGCGGCGGGCACGGCAGCTACGCCGAACGGGTCGCCCTGCCCGCCGACCGCGCCGTTCCCGTGCCCGGCCACATCGACCTGAAGGTCGCCGCCGCCGTCATGCTGCAGGGCATGACCGCGCACTACCTGTGCAACAGCACGTTCCCCGTGCAGGAGGGGAACGTCACCGTCGTGCACGCGGCGGCTGGCGGTGTCGGGCTGCTGCTCACCCAGATGGTCAAGCGGCGCGGCGGAATCGTGGTCGCCACCACCTCGACGACCGCCAAGGCGGTGATCGCGCAGCAGGCCGGCGCGGACCACGTCACGACCTACGAGGAGTTCACCGACGCGGTGCGCCGGATCACCGGCGAACGCGGCGCCCACGTCGTCTTCGACGGCGTGGGCAAGGCCACCTTCGACGACAGCCTGGCCGCGCTGCGGCCGCGCGGGATGATGGTGCTCTACGGCGGCGCGAGCGGCCAGGTCCCGCCGTTCGACCTGCAGCGGCTGAACACCGGCGGCTCGCTGTTCATCACCAGGCCGACGCTCGCGCACTACGTCGCAGATCGCGCCGAACTGCTGTGGCGCGCCGATGACCTGTTCGAGTGGATCGCCAAGGGCGAGCTGGACGTGCGCATCGGCGGTGAATACCCGCTGGCTGACGCGGCCCGCGCCCACGACGACCTAGCCGCCCGCCGCACCACCGGCAAGCTCGTGCTCGTCCCCTAGAGCCGCGCGCACGACCGCGGCGACCGCGGCGGCGTCGACGGGGACTGTCGTGTCCACGGCGACCAGGTCACCGGGACCGGCCGGCCGGCCGGCCGTACTCCGCCATGGCCTCGGCCGGCCGCGTGGTCGCCACGTGTACCGGATGCGTGACGCGACACCGCGACCTGCGGCGGGCAGTGGCAGCTCGCCTGGGCTCATGCGGCTAGTATGCCCTTTCGTCCCCGACGCGCGTGTCGGTTAACTGAGCATGCCTTCGCGACCTGCGCGGATCATCCGCCGTACTATCGGGTAGTCCAGTCCGCCTGGAAAGCCGCACGAGGAGCAGCCCGCCGTGACCTTGCTTGAGCGCATCAACGGCCCGGAGGACCTCAAGGAACTCAGCCAGGAGCAGCTCACCGTCCTGGCCAGCGAGATCCGCGACGTCCTTGTGGAGACGGTAACGAGAACGAGCGGCCACCTTGGGCCGAACCTGGGCGTGGTGGAGCTGACCATCGCGCTGCACCGCGTGTTCGACTCGCCGAAGGACAAGGTGATCTTCGACACCGGCCACCAGTCGTACGTGCACAAGCTGCTCACGGGCCGCTACAAGGACTTCCACACGCTGCGCCAGTCCGGCGGGCTGTCCGGTTACCCGTCGCGGTCGGAGTCCGAGCACGACCTGGTGGAAAACAGCCACGCGTCCACTAGCCTGTCCTACGCCGACGGGATGGCCAAGGCGTTCAAGCTCAGGGGCGAGCACGACCGCACGGTCGTCGCGGTGATCGGCGACGGCGCGCTGACCGGCGGGATGGCCTGGGAGGCGCTGAACAACATCGCCGTCGCCCGCGATTCCCGCCTCGTGGTGGTCGTCAACGACAACGGCCGCTCCTACCAGCCCACGATCGGCGGCCTGGCCAGCCATCTCGCCAGCATCCGGGTCAGCCAGCGCTACGAGAACGTGCTCGACTACATCAAGACCACGGTTACCCGCACGCCGCTGTTCGGCCAGCCGCTCTACGGCGCGCTGCACGGCGCCAAGAAGGGCCTCAAGGACTTCCTCCAGCCGCAGGTCCTGTTCGAGGACCTGGGCATCAAGTACATCGGCCCGATCGACGGCCACGACGAGCTGATACTCGAACAGGCCCTGAAGAAGGCCGCCGCGTACGGCGGCCCGGTCCTGGTGCACGCGATCACCCGCAAGGGCTTCGGCTACCCGCTCGCAGAACAGAACGAGGAAGACTGCCTCCACCAGGTCCCCGGCACGCCGAAGACCGCGCGCGGCGCCGAGCCCCCCGCGACCGCCCCGGGCGCCTCAAGCGTCCCGGCTGCGCCGAAGCGGACCTGGGGCGACGTGTTCGCGGACGAGATGGTCGCGATCGGCGCCCGCCGCCCTGACGTGGTGGCGATCACCGCCGCGATGCTGCACCCGACCGGCCTGGCGCCGTTCGCGGCCGCCTACCCGGACCGGGTCTACGACGTCGGCATCGCCGAGCAGCACGCGATAACCAGCGCGGCGGGCCTGGCGATGGGCGGCCTGCACCCAGTGGTCGCCGTGTACGCGACGTTCCTCAACCGGGCTTTCGACCAGCTGCTCATGGACGTGGCGCTGCACAGCCTGCCGGTCACCGTGGCGCTGGACCGCGCGGGCGTCACCGGCCCCGACGGCGCCAGCCACAACGGCATGTGGGACGGCTCGATCCTGCAGGTCATTCCCGGCCTGCGGGTCGCGGCGCCAAGGGACGCCAGCCGCATCGCCGAACTGCTCAGCGAGGCCGTCGCCGTCAGCGACGGCCCCACCGTCGTCCGCTACCCCAAGGGAACCGTGGGCGCCGAGGCGCAGGCGGTCGGCAAGCTCGGCGCGATGGACGTCCTGGCCGTCCCTGACGGCAAGACGGCAAGCGACGTCCTGCTGCTCGGCGCCGGCCCGATGGCCGCCACCTGCGTGCAGGTGGCCAGGCGGATGCAGGACCAGGGCATCGGCGTCACCGTCGTCGACCCGCGGTGGGTCAAGCCGGTCGACGAGGCCGTCATCGCCGCCGCCCGCGCGCACCGGCTCGTCGCCGTGGTCGAGGACAACGGCCGGTCAGGCGGGTTCGGCGACGCGGTGGCGAGGCTGCTGCGCGACCACGACGTCGACACCCCGGTCAAGACCTACGGCCTGCCGCAGGAGTTCCTCGCCCACGGCACCCGCGAGGAGATCCTCGAGGCGAACGGGCTGAGCCCGCAGCACCTCGCGCGCCAGCTCACCGAGGCGGTCGCGCGCCGCACCCCCGCGCCGCACGAGCCGGCTGTCGGCGAGACTTCGGCGGAAGAGCGGCGCTCCGAGTAGCGTTCACCGCAGAAGGCGCGAAGTACGCGCCGGTAGCTGGGGTTGATGATGCTTCGAGTCGCGGTGGTCGGATCTGGTCCGGCCGGGCTCTACACTGCCGAGGCGCTGGTCAAGCAGGCCGCCGCCCTGCCGGTTCCGGTGCCCGTGAGCATCGACGTGCTTGACCGGCTGCCCACGCCTTACGGGCTGGTCCGCTACGGCGTGGCCCCCGACCACAAGTCGATCAAGTCGGTAGCCAACTACCTGCGGCGCGTCCTGGAGAGCCCCGGTGTGGCCTTCCTCGGCGGGGTTCATTTCGGCGACCACGTCACCCGCCAGGACCTGCTCGGCGCCTACGATGCCGTCGTCTACGCGACAGGCGCCATGCGCGACCGCCGCCTGGCCATCCCAGGCGAGGACCTGCCGGGCAGCTACGCGGCCACCGACTTCGTCAACTGGTACTGCGGTCACCCGGACATGGACATGGACGCGTTCAGCCTCGACGCCGAGTCGGTCGCGGTGATCGGCGTCGGGAACGTGGCCGTCGACGTGGCCCGCATCCTGGCCCGCGACGTCGAGGAACTGGCGCAGACCGACGTCCCCGAGCCGGTCCTGGCCGCGCTGCGGGCGAGCAAGGTCCGCGAGGTGCACATGATCGGGCGCCGCGGCCCGGCGCAGGCCAAGTTCACCACCAAGGAGCTGCGCGAGCTCGGCGAACTCCCGGGCGTGTCGGTCCGCGTCGAGGAGAGCGAGATGGACCCGGACGGGTTCGACTCCTCCGGCGAGTCCGCCGCGCTCGCCGAATCGGACCGCCGGGTGCGCGGCAACCTGGTCGCGATGCGGCAGTGGCTGTCCGGGGCGGCGCAGGTGGCGGGCACCGGACGCAGGCTGCGGGTCCGCTTCTGGCTGCGCCCTGCGGAAATCCTCCCATCATCATCCCGAACGGTGGGCGGTCTTCGCCTCGAGCGCACCCGTCTGACCAGTGACGGGGTATTCGAAGGCACCGGTGAGTTCGAGACCCTCGACGCCCAGATGGTGCTCCGTTCCGTGGGATACCAGAGCGTTCCGCTGGACGGCGTGCCGTTCGACGCCCGCTCCCACACCGTCCCCAACTCCGGCGGCCGCGTCCTCGACGACACCGGCGCCCCGCTGCCAGGGGAGTACGTCGCGGGCTGGCTCAAGCGCGGCCCGACAGGCGTGATCGGGACGAACAAGGCGGACGCCGCGGAGACCGTGCGGGCTCTGCTTGCCGACCTGGCGGGCGGGCCCGGCGAGGACGGCGCGGCGCTGCCGCGGCCCGGGCTGCTCAGGTTCCCCGACGCCGGGCCGGCCCCGGAGGGCGCCGAGGGCGCCCCCTCGCCGCTGCACGGCCTGCTCGCCGAACGCGGGGTGCGGCCGGTGTCCTACGACGAGTGGCTGCGCATCGAGGCCGCCGAGGCCGACCTCGCCAGGTCGCTCGGCCGCGGCGAGCGCGTCAAGCTGCCCGGCAGCGCCGCGATCTGGTCAGCCTGCCGCCCCGCCGGCTGACCAGCCGCCCCGCGACCCGCCTCCGCGCCCGGCCGGGAAAGCGGCCGGGCGCGGAGCCCCTCGTGCCCGGGCGCCGTGGAATGTCACTCCCCGGCGGCACGATGTTTCCAGCGCGCGCGGGGCGCCGCCCCGGTGCCGCGACGGGCGGTCCCGTGCGGACCGGGGCGTTGCGTGGGAAGGGATCGCGACATGCTGGACTCAGGTGGTGTTCGCGGTCTGCGGCACGTGGTGAGTGCGGACTCGCTCGGGCTGGCGATGGCCAGGCGGGCCTGGGACATCCTCCAGCGGCATCGGGACGTGCTGACGGGCGCCGCCCCGGACGCCGGCGGCGATCCTGCCCGGCTCGCGGCCGACGACGCCATCTTCACCGCCGTGCTCGACGCGGCCAACGAGTGCCTGGGCCGATTCGACCCCAGATCCCCCGAAGACCGCTGGTGCGACGCCCTCCTCCAGCTCCTGCTCCTAGCCCGGCTCGCCGCCGGCCCGGCTGAGGCGTCCACGCGGCCAGCCAGCTGACTTTACGCATGATCGGTGCACCCGAACCGGGATAAAACGGCAAACATCGCGAACATCGGGGCGCGGGTCCCGGGGTATGGGGCGTCCCGGTGACGGTCGGGGATGGTCGTCCAGGACAGCGCCCGACCCCGCGGAAGGATTAAGGGCCGGGGGAGGGGTAGGAAGCAGCGAGCGAGCCACTCGCGGACCGCCGGATTATTCCGATTAATATCGCCGGAAAAGTTCTCAATGCCCTCTCCGGGCCGTGAAGCGAGGGGGGAACGTGGCGCTGCCTGACTTTCTGGTGGCCGGAGTCCCCAAGGCGGGGACGACGGCCCTGCACGCGGCATTGTCCCGTCATCCGGGCCTGTACCTGTCGCCGATCAAGGAGCCGAAGTTCTTCCTGACCGACGGCCCGCCGTCGGCGAAGGGAGGTCCGGGGGACGCGCTGACCTACCGGGAGCACGTCTGGCGGCGCGACCGGTACGAGGCGCTGTTCGACGCGGCGCCGCCCGGCACGCTGCGCGGCGAGTCCACGCCGCTGTACCTGTACGACCGGGCCGCGCTGCGCAGGATCAGGGGGATGATCCCCGGCGTCAGGCTGATCGTGGTCGTCAGGGATCCGGTCGAGCGGGCGCACTCCAACTGGACGCACCTGTGGTCGGCCGGCCTTGAACCGGTCGGCGACTTCGTGCGGGCCTGTGCCGAGGAAGACAGCAGGATCGCCGCGGGCTGGGCGTCGTTCTGGCACTACACCGGGCTCGGCATGTACGGCCGGCAGCTCGGCTGCGCGTTCTCGCTGTTCCCGCGCAATCAGGTCCTCGTGCTCAGGTACCGGCTGCTCGTCGACTCGCCGGGTGCCGCGCTTGACCGGATATGCGCCTTCCTGGGCGTGCAGCCGGGGATCGTCACCGAGATACCGCGGGAGAACGTCACCGCGCACCCGGAACGGACGCTGTCTCACCGGGCCGTCTCGGCCGGCCTGCGCGGCGGCCACGCGCTCGGCCGGCTGCTGCCTGGCAGTGCCGCGGCAACCGCGACGCACCGGCTCGAACGGTTCCTGCAGCGCGGCGGCAGGGAGCGCCAGCCGCTCGGCTGGCAGCAGCGGCAGGCGCTGCTGCCCAGGTTCGAGGACGACATCAGGCTGCTGGAAAGCCTGCTTGGCGAGGACTTCGGCGACTGGCTGGCGCCCAGGCCACGGTCGGGAGGTCTGGTCGGCGCCAGGCCGGCTGGCCAGGGACAGGCGCAGAACGGCCGCCCGCGATAACCCCCGGCCCGGGTCGAGGATGCCGGCGGCCGGCCGTCAGCGAAGCTCGGTGACCAGGGCGTGCGATCCGTCGGGCTGTGCCATCTCGTAGTACAGCCTGGTCCGCCCGCCGGGCAGGTCGGCCAGGTCCAGGTAGCGAAGTCCGCCGCCGCCGTATGGCGAGAACGCGGCGGGACCGCCGCCGGGCGGCGAGGCGGCGACCAGCGCCGCGGGGTCGGCGCCGACCGCCACCCCGGTCCGCTCCTCGAAGTTCTCCGCGACGCTGGCCCGGCCGTCGTAGTAGGCCGTGACGGAACCCTCGCAGAACCGCACCGCGCTGACCCGGGTGCCGCGTGAATCCCACTCGCCGGGCCGGCCGGACAGCGCCGTTCCGTGCCAGGTCCAGTCGAGCCCGTCAGCGCTGGTCGCGTACTCGGTCGTCATCTGGTCGGTCTCCAGCGGGTCCGTGAGCGGGTGGATGGTCGCCCACATGTGCCACGTGCCGTCGCGGTGCGTGATGACCGGGTCCTTGATGGCCCGCTTGATGACGTCACCGGGGAGCACGACCTCGCGCCGCCTGACGTCGAACTCCGCCGGGTGCGCCGCGTCGGTCACCTCCACGCGCCAGTGCTTGGTGCCGGTCGTGGCGCAGCTCAGGTACAGCCGCCACCGGCCGTCCGGCAGCCGGACCAGTTCCGGGCGCTCGAGGGACTCGGTGTTCAGCTCTTCCTTGCTGATCAGCGCGAGCGTCCGGAAGCCCGCGCCGTCGCGGGCGAAGGCGAGTGCCACGGCGTAGCCCCGGCCACGGCCGATCGGCCTGCGGAGCCGGTAGGCGAGATAGATCCCGTCGTCGGCCGCCACCGCGGACGGGGCGCCGGCCCAGTACCCGCAACCCGCGCCGGGCGGTGCTATCGCGACGACCGCCTCGTCCGGCCGGGGGAGAAACACCCCATCATGCATATCAATCATGGAGGAAATCTCGATTACCTCATTACCTGTAACAACCGGGCAGGTCGGCGCATGCCACGCCGAATGAGCACGAAAACGATCATACGGAACGCGCGGACCGCTCCGGACCAGGTTCGATCCGAACATTGCACGTGCATGCCCCCCTAGCCAGATCCGCGGTTAGGGATAAAGATGGTGTAACGGGCTGATCGTGGCAAGGGGGCTCGATGAGGGCAAGCGTTCGCGTGGCCTGGCGAATCGCCGCCGCCGTCGCGTTCGCCGCCACCGCGGCGCTGGCGGTGGCCCTCACCAGGGGGGCGCCGTTGCACGCCGCGCTGGTATCGGCGCGCAACGCCGCCTCCTCGTCGCGGGAGGCCATGTCGGGGGCCAGGCACGCCCGCGCCGGCCTCCCCCCCTGCGGCCCGTCCACGCTGGACGTCTCGATCGCCGCCGCCGGCGCCACCTCCCGCATCTTCACGTCGCATGACCACGTGTACGTCATCGGGTTCCCGGTGGAGTTCACCAACATCTCGGGCTCGGCGTGCACGCTCAGCGGGTACCCGGCGGTGTCCGCCTACCTCGCCGGGGGCGCGCAGGCCGGCAACGCGGCTGCCCTGGACACCTCGGTGACCGCGCGGCGCATCGTGCTCGCCCCGGGCGCGAGCGCGCACGCGGCCATCATCGACAGCGCCTCCGCCAGCCGGTGCCGTGTGGTGGACGCGGCCGGCCTGCGCATCGTCGCGCCCGGCCAGTCCGTTGCGCGATACGTGCGGCACACGGTGACGGCGTGTTCCTCCGCCGGCCGCAAGGCCCCGGTCTTCCTGCGCGTCAGGGCCATCCAGCCTGGCGCCGGAGGGCCCGCGCGGGTCGCGGCCCACCGCGCGGGAGGCTAGCCCGCCCGTTTTCGCGCCGAGCGCTCCCGGAGATAATGAGAGCCATGAGCGTGAGCGAGACCGGGATCGCGCCAGGCGACTCATCCGCCAAGCCGAGACAGCGACAGGCAGCGACGGCCAGGAAGCCGAAGAGATCCGCCCAGGACGGCGCCGTCCCCGTCAAGGAGGGGCCGGCCGGGGAGGCGCCCGCCGCGGACGTGGCCGCCATCGGCCCGCAGCCGCATGAGGACCACAGGGAACTGCCCGCCGACCGCTACCTGGACCGCGAGCAGAGCTGGGTCAGGTTCAACCAGCGCGTGCTCGAACTGGCCGGGGACGAGCAGATCCCGCTGCTCGAACGCGTCAGGTACCTGGCCATCTTCGCGTCCAACCTGGACGAGTTCTTCATGGTCCGGGTGGCCGGCCTGATGCGCCGGATGGTGGCGGGCTTTCCCGTGGAGGGCGCCGGCACCCAGATGGCCGTGCACGTGCTCAGGAACACGCTGGCCGCGGCCGGCGAGCTCACCGCGCGGCACGCCGAGATCTTCACCGAGATGATCCAGCCAGAGCTCGCGGGCCGCGGCATCGAGATCCTGCGCTGGAAGGAGCTGTCGCAAGCCGAGCGCGACGAGCTGACCGCGCTGTTCAGGAACCGGATCTACCCGGTGCTCACCCCGCTGGTCGTGGACCCGGCGCACCCGTTCCCGTTCATCTCGGGCCTGAGCCTCAACCTCGCCGTCACGCTCGCCGACCCGGTCACCGGCGCCCCGATGTTCGCCCGGGTGAAGGTGCCGCCGCTGCTTTCCCGGTTCCTGCGGGTGAACGAGTACCGCTACGTGCCGATCGAGGACGTGATCGCCGCGCACCTGAACCAGCTGTTCGGCGGGCTGGACATCGTCGAGCACTACGTGTTCCGGGTGACCAGGGTCCGCGAGCTCGAAGTGGACGAGGACGTCACGGAGAACCTGCTGATGGCGATGGAGCGCGAGCTCGTCAAGCGCAGGTTCGAGCCGGCGGTCCGCCTCGAGGTTGAGGAGGACATGTCCGAGGACGTGCAGTGCCGCCTGGTCAAGGAACTCGGCATCGACGACGCGGCGGTGTTCAGGGTGCGCGGCCCGCTCGACCTGGCGGGCCTGCACGCGATCGCGGACCTGCCCGTCGGCGAGCTGCGCTACCCGGCGTTCGTCCCGTCGACCAGGGCGGTGCCCACCGACGCCAGCATCTTCGCCACGCTCAACGAGCGCGACGTGCTCGTCCATCATCCCTACGACTCGTTCGCGACGAGCGTGGAGCGGCTGATCGAGGAGGCCGCCGCGGACCCGCGGGTGCTGGCGATCAAGCAGACGCTGTACCGGACGAGCGGCGAGTCCCCGATCGTGGACGCCCTGATCGACGCGGCCGAGGCAGGCAAGCAGGTCGTCGTCGTGGTAGAGATCAAGGCCAGGTTCGACGAGCGGGCGAACATCACCTGGGCGCGCAAGCTCGAAGAGGCGGGCTGCCACGTCGTCTACGGCTTCGTCGGGATGAAGACGCACTGCAAGCTGGTGCTGATCGTGCGCGAGGAGGCCGACGGGAGCCTGCGCCGCTACTGTCACACAGGGACCGGCAACTATCATCCGACGACGGCGCGGCTGTATGAGGACTTCGGCCTGCTGACCGCCGACGCTGTGGTCGGCGAGGACGTCACCGACCTGTTCAACCACCTCACCGGGTACAGCAGGAAGAGCGGGTACCGGCGGCTGCTGGTGGCGCCCGAGGCGCTGCGGGCCGGGATCGTGGGCCGCATCGGCAGGCAGGCGGCGCGGGCCCGGGCGGGCAGGCCGGCCCGGATCGCGTTCAAGTGCAACGCGCTCGTCGACGAGGTCGTGGTGGACGCGCTGTACCGGGCGGCGCAGGCCGGCGTGCCTGTCGACCTGTGGATACGCGGCATGTGCGCGCTGAAGCCGGGCGTGCCGGGCCTGTCGGAGAACATCCGGGTGCGCAGCGTTCTCGGCAGGTTCCTCGAGCACTCGCGGATCTACGCGTTCGGCACCGGCGAGCCCGACCCTTACCCCGAAATTGGTGAAGACCCGGACGCCGCCAACGAGGTCTGGCTCGGAAGCGCGGACATGATGCACCGGAACCTGGACCGGAGGGTAGAGGTGCTCGTCCGGGTCACGGGTCCGGCGCACTGCACTAGACTGCGTGAGCTGATCGCCCTCGGCATGGACGACGGCACGTCGTCCTGGTGGCTGGACGGCGAGGGCAACTGGACCAGGCACGCGCGCGACGCCGGTGGCCGGCCGCTGCGCGATGTGCAGGAGAGCCTGATCAAGTGAGCCACCGGACAGCCTGATGGCCAGGGAACGAGCCGAGGACGCACCGGAGATGGCCAGCACACCGCCCGACAGCAAGCTGATCAAGGCGGCCGGCGCGGTTGGCTGGCGGCCGGGCCCCGACGGCGGGCCGCTGGTGCTGCTCGTGCGCCGCACCAGGTACGACGACTGGTCGCTGCCCAAGGGCAAGAAGGAGCCCGGCGAGCCGCTGCCGCTCACCGCGGCCCGCGAGGTGCTCGAGGAGGCCGGCGTGGGGCTGGTCCTGGGTCCCCGGCTCGGCTCGGTGCGCTACCAGGTGAACGGCCGCCCGAAGCGGGTCCACTACTGGGCCGGGCGGCTGCGCCACACCGACCGGGCGGCCGTGCCGAACGCCGAGGTGGACCAGGTCGCCTGGCTGACGGTAGCGGAGGCGAAAGAGCGCGCGAGCTACCCGCGTGACCGCGCCCTGCTGGAGGAGTTCACCCGCGCCCGGGTGGACACGGTGCCGCTGATCCTGCTGCGGCACGCCAAGGCGCTGTCCAAGTCGGCCTGGGACCACGACGACGCCAGCCGGCCGCTTGAGGACAGCGGCCGCGCGGACGCCAAGGCGCTGGCGCCCCTGCTCGCCTGTTTCGCCCCCGCGGCCCGCATCCTGAGCTCGCCCGCGGCCCGCTGCGTGCAAACCGTCCGCCCGTACGCCGAACTCACCGGCACCGACGTGCGGACCGCATCACCCCTGTATCTGTCCCGAACGGACGGTGGCCTCTGGCCGGCCGTCATCGCCGGCGCGGTCGCGGCCGGCCAGCCGGCGCTGATCTGCGCGCACCGGGAGAACCTGCCTGGCCTGCTCGCCGCGGCCGGCGACATGCTCGGCGGCCGGCCGCCGCCCGACGGCAGGCACGAGCCGCTGCCCACGGGCGGCTTCTGGGTGCTGCACATCGCCGGTGGCGTGCTGGCCGCCGCCGACGTCTACGACCTGTCCGGCACGTTAGATTCGGGCTGGCGCCGCGCGGTCGCGGCGAGAGCGCGCCTGCGGCGCAGCCGCATCGCGACCAAGGCGGCGACCAGCACGGCGGCGGCGACGATCGCGTACAGCGCGTACCTGGTCACGCTGCTGTAGATGGCCTCGATGTGGCTGCCGGCGAAGTAGCCGAGGCTGACCCAGGTCCCCACCCAGGCCGCCCCGCCGATCAGGTTGTACGTCGTGAACCTGGCCGGGTGCATTCCGCTGACGCCGCAGATGATCCCGTTGAGCTCGCGCAGGCCGACGATGAACCGCGCGACCACCACGACGATGCCGCCGTACCTGTCCACGGTCTGCTCGGCCTTGTCCAGGTGATGCTCCCTGATGAACACCCACCTGCCGTAGCGGAGCACGAGCGTGCGCCCGGCGAGCCGGCCGATGCCGTACCCGATGGTGGCGCCGATGACGCTGGCGACGAACGCGACCACGCCGACCGCGACGATGTTGAGCTGGCCCGCCCCGGCGTAGATGGCCCCGGCGATCATCGCGAGCTCGCCGGGGATGACCGGCACGCCGATGTTCTCCAGCAGCAGGAGCAGCCCGATCGCCCAGATCCCGTAGTGGTCAAGCGGCCCCTGCACCGAGGTCAGGAACCCCGGCAGCACCGGCTTGCCCGCCATCGGCGCCAGCACCGCCGCCAGCACGGCGGCCGTCGCGGGCGTCGTCACCCGTCCTGTCATTCCCGCTCCTGTCGCGTCGTGTCCGCGGCGCCCGGCGCCGGGGTCACGACCGTCTCCGCGGCCCTGATCAGCGCCGCGGCCAGCGGTCCGGCGGTCAGCTCCACCTGCCAGGGCCGGGCGCCGCAGCCGGCCAGCAGCGCGGCGACCGACCCGGGCGTGACGGGATCGGGCGGTTCCCAGCTGAGCCGGCGCACCGCCTCGGGCGCGAGCAGGTTCTCGACGGGCAGGCCGCGGGCGGCGGCGAGCGCG
>DAHVAN010000021.1 GCA_027314595.1 Actinomycetota bacterium | reverse complement strand
TGTGCGGCCGTGCCCGTGCCCCCCGCGCCCTGTGCGGCCGTGCCCGCCGTGCTCGTGCCGCCTGTGCCCTGTGCGGCCGTGCCGGCGCCGGCGCCGCCGGCGATGCCCTCTCCGGCCGGAGCGTCAGCGACCGCGCCGGCGCCGCCTGCCGCTGTCCCGCCTGCCGCTGTCCCGCCTGCCGCCGTTCCGGCCTGAGCTGTCCCGGCCGGCCCCGGATCGGCGGGAGCAGCCTCGCCATGCGCGGCTCCCGCCGCGGCCTGGGCTGGAGCACCTGAGGCGCCGTCGCCCGCCGCCGGCCCGCCCGCCGCCGTCGGCTGCCGTGCGCCTTTGCTGGCATTTGAGGACATTGTGCTCCCGCTCTGCCGGGCGCCCGACTGCATGCGCCCCTGACTGCTAAGGTTCCCCATTTATCTCAGCGAGATACCTGTGTAGATCATCACGATCAACTGGAAATTCCCTCTCTGAGCTGGACAGGTAGGGTGAAACGATGCGTCTTACGGAGTTCTGGGAACGAATGCGAGCGCAGTTCGGCGAGGTGTACGCGCAGAGCGTCGCGAAAGATTACGTTCTGTCTGACCTGGGTGGACGCACAGTCAGCAAGGCGCTAGCCGACGGGGAGGACGCGAAGGCGGTCTGGCGCGCGGTCTGTGAAACGTTCAACGTGCCCGACTCGCTCCGCTGACCCGCGGGGCTGCCGCGACCGCTCGTGTTCTTCGCAACCCAGCTGAATCACTGCCCTCTCCCATTTCGTCATTTTCCTGGCATTACCGTACTGACATGTCCTTTATCCCGAACGAGCGGTGGCGGCTCTTCGGCGGGGCTGCGGGTCGAGTGTCTGGCCGTGGGCGCCGGCGGGATCATCGACCTGGAGGCGCTGCACAGGTTCGTGACCGTGACGCCGCCCGCGTTCGTGCACCTGACGATGGTCGCGTCGCGCCGCCGCTGGTCCAGCCGGTGGCCGAGGCCGCGTCGATCTGCCGCCGGGCCGGGGTCCCGCTGTGGGTCGACGCGGCGCAGGCGCTCGGGCACGTCGCCACCTCGTGCGGCGCCGCCGCCATGCACGCGGTGAGCAGGAAGTGGCTGACCGGCCCGCGCGGCGTCGGGATCCTCGCGGTGGCCGAGCCGTGGTCATGGCGGCAGCAGGCGCCAGAGCGGGAGCGGAGAGGCGGGCGGGGAGGAAGATGCGGAGGGGGCGTGAGGGACGGGGGCGGGCGGGACCCGGCCGGGCGGGCCACCAGGGTATATGTCCGCCGGAAGTGGACACGGCGCAGGCGGGCGGATGCGGCGGGGAATCACCCGTCCGGGGTAGCGCAAAGCCGTCCTGCAACGCCAAGTGCCGCTACGCGGCGAGGCCCGCGATCACTACCTGAGCGCCGAGCGCGTCGCGGGCCTTTGCCTCGTCATCGACGCAGACCACGGCGAAGAACAGGTCGTCGGACACGCGGACCGGCAGGAGCAGTTCGGCGTTCACGCCCGCGTCGGCCAGCTTGCGGAACGCCAGCGCGCCCGAGCCTGGCTGGTTTTCCATCCTGATGGTCAGCGCCGTGCGCATCTCGTACTCCAGGCCCGCCTCGACGAGCGCCGCCTGCGCGGCCGCCTCGTCGTCGGCGACGAATACGACGGTGCCTTTCTCCCCGCGGGCCGCCGCGGACAGGACCAGGTTGATGCCGCTGTCCGCCATCGCCTCGCACAGGCGCGCGAGTTCCCCGGGCCGGTTTTCCATCTCGACGGTGAACACGCTCATCTGCTGCCCCTCTCGCCGGAGCACCCCCATTGATGAGAGCCTATCTCTCCTGGTAGCGGCCATCGAGTCCGGCCAGCCCGGGGCCACGCGGGCACGGCGCGATCCCGGCGGTCACCGCATCCGTCCCGAGGCCCCCGGCGGCAACAAAGATCGAACGAGCCGGCGTGTCCTGCCCGTGATCGAATAACCGTTCCCCTATAGTGGTTCCTGCCGGACCGCGTCGCGCGTGCCCGGAGCGCGTTTCCCCTGATCCCGTGGGGTGCGGCCCGGAAATGTCAGGGGTGGCGCGTAGCGTGTGCAATGTTGGCCGCGGGCGGGTGCCTGGTGGCCTGCCAGATACCTCTACAACCCGGCAGGGAGTCCTCATGGCAGCAAGCGGCAAGTCCGCCCCGGAGCGGGCTGGTGACAGGGACAAGGCTCTGGAGGCCGCGCTCGTCCAGATCGAGCGGCAGTTCGGCAAGGGCTCGATCATGCGGCTCGGCGAGCAGACGCGCGTGCCGGTGGAGGTGATCCCCACCGGGTCGATCGCCCTTGACGTGGCACTTGGCCTCGGCGGCCTGCCGCGCGGCCGGATCATCGAGGTTTACGGACCCGAGAGCAGCGGGAAGACGACCGTCGCGCTCCATGCCGTCGCGAGCGCGCAGAAGGCGGGCGGCATCGCGGCGTTCATCGACGCCGAGCACGCGCTTGACCCGGACTACGCGCAGAAGCTTGGCGTGGACACGGACGCGCTGCTCGTCTCGCAGCCGGACACCGGCGAGCAGGCGCTCGAGATCGTGGACATGCTGACCCGTTCCGGCGCCATCGACATCGTGGTCATCGACTCGGTCGCCGCGCTCGTGCCGAAGGCCGAGATCGAAGGCGAGATGGGCGACAGCCACGTCGGCTTGCAGGCCCGGCTCATGTCGCAGGCCCTCCGCAAGATCACCGGTGCGCTGAGCCAGACCAAGACCACCGCCATCTTCATCAACCAGCTGCGGGAGAAGGTTGGCGTCCTCTTCGGGTCTCCCGAGACGACGTCAGGCGGTAAGGCGCTCAAGTTCTACGCCTCGGTCCGGCTGGACGTCCGCAGGATCGAGACGCTCAAGGACGGGACCGAGTCGGTCGGGAGCAGGACCCGCGTCAAGGTCGTGAAGAACAAGTGCGCCCCGCCGTTCCGCAACGCGGAGTTCGACATCCTGTACGGGATCGGGATAAGCCGTGAAGGCGGGCTCATCGACCTGGGCGTGGAGCAGGGGATCGTGCGCAAGGCCGGCGCCTGGTACACCTACGAGGGCGACCAGCTGGGCCAGGGCAAGGAGAACGCGCGGAACTTCCTGCGGGACAACCCCGACCTGGCCAACGAGATCGAGAAGAGGATCAAGGAGAAGCTCGGGGTGGGCCCGCGCCTGGACGCCGACGCCGGCGGGGCCGCCAGCGCGCCCACGGGCGGCCCCGCGCTGACCTCCGTACCGACCGGCCCGGCGGCGAAGGGAGCCGGCCCGGCGGACCGTGCCTGACAAGCGGACGGCGCCTGGCACGCGGACCGCGCCTGGCAACGACGACCAGGAAGAGCGGGCGCGGCAGGTCTGCCTGCGGCTGCTGACGCTCGCGCCCCGGACCAGGGCGCAGCTCGCCGGCGCGCTCCGCCGGCGCGGCATTCCCGGCCATGTGGCCGACCACGTGCTCGGCCGGTTCGCTGATGCCGGGCTGATCGACGACGCCGCGTTCGCCAGGGCGTGGGTCGAGTCGCGGCACTACGGCCGCGGGCTCGCGGGCCGGGCGCTGACCGCCGAGCTGAAGCAGCGGGGCATAGACGACCAGGAGATCCGCGAGGCCGTCGCCGGGCTCGGCCCCGACGCCGAGGTCGGCGCCGCCAGGCAGCTAGTGGCGGAGAAGCTGGCGGCCACCAGGGGCCAGCCGCCGCAGGCGCGGATGCGCCGCCTGGCCGGAATGCTCGCGCGCAAGGGCTACTCGCCGGGGCTGGCGTTCCGTGTCATCCGTGAGGCCATGGAGGCGGAAGGCGCGGATGCGGACCTAGACGAAGAACCGTCCTTCGACGACCCCTATTCCGACACGGAATGAAGTCGGATTCTTTCGCTCAGTGATCCTTTGGGTTCGGTGGAGATGGTCTGCTTGCTCAAACCGTTATCAACGCTTAACCTCACGGCAGTGAGGCGTTATCAAGCGCTGGACGGGTGACCGGCTCAACAGACAGCCCGAAGAGACGGCCAGTCGCCGCAGGTGTTCCGGAGAGCGACGGACGAAAGGGGTGACCGTGAGCGGCGGTGTCGCCTTCATGGTGATCGGAATGGTCGCCCTGGCTCTTGCCTTCGGCGCCTTCGTCATCGTGCTGCGCCGTTCCGCGCCCAGGTCCCCGGGCATCGCCGGCCCGAACCAGACGGCCGCGACGGCCGCGACCCCCGCGACGGCCGCGACCCCCGCGACGGCCGCGACCCCCGCGACGGCCGCGACCCCCGC
>DAHVAN010000019.1 GCA_027314595.1 Actinomycetota bacterium | reverse complement strand
GAGCACGCCTCCCTCGGTGCGGACGACCAGGCCCACGCCGGCCAGCAGGCCGAGCGCGCCGGCCAGCAGGCCGTCCGGGTCGGCAACCTGCTTTTCCGCCATGCCGGCACCGAACTCGTCGACAAGCTTGCGGAGTTCGGTGCGCAGCCACGACTCGCTGAGAAACGGGTAGGAGGCGTCCGCGCCGACGGCATCCTCACCGGAGCCGTCGCCTGCGCCGTCCTCGCCCGGCAGCTCCGGGATGCCGGGTGCGGCGTCTGCCGGGCCGCGGGCTCGCGCCGGCCACGCGTCCGCCAGGAGCGCGGCGACCCGGCCGCGGGCCGGGAGCGCCGAATCGACGCGGCGTGCCGCGTCGGAGAGCCGCTCGGCGGCGGTAGCGACAGGCAGGCGATCTACCCGCTTGCTGGTGCGCTGCAGGTACCCGGCGATCCGCGCGCAGAGCAGCAGGGCGGCCTGAGCGACCGTGCCGGTGCCAGGGAACGCGACATCGGTGAGCCGCTGGCCGGTGTTCACCAGGGCGACGCCTTCGGCGCGACGTTCCAGCGGCAGCCCGGTGAGCCGCTCCAGGTCCTCGGCCAGCGCCGGCGACCGCAACTGGCCGCGCAGGTGATCGTCCACGTCCGCGTAGTAGACGACGGGCTGCTCGAGGACCAGCCGCCTGGCGCGGCGGCCGGTGCGCCTGCGCTCGGCGTTGATGCCCTGGGCCGCGGCGCCGGCGGCGTCGCCGAGCAGTTCGGTCACGGAATTGAGGTGCTGCAGCACGCGGCTGGGAGCGTAGACCGCCCCGTTCACTTCACGGTCGATGTCGTAGAGCGCCTCGGCGCGTCCCGGATCGTTGACCCAGTCGGTCGCGGAGCCGTCAGCCATGCGCAGCGCGCCCCGCGCCTCCAGCCACGCCACGGCATCGACGAACGCGTCGCGGTCCGCCTTCCGCTCGGTGTCCATGCCGAGGCCATCGATACGGCCCGCCTCCGCGGCCACGGCGTCGGCAAGCTCGCTGAGCGCGATCTGCGTGCCGGCGCGGCCGAGCGCGGACAGCGTGAGCACCAGGTACGCGTAACGGCGGCGGTCGAACGGGCGGCCGGCCCGGGTCAGCGCGGGCCTGGTGGTGTCGAGCACGTCCTGGACGCGGCGCAGCCTGATCGTGTCACCGACGGTGACAAGGGTGTAGCCGAGAACTTCGGTGAAGTCCGCACGCAGCCGGCCGGCCCATTTGCGGACCAGCGGCAGGCTCGTCTTGTCCGGGTAGCTCGCGGTGATGAGCGGGTGGCGCAGCACCGCGCGCGCGGCCTGCTGATACTCACCGAGCTCAAGCGAGCCGATGCCGTCGGCGACCCGCATCAGGCGACCTTGCGGCCGGCCGCGCCGGCCTGCGCCGCGACGGGGCCGGTCACCTCGAGCCGGAAGCCGTCGAGGTGCAGCCTGCCGCGGACCGTGCGGACGGTGGTCGAGCCGTCGGCCGGGCGGAGGGTGAGCCGGATGCCGTGCGCGGATCCGGTCGCCAGCGGGCCCGCCCCGCCCGCCGTGCTGACCGACCGGCTGACCGGCACCCGCGCGGTCAGCGCCACGTCGAGCAGGCTGAGCAACGCCTGGGTCTCGGGCTCATCGAGCACCCGCTCGTACACGCCGTCACTGGCCAGCTGAGCGGTCGCCACGCGGCGCTGGGCGGTCGCCTTGAGCTGCCCGGCGCGCAGCCGCTCTCTCTCCGCGTCGTTGCGCTGGATCCGGCCCGGCCCCCGCAGCCCCTGCGCCCGCCCGGTGCGGACCAGGGTTCTCGCCAGGGCGACCGGCTCGGCATCCCACCACGACAGCCGGCCGCCGATGAGCTCGGGGTCGTCATAGCCGACGGAGACGTGCCTGGGCGCGCCCAGCCCGAACACCGCCTGGAACAGCGCGTGCGCGTCCGCGTCCGCCGGCAGCGACGCGAACCACTGCGCCAGGTGACGCAGCTGGCTTTCCCGGCTGACGCCGCCGCGGCGGGACTCGGTGACCCTCCTCAGCAGCGCCGTGATGTTCGCGATGCCGGTGATGGTGGCGTCCTGCAGCCGTTCGGCCTCGCTGTGGGCGCTGGCGCCGAACCACTGCACGAGTCCGCTCCAGCGGTGCCGCCACTGCGCGACGCGCTCGGCGGGGGAACGGAAAAGGCTGTCGTCCGCCTCGGCGGCCAGCGCGGCGATCCGGTCGCCGCCGATCGCGTCGATCTCGGCGACCGCGTCGGCCAGCAGCGGAGAGTACCGCGCCAGTTCGGAGTGGAACTCGCGCATGTGGGTGAGCAGCGCGTCCTTGTGCGCGAGGAAGACCTCGGGCCGGGTGTCGTTGGTCCGGGCCAGGTCGCCGAGCATCAGGTAGAACCGGGCGGCCCGCTGCGCCATGTCCGCCAGCACCCCGTCCAGCCGGGACAGCTTGCGGTACACCTCGGCGGCGTCCCCCGCCCGCGCGGCCCCGGCCAGCGCGACCAGGTCGGCCAGGATGTCAGGGAAGACCAGCCGGGACAGCTGCGCGTCCTCCAGGCTGGCGCCCAGCACGTCCTCCACCGCGCGGTAGGCGCGGTAGCCCGCCTGGGTGAACTGGTACACGTAGTGCCTGTTCCGGTACTCGGCCAGGTTGGCGGCGCGGGTGCCGTCATAGGAACGGTCAAGCACCTGCCATTCGGCCAGCGCGTCGAGGAGTGCCTGCACGTCACCCACCGTGCCCGCCTCGGCGTGGGTGCCGGCGAGGCTGTCCAGCATGGCCTGCGCGTCGCAGACGTGCATGAGCACCTGGTAGTTGGCCCGCGCCCGGTCGAAGGCGCGCAGCAGCCACAGGTACTCCTGACGCTTCTCCGCGGCCGCGAAGTGGAACAGCCGCAGCCGGTCTTCCAGCGTGAACGCGTCGATGCCGAAGGCGCCGGCGTTCTCAGGGTTCCCGGGGTTCTCAGCAATGGCGGGCTCAGGACTGGCCATCGTCATGGCATGAATTATCCCGTTGGTCTTGGGGGCGCGCGGGTAGTTCGAGTATCCGGCGTGTCACGATCCGGAAGCCCGTCCGCAGCAAGGTCGCGCAGCGCATCCGCCAGAGCGTCGAAGTAGGGGACATCGGGGTAGTTTCGCGCGCTCCACGCAACAGAGTCGGGCCGACCCGTGCCTACCAGTGCAACAACATCGAAAGCGGGAGCGACACGCGTCAGCAGCCTGCGCCCCTAGGTCCCGAGTCCTGCGAAGGCGCATCGCGGTCGGCTTGAACGCCGCGGGTCATCGAGCACGAGCCGGGTCATGTGCGGCCGCACGGTTCTACTTGGCCGGCTGGAGGACAAGGATCGTCGGAGTCTGCCCGAGCAGGCCGATTCTCCGCTCCTCGATCTGGACGGCACCGTCTCGTTTCAGCCGCTGCTCGATGAGCTTCGGCTCGGTGGTCAGCAGGACCGATGCGCCGCCCCGGCGAACGAACTCGGCCGCACCCGCGCCGACGCTGTCGTACAGGGCCTGCTTGCTCTTGATGGCGACCTGCTTGCCCCAGGGCAGGTTGGTCACGACGGCGGTCGCCGACTGATGCTTCTTCCATGTCTTGGGTGAGGTCGAGTCAGCGCACTCGATGCGGTTCCAGTACTCGCGATTGACAGCGGCGAGATTTTCGCGGGCCGCTTCGACCGCCTCGGGATCGATATCGGTTCCCCAGACCTCGTAGCCTTGCTCAGCGGCCTCACAGAGAATCGTGGCCGAACCGCAGAACGGATCCCAGACGCGCGGCCGGCCGCCGGCCGAAGTCGCGATCCGCACGAGCGCCGCCGCGACCGTGGGGCGGAGCGCGCCGCGCAGGTTTACGACGCGGTATGCTCGCCGCGACAGTGGCTCGTCGAAGATCCGCACGCCGATCAACGCCCATGTGCCATCGATGAACACCCGAATGTCGATGGGGGCCCGCTGCAATTCCATGTAGCTCCATTCATACCGGGCAGAAATAGCGCTCGCGACCTCCTGCTCGATAACACTAGAGGTCCCGTACGGCACATGTGCGGCCGAAACGGTGACGGAAAAGGTCCCGTCCAGCCGATCGGCACGCTGCGCATGCTCGATGGTCTTTCTGAGATCCGACTGCCCGGCGACAAGCGAATGCATGGCTTGCAGATCACCCACGGAGGGTGAGGACGCACTTACAACCGCAACATCGTCCACCGTTCGAAGCCGCCGGAAACCGCGAACGTCCAAGGCCTGCGTAAGCACAATCTTGGGCCTGATCTCGATACCGTCCGCGGCAGCCGACGTCTCACCGATCTCGGCCGCGGCGATGTCTTCGAGACCGCGCGTCACGAATGCGCAGATGGTTGGCATTCCCACCGTCACACAATAGCCGGTCGCGCGGCAGCAGGCGCGCAGGCCTCTAACTGGCCGGCCGACGCGGTTCGCGAGCGTGCGCTCAGCCGGCGCCGCGCCTTATGATCCTCAGCCAGATGATCCCCGGCTTCCCTTGGCGCCATCGCCCGATCCAGGAGTCTCCGATGCTGCGACCCACTATTCTTGCCACTGGCGCGCCGGAGGATTCATTGGTGCAATCCTCGTTAATGCCTTGGCCAGGAAAGGCTACGAGGTAGTCGCCGTCGACCGAGATCAGCATTCCCTCGATCGCATCTCACGCGGTCTGCGTGGCGATATCCTTCGGCTCGTCTGTACGGATATTAGCGATTCGACCGATATCGTCGAAGTGTCCGGCAGACGCGGATGGCGGCAATCGCGCATCTGGCGGCGTTGCACATCATTCCGTTCCGCGAAGCCGAGCCGCGCTCGACCGTGGACGTGAACATCGGCGGCCTGTGCAACGTGCTGGCAGCCGCCGACCAGCCGCCGACCGGGCGACCGCAATCCGCATGTCATTCCCGCGCTCGCCGTCGAGACCGGAGTCAGGTATTGGAATCCGCTGAACGCCCCGCCTGGGGAGCGGAGCCGGGCCACGAAAGGCCTGGTCCCCTCATCGATGCGCTTTTGACTTTCCCGTTAGATGCGAGCCCTTCCGGTGAGTGGGTCACGCATCAGACGGGAGCACAGCCGGCTCGTCCCAGTTCACAGGGCTGGCATCAGGATGAGCTGAACGCTGTTCCGGCGATCCTGTGAGCTGTCCCGTCTCCCGTAAGAGGGAGGCGGAGGGACCGCGGCATCACTCCGGCGCGACTTTACGCATGAAAGGTACGCCCGAACCGGGACAAAATGGACGCGAAAGTGGTCATTTCATGCGGCAAGTGGACGCCAGGGGCTGATGTGACAGCAGGGTGCAGCGATTTCCGAATGAACGTCAACTCTCCAGCGATGCCGGCGTGTTGCTGTCCCGCCGCAGGTCACTGCCATGCAGGGAGGACAGGGTCAGCCGGGCGGCACGAGGAACTTGTGGGAGAAGAGGTTGGTCCAGGCTCATGATGGCCAGGTACAGGCACTTGAGCGCGGCCTGCGCCGGGCAAGACCCGGGCCGTGAGCTGAAGCAGGGCCAGTTCCAGCACGTCGGCGCGGCTGTAGCTGCCGTGGCCGGCGGCGATGTAGTGGTCGCCGATCAGGAGCGAGAAGGTGAGCAGGCAGCGGGCCTCAACCTCCCCGGGATCGGCGGACAGGCCGGAGAACAGTGCGCGCAGGTGATCCATGCGCGCGTTGTCGATACGGCGCAGGCGCTCGGCGACCGCGTGATCGCGCCGGGCCCAGTCGCGAATGGCAAGGTCGGTCTTCACGACGCATGGGGAGGTCAGCGTGAACAGCCGCCGCAGCTTGGCGGTGGCGTCGCCGCCTTCACCGTCCAGGCGTTCGGCCACCTCCTCGGTGGTGGCCTGCTCCCAGGTGTCGAGCATCGCCGCCAGCAGCGCGCCGCGGTCTTCGAAATGCCAGTAGAAGCCGCCCCTGCTGACTCCGAGCTGCTTCGCCAGCGGCTCGATCCGTACCGCGTCCGGGCCGCCCTCGGCGAGGGCCCGCAGCCCCTGCCTGATCCACTGGCTGCGCGGGGTGCGGGTCGGCGGCGCCATCGTTCCTCCCTCTTGCCTGTTCCATACGGCGGTGACATTCGCCGCCGGGCGGATGGGCGCAACTCATCCATACAGTAATGTATGGATGAAAGGGAGAAGCTCCGGCTCCAGCCGGGCCCGCAGCCAGGGATGGGAAGGAGAGCAGGCCCGATACCTATGTTCCAGAACGCGTGGTGGTTTCCGTGACCCGGAGCCTCACATGAGCGACTACCAGACCATTCGCTACCAGCGCCAGGGCGAAGTCGGCACCTTGACCCTGGCCCGTCCCGGCAAGCGCAATGCCCAGAATCCGCTGATGTGGCGGGAACTGGCCACGCTCGGCACGGAACTGCTGCCCGACGAGACCCTGCGGTGCCTGGTGGTCGCCGCGGAAGGGCCGGTGTTCTCGGCCGGCATCGACCTCGCCGAAGGAATGTCCGGGCTGCTGGCCAGCTGGGCCGGCCGGGCGGGCGACGAGCGGTCCACGGCCGAGGCCATGGACGAGGCCATGGCCGTGGCGGGCACGTTCAACTGGATTCCTGAGCTCGGCTGCGCCAGCGTCGCCGCTGTGCGGGGCCACGCTTACGGCGCCGGCTTGCAGCTGGCCCTGGCATGCGACTTCCGGATCTTCGCCGAGGGCGCCAAAGCCGGCCTGCCGGAGACCCGCTTCGGGCTGCTGCCCGACATGGGGGCGACCGTCCGGCTGCCCCGGATCGTCGGTGAAGCCCGCGCCCGCGAGCTGATCCTGCTCGGTGAGATCATCGACGCGGCCGAGGCACTGCGGATCGGGCTGGCCAACCAGGTAGTCCCCGGCCACGACCTCGAAGCCGCCGCGGCCGAGCTCGCCGGGCGGCTGGCCGCCCAGCCGCCGCTGGCAGTACGAGGCGCCAGGCGGGCGATCGACGCGGCATGGCATCTCGGCCCGCGGGAAAGCTTCCGGCTGGCTCTCCAAGCGCAGCTCCGCTGCCTGGAATCCGAAGACTTCAAAGAAGCCAGGCAGGCCATGGCCGAGGGCAGGCCACCACGCTGGCAAGGACGCTGACCCCTGCGGGCCGGCCTTAAGCAGGCAGTGGCGTGTGCGTCAGAGCGGAGTCCGCAACCTCGGCTGCCTCGTCGCTGTCCATACCCCAGCTGGCCTCAAGCTGGCGCCTGCACGTCCTGCGCGCGCAGGCCGGACAGGGCGTCAAGGATGGTCATCGCCGCGCCCCGGCTCAGGTCCTCGTGGTACCGCTCGTTACCCGGCGTGCGCAGGCAGCCGTAGCAGGACGTCTCCAGGCCGCAGTCGCAGGAGCCGACCCGGCGCAGCGCCGCCGACACCGCCTTGTCGAGCCCCCCGGCGACGCGGAGCACGCTCCCCGCCCCGCCAGGGACCGTGTCGAACAGCACGAGGCCGCTGCTCCCGTCCGCGCCCGCATGCACCACCCCGTCGATGTCGCTGCGGCTGATCTCCAGCCCCTCGGCCGCGCCCTCGAGCAGGGCGTAGAGCAGCGTGTGCCAGTGGGCGCGGGCGCTCAGGCCGGGGGCGTCCACCCGCAGGCGCAGGATGTCCGTCTCGTAGGTGTGCGCCAGCGACCGCCAGCGCAGCGGACCGGTGCACGGCTTCCCGCGCAGCGGGCTGACGTGCGACTTGGGCGCGCGGCCGTGGTTCGGGCCGCCCCAGCCGCACCAGTCGCAGATCAGGAACCCGCTGCCGCCCGGTCCCTCGGCCAGCGACACCAGCCGGCCACGGGTGCCCGAGTGGCACCAGGCGACCGCCCCGCCCGGTGCCTGCCAGCACGCCTCGGCAAGCTCCTCGCCCAGGGACACCACGTGGACCGCCCCGTTCCACGAGCGCTGCGGCGGCACGTTGCTCGGTTTGCCGGTACGCGGATCGGCGACGAAACCGAACTCGGGTACGCAGTACTCCCGGACCGGGCCGTCGGCGGGCCGGCCGCACGCGGTGCAGGCCGGCTGGAGGTCCTCGGTGCCTTCCCGGTAGTGCTGGCAGCCCCGGCACACCGTGTACGACCGGGTGATCAGTTCCCGGCCCGGCAGCCGGTAGATGCCGGCGCTGCGCCACAGCACGCCGCCGGCCACCACCTCGGCGCCCGGCGCGTACTCGTGGATCGCCACCGACAGGTCCCTGGTCAGCTCGAGCCGCGCCCCGACCTGGCTGTCGCAGTGCGCCGTGCGCAGTTCCACGGTGTCCACGGGGAACCCGTACTTGGGCAGGATGTTCCGGTTGGCCAGGAAGCCGATCAGCGGGCGGCGGGTGATGGTGTTGATGCTCCGCTCGAACCGGGCGGCCAGGTCGCTGCGGCGCTGCCCGAAGGCTTCCCTGCGGCGTTCCTCGAAGGTCGCGACATCGTGCGCGAGCTCGGCGCGGACCTGCTCCAGCAGCGCGGCCAGCTCGTCCACCCAGGTGCCGTCCTCGATGCCCAGTCGCTGCCAGGCGCCGGGCGGGAGGATAGCCCGCAGCGCCTCGTAGACCTCGGCGGGCACCGGGGTGAGGAAAGCCCTGACCCGCTGGCACGGGGCGTGCGCCGCGGCCCGCGGCCCGCCGCGGACACCGGCCGCGCCGGGCAGCGCCGCGCCGGGCTGGAAGAAGTCACCGGCGGTCTTCCACTCTTCTCCGGCGTTCTCCTTCGCGTCGCGGAAGAAGGCGGCGAGCGCGACGGAGTGCGCGTGCCTGCGGTCGATGCGCGGGTTCCCCAGCGGCACGTACGGGGCGCGGACCTGCCCGGTGAGCATCGACTCCGGTTCGGCG
>DAHVAN010000013.1 GCA_027314595.1 Actinomycetota bacterium | reverse complement strand
TACGGCGAGAAATAGATCGCCGGCCTCTCCTCGTTGCTGCTTTTCCGGCATCAGCTACAGCCGGGCGCTCACCGTTGTACGCATGGGCTGAACTGCACCGATACTCAAACCTTCAACTGAACCTTGATTGTTCAGAGAAGCAGGCATGCTCGTGGACGCACGGGGTGCCGAAGTCGCGGGTGCACACTCCCAGCTCGACCTTGCGGAGCTCGAAGTGGCCCAGGAACTCATCCCACTCAGCCGGGCTGAGGTCACGGTATTCCTCGCCGGGGCGCAGGGTGCGGCGGCGGGCGATGAACGCCCGGTGGCCGGTGATGACGTCCTCGGGGTAGATCGCAGCATAGCCCATGGTGGTGTTCAGGTCGATGTGGCCGAGGATTTTCGCTGCTATGTGCGGGGGAAGGCCGGCGCGCAGCGCATCGGTCGCGAAGATCCGGCGGAAGTCGTGCGGGGTGATCCGCAGCGGCGTGCCGTCGGGTCCGGTCAGCCCGGCGGCGGCCATCGCCCGGTCCAGCGCGGCGGCGACGAACTTACGGGTGACGGGCTTGTGGACGCCGCCGTCGGGCCGCTGGAACAAGAACGGCATCAGCGGCGACCAGCGGCGCTCGAACCCGTCCCAGCGGGCTGTCAGCGGCAGCGCCGGTGCGGTGCCGCGGACCCGGTTGATGACCTCGGCGAGCACCTCCCCGAGCTCGGGCGAGACCAGCAGCAGCCGCTCGCTGTCGGTCTTGGACGGGGCGACCTGCAGCATCGGCACGACCTCCCCGGTCGTCGGGAGCGTGTAGGCGCAGAAGCTGTGGTGGGTCAGCTCCAGCATCTCCTCGATCCGCACCCCGGTGTGCCGCAGCACTTCCACGCTCGCCCAGGTCCAGAACGCGCGTTCCTCATCTCCGGCCAGGTCCAGCCGCCGGCCGCCGGCACCGGTGGCGTAGATGCGCCCGGAGCCGTTGACCGCGTCATGCCGCCGCCAGGTGGCCCCGGCGGCGGTGAACTCCTGCCCGTTTCGCACCTGGGTGGCGGCGCGCAGCCGCTGGCGGGCCGCGTCCAGGTCAGCCCGGACCTGGCGGACCAGCGCGGGCAGCACCGGGGCCAGGGTCCGGGTCCGCTGGTCCATCGCGGCCTTGCGGTGCCGGCGGATCTTGGTGAAGGTGATCTCGGATGCCCGGACCGGCGACGGGGCGGCGAACCGGCCCCACCGCACCGGGTCTTCGGCCGCCCACGCTGCCAGGTCGGCGTAGAAGGCCCGCACGTGCATGAGAGTATTTTCCGGTACCTTGCGCTGCCGCCCGGCGCGGCGGGGGTCGTGGCTGATGACCTGCAGCCGCAGCTTCCACGCCGCTGCCACCTCTGACGGCAGGTGCAGCGAGCTGATCCCGGGATGATGCAGCTCCAGGTCGCGCCAGAACAGCATGCCGAGGTTGCGGGCCAGGTTGTCCAGCGAGGTGTAGTCCACCGCTGGCCTGCGGACCGCGAGGTAGTCCACCAGCAGGTCCCGGACCGGGCCGCATTCGATCCGGTAGCGGTCGATCAGCCCGGCGCAGCTGAGCTGGCCGCGGCGGGTGGCGGCCATCAGGTTCGGCGGCGCGTCCGGGCCGAACGCGCCCGTCTCGAACAGCAGGGCATAGAACAGGCCGCCCTCGTTCATCGTCTTGCCGCACTCCCGGCGGGTGCGCCAGTACCAAGCGCAGTCCCCGGCGGTAATCCCGGTCACCGGGCCGCCCTTGCAGAGCATGATCCGGGCGATGACGTTGCGCGCTGTCGTGAAGCTGCCGCTGGCGCCGCGGGCGGCGTGCGCCCGGTGCAGCACGTCCAGGCCCGCCGGGTCAATCGTGGTGAACGCAAAGGTCAGGGTCTTGAAGTAGTACTGCTCCAGCAGCCATTCCAGGCCCGGGCGGATGACCTGGCCAGCCAGCAGCAGCATCATCCCGGCCTTGGCGACGGCCAGGTCGGCGGTCCCGCCGCCGCGACGCCCGCTGCCAGCCAGCGGGGCCGCCCAGTCCTTCCCGGCCTGCTCGGCGCCGGACGCCTTCCACCGCTGCTGCCACGTACTTCCCGGCATGCCTTCCAGCCAGTCCAGCAGCCGCCGCACGCTCATCCGGTGCAGCGGGAGACTGCCCCCGGCCTGCCCGGCCAGGTCCAGCATCCGTGCCGTCACCTGCTCCCGGCTGGCCTGGGTTTGCGGCCACGAAACGGCGTCCGGGCGCACCTGCTGCCCGGCTGGCAGCAGCACCGGGACGTCCGGCAGCTCCGCGGGCGGCAGCGCCCGCGAGCCGCGCCGCGATTCCCGGCCCGCTACCCGCCCTCGCGGCCCGGCAGCCACCACCTGCTCCGCGACGGCGGTCACCGCGGCGTCCCCAGCAGCGTGGCCAGCACTTCGGGCCGGTACCCCGGTGCCGGGGCAGCGGCCGGCCGGGGACGGGCCTGACCGGCGTGATGGACGCGCAACCGCTGCACCACCTCGTCCGCGGAAGGCTCGGTGTAGATCTGCGTGGTGGTGATCAGCGCATGGCCGAGTATCCACTGGATGTCCGTTATCTCTAGCCTCCACTGGGGTGTCTTCCACGTCCATCACGAGAGTCTTCACCTGCCCGGATGAGGGTTGATCCGTGGTTATCTCCTGCTCTGTCCATGACGTTGTTCAAGGAGGAGACGATGCTCGTGCATCCGGTGGTGATCCCCGGTTCGGGGACGCGATCGTGGACCGTGCTGGGGGACGACGACGTGCCGGTCGTCCCGGTCGACCGGTTCCTGGCCTATCTCACCGATATCGGCCGGTCGCCGAACACGGTGAAGGCGTACGCCCACGACATGAAAGATCTCTGGCAGTTTCTCGGGTTCCGGGGGCTGGACTGGCGCGAGGCCCGGCTGGAGGACATCGCCGAGTTCGTGGCCTGGCTGCAGCTGCCGGCGGCCGGGCGAGCGGGCGAGGTGGCCGTGCTGCCGTCGTCGGTGCCGGAGGTCAGCGTGGTGACCGTGAACCGCAAGCTATCAGTTACGTGGAATCAGTCCGGAGGGACGTGATCGGTGATCTGATCTCTTCGGTGCCTACGTGACTGGAGGGAGCCCGGGTGACCGACTCGGTGCCTGAGGAGAAGTGGCCGATCCTGGCGCGGC
>DAHVAN010000010.1 GCA_027314595.1 Actinomycetota bacterium | reverse complement strand
TCGGTTGTCACCCTATAGGGTGACAACCGATCCACTATCACCGCGGACAGGTCATGTCGGCGGCCGCGGCCGCCCTGCGGGCGGCGGACCGGGACCGCGGGCGGTCCCAAATGGGGGCGAAACGGGCGCGAGAGTGGTCATTTCATGCGGGAAGTGGACGTGCGGGGCTGGACGGGCGGCTGAGGTGAGGCTAAGGCCCGGCTCCCCGCGGGCGGCGAACGGGCTTGCCAGGGACCGGGTGTGCCCGGGGTCGAACAGTTCGATCGGCCCCGCGGTGCTGCCGTCGCCTCGGTAGTGCCGCCAATCGGGAGCCGGTGGAGGAACACAGGCAGGTTCAGGGAGTCGGCCAGGTCAGCCGAACGATTCGGCCAGCGCGCTCTTGCCGCAGCCGATATCGCCGGCGAACCTACCGCCGCCGCCTCGGCATCACCCAGGCCCAGGTCGCTGACCGGATGGGCATCACCCAGGGCCGCGTGTCCGCCATCGAGCACGCCAAGCCAGGCACCACCGAACTGCGCACCCTGGCCGCCTACGTCGAGGCCCTCGGCGGCCGCCTGGAGATCATCGCCGACTTCGGCGACCAGCGGCTCGCCTTCACCGAACCCGGCACGCAAGCAGCCTGACCTGATCAGCACCCGTGCCCGATGACTGTCCGGGTAGACGCCGCCCGGGCGGGCCACGTGATCGCCCATGTCGCGCGGTCCGGGCCTGGTCCTTGTGCGCTGGGGTGTTCACTGCGATTGTTGGGCTGTGGGGCGCCGTCACGGGTTCTATACCGCCATGTCCGCCGTTGGTGTCGCGCTTGTCGCTGCCGGGTGCGCGGCCGGCGCGGGAAACGCCGCGAGCACGCCCAGCCAGCCGGCCGCTTCCACGGCGGCCAGCCAGACGTCAGCGACGTCTCCCGCCGCCAGGCCGGCAGCGACCAGGACCGCCGCCCCCGCCAGGCCGCCGACCGGCCGGCCGGCGGCCGGCCCGCACGGCCGGTGCCGCGGCGGTGACCCGCTGGCAAACGTCTACCACCCGTACCGGCTCGTGGTGCGCAGCGCGTGCATGACCGTCACCGGGACGGTCGCCTACGTGGTCCGCGAGGACGACGGCGACGTCCATGTGGACCTGGCGCTGCCGCCCAGCGAGGCCGGCCTGCTCAACCAGGCCAACTACGCGCACCAGGACGGGCAGCTCGTCACCGAGATCGTCCCGGCCGACCAGCCCGGCTGCACGCCCGGGCAGCCGCCCCGGCCATCGCACGGCAGCTACGACTATGGGATCTGCACCGGAGCCGGCCTGGTCACCCCGCCGCTGGGCGCGACCGTGTCGGTGACCGGGCCCTACGTTCTGGACGCCGACCACGGGTGGATGGAGATCCACCCGGTGTGGTCCATCATGATCCTGGCCGCCGGGGCGGGGACCACGCCGGCAACGCCCGGCCCGCCCCCCTCGCCGGCACCCCGGAACGCCTGGTGCACCGCGACCGCCTCCCCCGCGAACGACGGCTACAGCGGGGACTACGACGTGCGCATCACCTCGGACGAGCCAGGCCAGGAAGCGACCGCCTCCGACGCGGGCGACACCTGGCACGAGCGCACCGGCAGCACCGGCTCGGCGACCATCACGCTATGGCACGCCTCGCCCGGCGAGGCCATCACGGTCACCGTCGGCGCGGCCTCCTGCTCGGCAACCGCCTGACCCCGCGCCCCGCGCCCCGCGCCGGGCCGAGGCCAGCGGCTGGGGCTGGGGCTGCGGCTGGGGCTGGGACTGCAGCTGCGGCTGGGGCTGCGGCTGGGGCTGCGGCTGGGGCTGGGTTGCTCGCGACACATCGGATGCGAGGGAGCCAGCACCGCTCGTTCGGGATGATGAACGACTGCAACCTGGCTGGGACGGTCAGCTTCCGGCCTTGCCGTTAGTCGTTTCTGGCCGCCTCCGGGCCCGTGATGCGGGTCAGGATCGGGAACGTCGCCGCGATGATCGCCAGGGACACGATGATGCCGCCGGCGCTCAGCAGGTAGTACGCCAGGCCCGGCGCGACCATCGGGCGGTTCTGCGCCTCCGTCGCGTACATCGCGGCGGCGCCGAAGCCCGTCCCGATCGCCACGACCGCCACCGTCAGCAGCGGGACCGCGCCCTCCAGCGCGACGACGCCGCGTAGCGTGGACAGCCGCGCGCCGGTGAGCCGCAGCAGGCTGAACGGCCGCCTGCGCTCCGCGAGCCCCGCCGCGATGCCCGCCGCCAGCGTGCACCCGGCGATCACCAGGCTGACCAGGATCACCACGTTGGCGAGCTGCTGGTAGCCGGAGTTCCGCGAGTTGTCCCGCGCGGCGATGTCGGCGTACGAGG
>DAHVAN010000482.1 GCA_027314595.1 Actinomycetota bacterium | reverse complement strand
GGTGCTCGAAGTGCGGCGCGAGCCAGCGGATCAGCTTGGTCTGCTGGGAGTCGACCGCGTACCGCTGCTTCGGCGCGGCTGGCGCCACGTGGTGGGCCTCGTCGAGAATCAGCAGGTCGAACGGGCGATTGTCGTCGTTTTCGCCCTCGATCACCTCGTGCAGCAGCCGCTCGGCCTTGGCGCCGCGCAGCCAGGACAGCGAGACGATCGTCGTCGGCTAGCAGCAAGTTCACCCGGCGGCTCAATCGCACGGGCGGCCGGCTCGAGCTGGTACTCCTCCACCGTCACACCTGAACGCAGCGGCGCCTGCAGCGTCTTCACATCGGCGGACGTGACTGCGGACCAGCCGACCGCGTCCGGGAACGCGGCGAGGCGCTCGGGCGGGTCAAAGCCCGTTGGGGTGACTTCGGGCAGCGAGCCTGCTGGGAGAATTCGCCGACCAGGCTCGACCTCCCAGATGACCGGAAGGCTCTCACCGTACCGGCCGTCCTCCACGCTCTGCAGGGTGAGCAGCGTGCTGCCGTCGCTGCCCGGCGAGCTGTCACTCACCACCCAGCGCTACCCGCGGACCTCGACCAGGCTCCCGTCCTGCGGAATCGATCCTTCCGTCAATATCGCTGTGCGCGGCTCCGTTGGCGTGACCAGCTGGGAGCGGAACGAGGTGATAGCGGGCTGCACTACCACCCGGACGACGTGGACGACGCGAAATGGCGCCAGGGACTTGGGCGACGGCTCGTCATCGACGATCTGGCCATCGCGGACCACGGTGGGCATCGAGCAGGTCGGCCCTGGACGGCAAAACGGCCTCCTAGTGGAGGGTTTCTCCTAGAGCCGCCTCTGCCGGCCATGGCACGGCGGCCCTCTTTCCGTCACGGTGGGGGGCAGCCCCCTGCCGGACGCGCGTGGGTGCGGTAGGGGTATGAAGCGCGCTCACGCAAGGGCGCTCATCGGAGCGCTGGCGGAGCGACTGGCCAGTGCTCCGCCGCAGGTCAGCGGGATATGAGGGGGTGAGTCGGCCTGTAGGCCGGGTTCTGTACGCCCGCTTGCGCGGGGCGGCGGTCATCCATCTGGGACTGCCGTTGCCGGCAGCCTCGTGCGGTCTACCCGCGAGCATCGGGCGGGCAGCCCTCGAACGCTCGCGCAGGCCCGTGCCTTGCGGCACAGGCCCTTTTGACCTTGCTCCGGGTGGGGTTTACCAAGCCGCCACAGTCACCTGTGGCGCTGGTGGTCTCTTACACCACCGTTTCACCCTTACCCCGCGACGCGGGGCGGTCTGCTTTCTGTGGCACTATCCCGCGGGTCACCCCGGGTCGGCATTACCGACCACCCTGCCGTGTGGAGCCCGGACCTTCCTCACCGGGCCCGAAGCCCGGCGCGACCGCCCGGCCGACTCACCCGCAAACTAGGATACGCCGTGACTTCCGAACGGGCAGGAGCCATTCGTGATCTTCCGTGCCGCCATCGCCGCCGACCTGGTGGACCTGGCGCCGTTTGTGGTGCCCGATCCGGCCAGCGCCATGACCGTCGCGGACTACCAGGCCGGGGTCCGCAGGGGTGAGTATCGGCCGGAGTGGACCTGGATCGCGCGGGACGGCAGCAGGGGCGGCGGTCGAGTGCTCGCGGCCGGGATCTGGTGGGGGCGGCCCGGAGAAGCCGCGCCCGGCACGCTCGACGGGCTCTTTACGGACGGCTCGCTGGGCGGGGACGAGCGCGCGGCGGTCGGCGGGGCGCTGATAGCAGCGGCGCGCCAGGCGTTCGCGCGGGCCGGGGGGCTCGGGACGCCCGGGGCGTTCGCGGACGCCGGGGCGATCGGTGCGGCGGGGACGCTCGGGGTTTTCGGGGACGCGACACCGGACTTCCACGTGATCCTGCCGGGCGACTGGCGCGGCCGGCGCGACGTGGTGGCCGCGCTGAGCTGGCGGTGGGACGCCGCGCTTCGCGCGGGGCTGACCGACGAACTCGAGCGGCTGCGGTTCGAGTGGACGCGGGCCGCGGGCGTGCCGCAAGGGCCGGGCCAGCTCAGGTTCCGCGCCGAGCCCGATGATGGGGTGTTCGCGGGACTGTTCCGGCGGGTGCTCGCGGGCAGCCTGGACGCTACGTCGCGCAGGACCGCGGAGGCGGTCGGCACCGCGGCGCAGGCCCGGCTCGACGTGGCGTTCTACCGGGACAAGATGTGGGGTGACCGCGCATGGTGGCGGGTCGCAGAAACCGCCGGGGGCGAGGCGGTCGGGTTCGGCGTTCCGTCCCGCAACCTCGCGGTTCCCGTCGTCGGGTACCTGGGGGTGGTGCCCGAGCACCGGGGGCGCGGCTTCGTGGACGACATCGTGGCCGAGATCACCCGGGTGCTCGTGGCCGATGCGGGTGCGGACACCGTCCACGCGGACACTGACCTGGCCAATCAGCCGATGGCCGCGGCCTTCGAGCGCGCCGGATACCGGAACTCCGGCCGCCGGCTGGTGCTGTCCGCGCCATGACCGCTAGCCGCGCTGCCGGGCCCTGCCGGGGCAGGGGCCGGGGGCCGGGCGGGGGTCCGGGGGGCGGGGGTCCGGGGATAGTCCGGCCACCTAGCCCGCGACGTTGCCCGGTTCGGCCTAATAAGAACTACCGGGCCACCGAGGAGGCCGCCGCGGACTGGCCGCCGCTGAGAGCGCCGCACGCTCGCCCAGGGCCCGCGGTCACGCGGGCTCACCGCCGGTGAGCCTGCGCAGCACGGCGCCGAGCAGCTGCGACTCCTCGCCGTCCATCTGGGCGACGAAGTGGCTGAGCACCGCTTCGGTGTCGCCTGCCTCGGCCATGGCCTCGCGCATCAGCCGCGCGCTGTGCTCCTCGCGGCTGGCCACCGCGGTGTAGCGGTACGCCTTGCCGTCCTTGTCCCGGTTGAGCAAGCCCTTGCGGTGCAGGTTGTCCATCGTTGACATGACCGTGGTGTAGGCGATGGCCCGCTCCCTGCGCAGCTCGTCGAGCAATTCGCGCACGGTCACCGGGGCGTCGTGGTCCCACACCCGGGCCATGACCTCCGCCTCCAGGTCGCCGAAGCCCTGCACCGCCCTCCCCTGCCGCGAATAGATCGCCCGCGGACAAACCCGTTGCTACTATCTACGTACGTAGATAGTAGATGGGACGGTGGGCGGTGTCCAAGCAGGGATCGCAGGGGCCGGGCGGCTCGCGGGAGAGCAGGCGGCGCGCGATCGAGGTGGCCAGGGCGGCACAGGCGCGCCAGAAGCGGCGGCTGTGGCTGGCCGTCATCGCGGGGGTAGTGGTCGTGGCCGGGGCCGTGGCCGGCGTCTCCGTCGCGCTGGCCGGCGGCCCGTCGGGCAGGCCGGGCGCCTCAACCACGCCCAGCACCTCGGGCACGCCCAGCGCCTCGGGCACGCCCAGCGCCTCGGGCGCCTCGGGCGGTGCGAGCGCGCCCGCCCTCGCCGCGCTGAGCACGCTCGGCGCCCTGCGGCCGCCGCCCGCCCCGGGCGCGATGGGCCCGGAAGGCGTGCCCATCCCGAACGCGGCGCCGCTGGCCGGCACCGCGACCAAGGCCACCGGGCAGACCGTCGACGGGATCAGCTGCGACACCAGCGAGCAGACGCTCTTCCACATCCACGCGCACCGGACGATCTTCGTGAACGGCACGCCGCGCCAGGTGCCCGCGTCGATCGGAATCCCCGGCGCGGTCGCGCAGCAGACCCCCGACGGCCCGTTCGTCGTCCAGGGCACCTGCTTCTACTGGCTGCACACGCACGCCGCCGACGGGGTCGTGCACATCGAGTCGCCGGTGCAGCGCACGTACACGCTCGGCGAGTTCTTCGACGAGTGGGGACAGCCGCTCGGGCCGGACCAGGCCGGTCCGGCGAAGGGGCACGTCACCGTGATCTACGACGGGAAGGTGTTCGAGGGGAACCCGAGGGACGTCCCGCTCGCCGCGCACGCGCAGATCCAGGTCGAGGTCGGCACCCCGCTGGTCGGACCCGAGTCGATCACCTGGCCCAGCGGCCTGTGACGACGATGGTGGATCGGTTGTGACCCCAGGGGGTCACACCCGATCCACCATCGTCGAAGTGCCTCGGCGCGAGTGGCTGCTGGGGCGGGTGAGGCTGGGCCCGCCGCGCCGCCGCGCCGCGCAAGCGCTGGGGCCGCGGCGCCGCGCAAGCGCCAC
>DAHVAN010000477.1 GCA_027314595.1 Actinomycetota bacterium | reverse complement strand
CGGTGCCTGAAGCGCCCGGCCTCGAAGTACTCCTTCCGCAAGGCAGGCCAGGCCCGCCGCCCGACCCGCCGGGTGACGGCCAAGGTGCTCACGCTCCACCCCGCGGTACTTCGCACATGACAAGCAACGGCATTGCGTGCCAGGCGGGAAGTGGCAGACAGTGATCTCCAGCCCGGTCTCGACGGCGAGGGCGGCCACCTCGGCCTTCCATACCCGGGTCCGGCAGCTGTTGGAGCCGCCGGCGTCGGCGGTGATCAGCAGCCGCCTGGCCTGCGGGTAGTCACGGCGGCCTGCCGCGTTCCACCAGCGGCGGACCGACTCCGCGGCGAAGGCGGCGGTGTCGTGGTCGGTGCCCACATTAACCCAGCCCGCGTTCGCGGCGATGTCGTAGATGCCGTAGGGCACCGCCTTGCCGGCGCCGTCCTCGGGGAAGTCATGCACCAGCGTGGCCGTCGGCTGGCCCTTGGGCCTCCACTGCCGGCCGGCGTTGCTGAACTCCCCGACGAGCTCCTTCTTCTTGGCGTCCACGCTGATCACCGGGTCGCCAGCGCCCTGGAAGGCGCCGGCCTGCTCGCTGATGTACCGGAACTGCGCATCCCGGTCCGGGTGCTGCTTCCCCTCGACGGTCTTCGCGTTCGCCTGCAGGCTGAACCCCTCGGCCCGCAGCAGCCCGGCGACCGTGTCGGCGGACACCTTATGCCCCTGGGCGGACAGCTCGGCCGCCAGGCGCCGGGTCGACTTCACCGTCCACCGCAGCGGCGACACCGGGTCGCCCCGCTCGTCCGGCTCCACCAGGGCCAGCAGCGCAGGCAGAAGGCCCGGGTCCAGGTCAGCGGCCCGCTTGCGGCCCCCGCCCGGCCGCCGCACCCGGCCCAGCGGCTCAGATCCCGAGTCCAGCTCATCGACTCCCAGCGATACCGTGCCCTCGCGGACCCCGGCAGCCCGTGCCACCAGCCGGATCCCGCCATGTCCCAGCGTCGTGGCCTCCGCGCCCATCAGCAGCCGACGCTGCCGCTCGTCCAGGTGCGGGAAGATCACCGCGAACTTCGCCGCCAGGACTTGTCCCGTCTCCTCCATGCCGCCCATACCACAGCAGCATGCCCGAAACACGGAACCTACGGGTTATTTTCCGGCAAGCCCTTAGCATGAATGGAGCGTGCGAGGGCGCTGCCAGTCCGCGGGCAGGGATTTTCCCACCTCGATCGGCAACGTCAGCGCACCGGACACGACCAGCCTCTTTCCGGCCGGGCAAAGCGGACCTCGGCGGCGAAGGAGATTGCGGTGTCCGATCGTCATTTCGAGCTGCCGGACCATCCAGACCTGGAGTACTACCGCAAGCAGGCCAGGCACCTGCAGCGTGCCTTCGCGGCCGGCGATGCGGCCGCCCGGGTCCGGGTGGCCGACGTGCCGGGCGGCCGGGCCGCCGGGCGGTTCCTGCTCAGCGACGCCCAGTTCGTGCTCGCCCAGGAACACGGATTCCCGAGGCGTTCGTCCACGCCTGCCAGCACGGCCGGACCGAGGTCGTGCGCTGGTTCCTTGACCGCGGCCTGAACCCCGACGTCGCGCCCTACCTCGGGCGGACCGGCCTGCACTGGGCAATCATGCACAGCCAGCCCGAGGTGGTCCGCCTGCTCCTGGAGCGAGGCGCCGACCCGTCCATCCGCGACGAGCTCTTCCAAGCCGACGCCGACGGCTGGCTGCACATGTTCTCCGCCGCTCGCTGGCACGATCGGGTGACCCAGCAACTCCACCAGCTGATGAGGATGGGGTTGTCCGGCGTGGATATCTGAACATGTCATGACAATTCTTAGACTCTCCGGATTAACCGTGATCCACGGAGCGTGGACTGGCTTGTGCCAGGGTCTGCCGTATGACACCAGCCCACGATGAATTGCCGCGATATGCCCGCACGGGATACCTGTTCGCCGGGTGCCGGCCCGGCGAGCTGCCGTGGGCGGTCCGGCGGCTCGTGCTGGCACGCGACGACTTCTCCTGCGTGTGCTGCAACCGTTGTGTCCTCGGGCAGCCTTACCGCATCCACATGCGCAAGCCTGGGAGCCCGGAGGCAGACGCCTCCCCGGAAAACCTGATCACGGTGCTGGCCGAATGCGGTGAGCGGATGCTGTCCGCCGGTGACCCCGCCGACGAGGCGAGGGGCTACATCGTCCGGCCGTGGGACGATCCGGCACGCGTGCCCGTGGCTTACGCGACTCCCGCGGGTCAGGCGCGAGCCTGGCTGCTGTCAGATGGGCGCCGGTCGCCCGAGCCGCCGCTGTCGGCAGAAGTCCAGCTTCCGCGGCAGGCCGGTGAGCGAGAAGCAGTAGATCCTGTCGCCGAGGCCGCCCTCAGCCGCCTGGAGTGCCGCGCGCCTGCAGTGCATCGAGGTCTCGCTCGGCGTACAGACGGTGCTCCCACTCCTCGTTGAGGATCGTGAGCAGGCACCGGTGCACCGGGTAGCTGCGGGGCCGCGGCCAGCCGGGGCCTTCGACCGGCTCGGTGCGGCCGTCCAGCGACGCGGCGGTCAGGCCATCGATGACCTGGCGCACGGTCGACATCCGGTCGCGGCGCAATTCGAGGACGGCGTCGAGTGAGGGCCGCGCCTGGCGGTCGCGGGGCACGCCCGGCGTGTCGGGCATCTCGTCCCACGGCAGGTCCAGCGGATCCCACGGCGACGGGTCACCGAGAATCGCGCGCCTGATCCAGGCGTCGGTGGCGAACACCAGGTGGCGCAGTGTCTCGATGAACGACCACTCGCCGTCGACAGAGTCGTGCAGCTTCTCGGCCGCCATGCCGCGGGCCCGCTGGACGGTCCCGTCCCAGAGGCGTTCGAGGGTGTCCCAGGCCTCGCGGAAGCCGGCAGGGTCAGCCGGGCGCATCTTGGCCCGCTCCGGATACCGCCTGTTGAGCTCGGCGTCGATCAGGGGTCCGATGTCCACGCCGTTGATCGTCACGTTCTCGATCTCGCCGTAAATGTCGGTGCCGCTCAGGTCGACGCCGCGCATCACGACCCCGCTCAGGTCGACGCCACGGAACGAGGCGCCGGTCAGGTCGACCGCATGCAGTCGCGCACGGCTCAGGTCGGCGCGCTCAAACCTGGAGCCGCGCAGATCGGCGCCGATGAAGTCAGCCACAAGACGAGGCTAACCTGTCCGCAGCCGGCGTCGCCCGGTCACCGCCGCGGGTGGCCGCCGGCATGACGTTTCTTGCGCTCCAACCTGCGATCGGTAACGAAATCATCTCATCGCCGCGCCACGACTGGTCAGCACGGGAGGGCGTTCCTATATTGTCCCTAGGTAACGCTACATTGTCACTAGGTAAGGACAGCGGGTGGCTGAGATCGAACTGCGCAGCGTGGGCAAGACCTACGGCGTCAGCAGCGAGGATCGGGTCAAGGCCGTCGATGACGTCACGCTGACACTCGCGGCAAGCAGCGCCGTGGCGCTGACCGGCGCGTCCGGTTCCGGCAAGTCCACCCTGCTGCACCTGATCGGGGCGATGGAGAAGCCGGACTCCGGCACGATCACCGTGGCCGGGTCTGAGGTGGCCGCGCTGCGCGGCGGTGCCCTCGCCGCCTACCGGCGCACCGTCGGCTTCGTGTTCCAGCGCTACCACCTGCTCCCTGCGCTGACCGCGCTGGACAACGTCATCGCTCCCGTGCTGCCGTACCGGACCTCCTTCGACAAGCGCGAACGCGCCCGCGAACTGCTCGCGGCGGTCGGGCTCGCCGGACGGGAACAGGCGCTGCCGGGCAAGCTCTCCGGCGGTGAACAGCAGCGTGTCGCGATCGCCAGGGCGCTGGTGAACGACCCGGCGGTGCTGCTCGCCGACGAGCCGACCGGCAACCTGGACTCCGCCACCGCGGCCGAGATCCTGCGGCTGCTCGCCGAGGTCCGGCGCCGGCATCCGATGACCGTGCTGCTGGCCACCCACGATCCGCAGGTGGCCGCCCAGTGCGAACGGATAATCCGGCTGCGTGACGGTGCCGTCGTCGATGACGTCGACCTGACGGGGGAGTATCCAGCCGAGGACACGATCCGGCGCGTCGGGCAACTCGGCTGACGGAGGCTGACCGATGAGAAGGCTCGCCTGGTCACAATTGCGGTTCCGTCCGGCACGGCTGATCGCCCTGCTCGCCGGGATGCTGCTCGCCACCACCGCGTTCACCGTGCTGACCGCCGCGTCCCGCACCTCGCAGCTGCGGACGGTCGGCACGGTCACCGCGAACTTCGTCCCTTCGTACGACATCCTGGTCAGGCCGAAGGGGGCGAAATCGGCGCTCGAGGCGCAGACCGGCAGCGTGCAGCCGAACTTCCTGTCCGGGATCTTCGGCGGCATCTCGATGCGCCAGTATCACGAGATCGCCGCCATCCCGGGAGTCTCGGTGGCCGCTCCCGTCGCGATGGTCGGCTACACCCTGCTGAGTATCCCGATCACTTTCCCCGTTCCCGCGGCCGACTACGCCAAGGCCGGCGCCCAGCTCTACCGGGTCACCACCACCTGGGTCAGCGCCAACGGAACCGACCGCATCCCGCAGCCGCCGTCCTATGTCTACGTGACACCGGACAAGCTGGGATTCGACAACAACACCGGCGCGATCCTGCAGGAGGTGCCGGGCCACGGGAGCACGCAGGTCTGCGAGCTAGGCACGGCCAGCTCCCCCGGGGAAAACCCGTTCGGGCCGGCCGTGCAGTCCCAAGCCGGGTGCTGGTCGAAGTCGGACGGATCCGGCCTCGGCTCGCTCGACTACCCCACGTCCGGGCCCGCCGAGTACCAGGCCGACTGGGTGATCCCGGTGCTGATCGCGGCCGTCGACCCGGCGGCGGAGTCGAAGCTCGACGGCCTCAACAAGGCACTGACCTCCGGTCGCTACCTGACGGAGAACGCGGGCGACATGTCCACCGGGGGCGCGGCGACCACCTTCCCGGTGCTGGCCGCGTCCGCCAGCGGCGTGGGTGAGTACGCGCAGACGCAACTGCAGGCCCTGGCGTCACCGGGCACAGCGCCAAACATGACCACGGGATGGATGACGCGGGAGGCGAGCGCGCCAGGGAAAACCGTTGCCACTGAAAAGACCACCGCGCAGCAGGCCTACAGCGAGATGCTCTCGGGCCTGGAGAATCTGGGCAAGCAGCTCTATGCCGCTCCCGTCTCCGGATACTGGACCGTCGGCCAGGTCGGCTACCGGAAGGCCGCCGACGGGGCGCTCACGGCGGTCCCGGTCGCCAATCCGGCGTCCGTCTGGTACACGGGTCCCATCCCTGTCGTCTCCATGGACAACGCGGATACCCAGTACCGGAAGCTGACCGTCCACTCCTCTCAGACCGACGTGTACAGAAACCGTCCGCAGTGGGCCGCACCGCGACTCGTCGGCGTCTTCGACCCGTCCAGGATCGAGTCGTTCTCCCCGCTCTCCCGGGTGCCGCTCGGCATCTACAAGCCGGTGACGGCCGCGCCGGGCAATCCCGTCACCAGCGCCGCGCTCGGCGGCGGTGACCTGCTGCCGAACCAGAACCTCGGCGGGTTCGTCAGCCAGCCGGTGGACCTCATCACCACGCTGTCGGCGCTGCCGGCGCTGGAGAACAACAACCAGTACGGCACCGGCCTGCCTGCCAGCGACCCGATCAGCGTGATCAGGGTCCGGGTAGCGGGCGTCACCGGCCCCGACGCCCTGTCGCTGGCGCGGATCAGGGAGGTCGCGCAGCAGATAACCGACAAGACCGGGCTGACGGTCGACATCGTGGCCGGGGCCTCGCCGGCACCGCGGACCATCGGCCTGCCCGCCGGAAGGTTCGGCCAGCCGGCCCTGACGCTGACCGAGAACTGGGTGAAGAAGGGCGTCGCGCTGACCATCCTCACGGCGGTCGACCGGGAGAGCGTCGCGCTGTTCGCCCTGATCCTGGTCGTCTGCGTGCTGTTCACCGCGAGCTCGGCGTCGGCCGCGGTCCGGGGCAGGCGGCGCGAGCTTGGCGTGCTCGCCTGCCTCGGCTGGACCGGGCCACGGCTGTTCGCCAGCGTGCTCGGTGAACTCGCGGCGATCGGGCTGGCGACCGGCGTCCTTGGCGCGGCCATCGCGCTGCCGCTGTCGGCGGCGCTCGGGCTGCACGCCTCTCCCGCGCGGGCGGCGCTGGCCGTGCCGGCCGCCATCGCCGTGGCATTGCTCGCCGGGATCGTCCCCGCCTGGCAGGCGTCGCGGGCCCAGCCGGCAGCGGTGGTCCGCCCGCCGGTTCTCGCGGTCCGGCGGCGCCGCGCTCCGCGCGGCGTCACCGGGCTGGCGGTCTCCAACGTGGCCCGCACACCGGGCCGGGCGCTGCTCGGGGCCGTCAGCCTCGCCATCGGCATCGCCGCGGTCACGATCCTGACGGCGGTCACGGTCGCGTTCCGCGGCGACGTCATCGGCACTCTGCTCGGCGACGCGGTCGCCGTTCAGGTACGCGGCGTCGACTACGTGGCGGCAGGCGCGACGATCGCGCTCGGGGTGCTCTCTATCGCCGACGCGGTGTCCATCGGCATCACAGAACGGGCGGCCGAAATCGCGGCCATCCGCACGTTCGGCTGGCGCGAGGGCGTACTGGCCAGGCTCGTTGTCACGGAGGGCGTGATCATAGGCCTGGCTGGCGCCCTCACCGGCGCGGCGGCGGGACTGGTCGCCGCAAGCCGGTTCGCGGGCCAGCTTCCCGGCGTCCTCTACGTGATCGCGGGGATCACGGTCGCCGCTGGACTGCTCGTCACGACCCTTGCCGCCGTGGCATCGGCCCAGTCCCTGCGCGCTGTCCCGGCCGCTCGCCTGCTGGCCGAGGAGTAACGCCTGTCAGCCCGCGTTCGCGGCGGCCCGAACGCGGGTGAAACAAGCGACTGCTTGCCTGCTGCGGGCGATGCCGGCTTGCCGGGGCACCGCTACTATGGCTCGCATAAGCCTTTCGCCCTGGAGTACCCGTGCGCCGCAACAGAAGGCTCCTGGTCTCGGCCGCGGTATGCGCGCTGTCGCTGCCGGCGATCGCCGCGGGCACCGTCCGCGCCGCGATCACCACCCCTGACACCGCCATCGTCCGCGCCCCGACGTCGCTGGCCCTGACCACCGGCGGCACGACCTTCACCTACGAGCCCACCATCCACGTCACCGCGGACCTGGGAACGACTCACACGAACCGCACGGTCTCGATCTACGCGCAGTGGTTCGGCAGCAAGGAAAGGCGACTGCTCAAGGCCGGCGCGGTGAACTCCCGCGGTGAGCTGACGGTCACCTACCGGGCGCCGCACAGCACGAGGTTCAGCGCGGTGTTCAGCGGCGACTCGCAATACCTGCCCGAGACCGTGACCAGTTCGGTCTATGTCCGCGCGCGGGTGCTGGGGTCCGTCGGCGGCTACTACGCAAGCAGGCGCCTCGGCGGCGTCCTGTACCGGCTGTTCCGCGTCAACGCCCTGCTGGACGCCGCCGCGGCCGTGGCCCCCGACAAGCGCGGGGAGTGCGTCAAGTTCGAGGTGCAGGAGTACTACCAGGGCGCCTGGCACCCCAACGTGATCTCGCCCTGCGTGGGCCTGAGCAGGTCAAGCCGGGCCGTCCAGCCCTTCGGGCTGGCCCAGGCCGACATCGGCTATCACTACCGTGTCCGGGCCGGCTACCTGCCGAGCGCGACGGACCAGACGAACCTGAGCGGCGGCAGTTCCTGGCTCTACTTCATTGTGCAGGAGTAGTCGCGGCGTGGCGGATGCTCAAAATGCGTCAAACGGGGTATGAAGGGTTATCATCGCAGCTAGGCCACAAACGCGCATTTCCTGCGACCCGGCGGAGGAGGCATGTCCAGAGGAACGCTGATCCTGTTCATCTGGCTGATCATAGGAGCCGCCGCGGCAGGTCAGCGTGGGTATTTCAGCAGCAGCAACAACCTGGGTTGCACCACGGGCGCGACCATCGCCGTGACGATAGCGGCAGGCGCGCTGAACTACGTCGGCCTGGACCCCACGGTCACCTGCGGCTTGCCGAAGCCTGCCGGCTAAGGACAGCGGCGCGTCACTACGACGCGGTGTAGAGGTAATCTCGGCTGCATGGGAAGCTCGGGGTTGCCGCCGTTCGGCTGGGCCAGGGCGTTCACGCTGTGGCAGTTCGCACCTGTCGTGACGGCGGTTACCGTGCTGTTCGCCGGGCTGTACCTGTGGGGCGTCGTGCGCGTGTGGCGGCGTCATCCGGCGCGGCCCTGGCCAGTGCCGCGGACTGCCGCGTTCTTCGGCGGGCTGCTCGTCGTGGTGCTCGCCACCGAAAGCGGCGTCGGCACCTACGACGAAACGCTCTTCTGGGTACACATGATCCAGCACCTCATGCTGATCATGATCGCGCCGCCGCTGCTTGTGTTCGGGCAGCCGGTGACGCTGCTGATGCACGCGAGCCGCAACCCGCTGCACACCTGGGTCAAGCGCACGGTGCGGTCCTGGCCGGCGGCCTGGCTGACCTGGCCCGCGTTCGGCGTGATGGCCTACGCGGCGACGATCGTCGGCACGCACCTGACGAGCTTCATGAACCTGGTGGTGGCCTACCCGGCGGTACACGACGCCGAGCATGTGCTGTACCTCGTGGTCGGGTACCTGTACTTCCTGCCGCTGATCGGCCGGGAGCCGATCCGCTGGAAGGTGTCCTACCCGCTGCGGCTGTTCCTGCTCTTCATCGCCATGCCGGTGGACGCGTTCACCGGGGTGGTGCTCAACTCCTACGGCACGGATCCGTTCAAGCCGCTGAAGCCGCGGACGTGGGGGCCGTCCGCGCTCGAGGACGTGCACCTGGGCGGGGCGGTGATGTGGATCGGCGGCGCCGGGATCATGTTCGTCCTGATCATGGTCACGTTCTTCGCCTGGTCGCGGGAGACCCGCCCGTCGGGCGGCATGGGCTGGCTCGAGTCCGCGCGCCGCGCGACCATGGCCGAGCGGCTCAGCGAGGGCATCGTCCCGGCAGCGGGGCAGGCCGGACAGGCACAGGAACAGGGGCAGGCCGGACAGGCACAGGAACAGGCCAGCCGGGCCGGGGCCGGGGCCGGGGCCGGCCGGGCCGCGGGCAACCGCGGCAACCGCGGCAACCGCGGCAGGGGCGGCAAGGCCGGCATGGGCGGCAGGAGCATCGACGACGACGAGCATCTCGCGGCCTATAACGCCTACCTCGCGCGCCTGGCCGCTCCCGGCAGCCCGGACACCGCGGACCAGGCCACCGCTGACCCGGATACCGCTGACCCGGATACCGCGGCCCAGGCCACCGCGGACCCGGATACCGCTGACCCGGCCACCGCGGCCCAGGCCACCGCGGCCCGGCCAGGGGCCTGAGCCGATCGGGCACGCGACACGCCGTAGGGTTGTCTACGGAAATCTACGGTTGCCGCTAGAGCAGGCCATAGAGTCCGATTCGTGGATCCCGTGCGAAACCCCTATGCCCCCGGCGCCGGCCAGCGACCGCCCGAGCTCGCCGGCCGCGACCGGGAGATAAGCCAGTTCGAGATCGTGCTCGAGCGGGTCGCCAGGGCCCGTCCGGAACGCAGCATGGTGCTCACCGGCCTGCGCGGCGTCGGCAAGACGGTGCTGCTCAACACGTTCCGGTCGATGGCGCTGCAGCGGCTGTGGGGTACCGGCAAGCTCGAGGCCCGCCCCGACCAGTCGATCCGGCGGCCGGTGGCCGCCGCGCTGCACATGGCCGTGCGGGAACTCGCGCCGAGGCACCGCGCGCCCGACCGGATCGACGCCTTCCTCGGGGTGCTCAAGGCCTTCGCGCTCCGCGACCCCAAGGCGCCCAAGGGCACATCGGTCACCGCGCAGTTCGGCATCGACGTCCCGGCGGCGCGCGGCCGGGCCGATTCCGGCGACCTCGAGGTGGACCTGACCGAACTGTTCGCCGACGCCGCTTCGGTCGCGGCCGACCTCGGCGTCGGGATCGCGCTGTTCGTCGACGAGATGCAGGACGTGCCGGCGCCCGACGTTTCGGCGCTGTGCGCCGCGTGCCACGAGCTTTCGCAGGCCGGCGGGCCGCTCATCGTCGTCGGCGCGGGGCTGCCGCATCTGCCTTCCGTGCTGTCGGCGAGCAAGAGCTACTCCGAACGGCTCTTCAGGTACGCCCGCATCGACCGGCTCGACAGGGAAGCGGCCGACCAGGCGCTGATCGCGCCGGCCGAGCGGGAAGACGTGATCTTCAAGCAGGATGCGCTCGACGCGCTGTACGAGGCGGCCGACGGCTATCCGTACTTCGTCCAGGCCTACGGCAAGGTCACCTGGGATATCGCCGCGGCCAGCCCGGTCACCGCGGCCGACGTCACGGTGGCCGCGCCCGAGGCGGAGGCCGAACTCGCCGTCGGCTTCTTCGGCAGCAGGTACGAGCGCGCGACGCCGGCCGAACGCGAGTACATGCGCGCGATGGCGGCGATCGGGGACGAGCCTGTGCCTACCTCGAGCGTCGCGGACGAACTCGGCCGAAAGCCGTCCAGCCTCTCCCCGGCCAGGGACGGGCTGATCAAGAAGGGCCTTATCTACAGCTCGGAACGGGGGCTCATCGCGTTCACCGTGCCGCACTTCGGCAAGTTCCTGCGGTCGCAGCCGATCTGAACCACGACATGACACCGCGGGGCAGGCACGTGAGCCGCGGGCAGGCGCCACCCCTCGTTCGGAATATCCGGTTTATTGCCTCATATTGCGCTCGCCTTATAGTGGCTTAGAGTTCCGCAGAGTGCCGGTAGTGGTCTGCAGGTGGTGCGTTACGTAATGCGGCACCCGGTACTGAGCGGTGTGCGGCGCCTTGGCGGAGCGCGCGACCGGCGCCGGCCACGGTGCCGGGGCCGCCGGGGCCGCCGGGGCCGCCGGAGGGAGACTGCGCACTC
>DAHVAN010000476.1 GCA_027314595.1 Actinomycetota bacterium | reverse complement strand
GTGACCGGGGCTGGGAGCCCGCGGACGCGGGCTCCCAGCCCCGGTCACCGTGAGGAGAACCCCGTCAGGACGCGCCTGCCGCGGCGGCGAGCGCCCGGCCCGTCAGGACCCTGGCCAGATGCCGGCGGTAGCCGGCGCTCCCCCGCAGGTCGCTCGGCGGGCTTGTGCCCTCGTCGGCGAGCGCGGCCGCCGCCGCCAGGCTGTCCGCCGACGCCTGCGCGCCGGCCGCGGCGGCCTCCGCGGCCAGCGCGCGCACCGGGACCGAGCCCATGTTGGTGAGCGCGATCCGCGCCTGCGCCACGTGCCCGTCGGCTCGCCGCGCGACCGCGGCTACCCCGACGACGGCCCAGTCCTGCGCCGTGACGTGGAACTTCTCGTACCGGTAGCCCCAGCCGTCATGCTTGGGCACCCGCACCGCGGTAAGGATCTCGCCCGGCTCGAGCGAGGTCGTGAGGTAGTCGGAGAAGAAGTCGGCGGGCTTGATCTCCCGCGTGCCTGACGGCCCGCGTGCCACCAGCGTCGCGTCGAGCGCGGTGATGACCGCGGGCAGGTCCCCGGCCGGGTCGGCGTGCGCGAGCCCGCCGCCGATCGTGCCGCGGTGCCGCACCGCCGGGTCGGCGATCAAGGCCGCGGCCTGGGCAAGCAGGCCGCAGTGCTGCCTGATCAGCCAGTCGCGGGTGACCTCGTAGTGCGTGGTCAGCGCGCCGATCTCGAGCGCGGGCCCGATGTCGCGTACGCCGCGCAGTTCGCCGAGCCCGCCGATGTCGACGAGCTTTTCCGGATGGGCCAGGCGCATCCGCAGCAGCGGCATCAGCGACTGCCCGCCCGCGATCACCTTGGCGTCGTCACCGCCGGACGCGAGCGCCCGCACCGCCTCGTCGAGGGAGCCGGGCCGAACATAGTCGAACTTCGCCGGGATCATGCCGACGCTCCTTCCGGGTCAGCCGAGCCGCGGGCTTCCGCGATGGCGCGCCACACCCGCTCGGGGGTGCACGGCATGGGGACGTCGGCGACCCCGAACGGCCGGAGGGCATCGACGATCGCGTTCACCACGGCCGGGGTGGACGCGATCGTGCCCGCCTCGCCGACGCCCTTGACGCCGAGCGGGTTGCTCGTGGAGGGCGTGCTGGTCCGGGAGGTCACGAACGACGGCAGGTCCGCCGCCGAGGGCATCAGGTAGTCCGCGAGGGTCGCCGTCACCAGGTTGCCCGATGAGTCGTATGCCGCCTCCTCGTACAGCGCCTGCGCGACGCCCTGCGCGATGCCGCCGTGCACCTGGCCCTCGACGATCAGCGGGTTCACCACCACGCCCACGTCGTCGACCGCGACGTAGGAGCGGATCTTCACCGCGCCTGTCTCGGTGTCGACCTCCGCCGCGCACAGGTGGGTGCCGTGCGGGAAGGAGAAGTTGTCCGGGTCGTATGTCGCGTCGGAGTCCAGCGACGGCTCCACCCCTTCGGGCAGCGCGTGCGCCGCGAACGCCGCGAAGGCGATCTCCCCGATGGTCTTGCCCTGGTCCGGGTCGCCGCGCACCGCCCACCGCCCGGCGTCCCACTCCAGGTCCTCGGGCGCGACCTCGAGCATTCCGGCCGCGATGATCCGGGCCTTGTCCCGGACCTTGCCGCACGCGGAGACCAGAGCGGTGCCGCCGACGACGAGGGAGCGGGAGCCGTACGTGTCCATCCCCTTCGGCGACACCTGCGTGTCACCGTGCAGCACCCGGATGTCCTCGAAGGGCACGCCGAGCTCGTCCGCCACGATCTGCGACCACGCGGTCTCGTGTCCCTGGCCGTGCGCGCTCGACCCGGTGACCACCTCGACCTTGCCGGTGGGCAGCATCCGGATCGAGGCGTGTTCCCAGCCGCCCGCGGCGTAGGCGAGGGAGCCGAGGATGCGCGACGGCGCGAGCCCGCACATTTCGGTGAACGTGGAGACTCCGATGCCGAGCCGCACCGTGCCCCCCGCGGCGTTGCGCTCGGCCTGCTCGGCGCGAAGTTCGTCGTAGCGGAACAGCGAGCGCGCCTCGGCCGTCGCCGCCTCGTAGTTGCCCGAGTCGTAGGTGAGCCCCGCGATCGTCGTGAACGGGAACTCCTCGTGCTTTATCCAGTTCCTCATCCGCAGTTCGAGCGGATCCATGCCCAGGTGAGCGGCCAGGTCGTCGATGATGTGCTCGATGGCGTACGTCGCCTCGGGCCGCCCGGCGCCGCGGTAGGCGTCGGTGGGCGTCTTGGTCGTGAACACCCCGGTGCAGCTGAACCGGTAGGCGTCCATCTTGTAGATCGCGTTGTACATGAACGCCCCGAGCAGCGGAACCCCCGGGGTCACCAGCATGAGGTAGGCGCCCATGTCCGCGAGCAGGTCCACGTCGAGGCCGCGCAGCCGGCCGTCGGCGTCGGCGGCGATCCTGATCCGCTGAAGCTGGTCCCTGCCGTGGTGTACGGCCACGTTGCCCTCGGACCGCGACTCGGTCCACTTGACCGGCCGGCCGAGCCGCCGCGCGATCAGCAGCGCGAGCACCTCTTCCGCGGTCACCTGGAGCTTGGAGCCGAAGCCGCCGCCGACGTCCGGCGCGATCACCCGCAGGTTCTGCTCTCCGATCCCGGTGACGAGGGCGAGCATCACGCGCAGCACGTGCGGGATCTGGGTGGCCGTCCACATCGTGAACTCGTCGCCGACCGGCGCGCAGACCACCGCCCGCGGCTCCATCGCGCACGGGATCAGCCGCTGCTGCCGGTAGGTGCGCTCCAGCACGACGGGCGCGTCGCGGAAGGCCGCCTCGATGTCGCCGTTCGCGAATGGCCAGGTGAACGACTTGTTGCCAGCCTCGTGGACCTTCACAGAGCCCTCGGCGAGCGCGGCCTCCATGTCGAGCACCGGCTCGAGCGGCTCATAGGTGACGTCGACAAGTTCGAGCGCGTCCGCGGCCGCGTACCGGTCCCTGGCGACCACCGCGGCGACGATCTCCCCGCCATAGCGAACCGTGTCGACGGCCATCGGCGGGTGGTTCGGTATCACGATGTCGGGAGTGACCGGCCAGGCGCACGGCAGGCTGCCCTGTTCGGCCGCGAGGTCGGTGCCGGAGAACACCGCGAGCACTCCTGGCGCCCGCCTGGCCGCTGACAGGTCCACGGACGTGATCCGCGCGTGCGCGTGCGGGCTGCGCACGAACGCGGCAGCGAGGGCATCATGCCCGAGATCGTCGAGGTAGGCGCCCTGGCCGCGGAGCAGCCTGTCGTCCTCGACCCGCTTGACCGGCTCGCCGAACACCGCGGTCACCTGGTCTGCGTGATGAGCTCGGCCGCCCGCAGTACAGCCTGCACGATGTTCTGGTAGCCGGTGCAGCGGCAGAGGTTGCCGCCGATGATCTCGCGGGCCTGTTCTGGCGTCGGGTCAGGGTCTTCCGCCAGCGCG
>DAHVAN010000474.1 GCA_027314595.1 Actinomycetota bacterium | reverse complement strand
ACCGGGAGGCCGCGGCCCGCCGGCAGCGCGCGCAGGAGATCGCGCTGTGGCGGTGGACGCTGGTCGAGCCGGCGATGGACCATGCCCTGACGGCGCGGCAGCGCGGGCAGGTGGTGCGGGACCTGGCGTCCCGCGAGCACGAGGGGCCGGACGGGAAGGGGAAGGTACCGGTATCGCGGCGGACGCTGGACCGGTGGGTCGTCGCGCGCCGCGACGGCGGGTTCGAGGCCCTGGTGCCCGACCCGCGGCAGTGCCCGCCGCGTACCGATGCGGAGGTCGTCGACCTCGCGGTCGGGCTGAAGATGGAGAACCCGCAGCGGACGGCGGCGCAGGTCCGCCGGATCCTGATCGCCCGGCTGGGCCCGGCGCAGGTGCCTGGAGACCGGGCGCTGCAGCGGTGGTTTGCCGCCCGCGAGCTGGGCACTCGCCCGGACGGGCGGCCGCCGGAGGCGTTCGGCCGGTTCGAGGCCGGCGCGGTGAACGAGATCTGGACCGCGGACCTGATGAACGGGCCCGTGATCGGCGGCCGGGACTGCCACCTGTCGGTCATCATCGACGACAGGTCCCGCTACCTGCCCGCGGCCCGGTTCGTCCGCCGCCCGGACGCGTTCCGGTTCGCCGGCGTGTTCCGTTCCGCGCTCGCCACCTGCGGCGTCCCGCAGGTTCTCTACTGTGATAACGGCTCGTGTTATGCCGACAAGTCGTTGCGGAGGACCTGCGCCGTGCTCGGCACCAGGCTGACCCACAGCGAGCCGGGGCGCCCGATGGGCCGGGGGAAGGTGGAGCGCGTCATAGAAACGATCCAGCAGCAGTTCATGGTCGAGGTCACCGGTGACGAGGACCGTCCCGCCCGCCGGAAAGTGTCGTCGCTGGAAGAGCTCAACCGGCTGCTCGAAGCGTGGGTCCGCACCGTTTACCACGGCCGGGTCCCCTCCGAGACGGGGGAAACCCCGCGGGCCCGCTGGGACGCGGCCGGCCCGCAGCCCCTGCCGGACCCCGGGCGGCTCCGGTACGCGTTCGCCTGGAGCGAGGTCCGGCTGGTCCGCAAGACGGCGACCGTTGAGCTGGAAGGAAACGTCTACTCCGTCGACCCGTTCCTGGCCGGCCGGAAGGTCGAGCTGGTCTTCGACCCGGCCGACATGACCGAGGTCGACGTGTACTGGCAGGGCCGCAAGGCGGGAAAGGGCGTCCCGCAGGTCATCGGGCGGCATTCCCATCCCAAGGCCCCGCCGGACGAAGACGGCCCGCTGGCCCTGAAGCTGACCGGCACCGACTACCTCGGGCTCGTCTCCGGTGCCGACAGCGCCGCCATGGCCGCCCGGCTCCGCCTGTCGGCCCTGGACGACGGCCAGGGCCAGGACGGCGGGAAGGAAGAGCCGTGAACGCCGAGACCCTCGCCACCGGGCGGCTCGCCGCCCTGCTCCGGAGCACCGCCGCCGGGATGCTCGCCGATGTCGCGGCCGCCGACCTGATCATCGCCCACGGCCGGTTCCTGGACGATCCCGCGTTCCGGCGGATCATCGCCGCCGGCTCCTCGGTCGCCGACGGGCAGCCGTTCGCCGTCATCCGCTGGAACGCCGCCGTCTGGGCCCTGGACAACGGGCACCTGCCCTGCTCCACGTCCGAGAGGGCCGTCTTGCTCATCGCCGCCAGCCTCGCCGAGCCCGGCATCACCGTCAGCCTCCGGGAATGCCTCGGCAGCCTCGACCGCCGCAACATCGCCCTCGTCACCGCGGCCGTCGCCGCCGCCAACGGATAACCAGACCCCGGAGCCGGCCCGCGCCCGGTGGGCGCGGGCCGGCGGGAAGGAACGCTCATGATCCCGAACCTGCAGTCCCACTACGGCTTCACCCGCATGCCGTTCACCAAGGACATCCCCGTCCCCGCCCTGTTCTCCTCCGCCGCCTGCAAGGAAGCAGTCGCCCGCCTGCGCTGGCTCATCTCCGCCCGCGGCCTCGGCGTCCTGACGGGAGAAGTCGGCTCCGGGAAGACGGTCGCGCTGCGCGCCGCCGCCGACGGCCTGGACGCCTCCCGCAACACCCTCATCTACCTGCCCAACCCCCAGGTCGGGGTCCGGGGCATCCACGGTGCCGTCGCCCAGGCCCTCGGCAAGGCACCCTGCTTCTACACCGCCGGCCTCATTCCCCAGGTCGAGGCGGCGCTCGCCGCCGAAACCGACGAGCGGGGCCGGCACGTGATCCTGGCCATCGACGAATCTCACCTGCTCACCGGCGAGCAACTGGAGAGCGTCCGCATGATGACCAGCCACGGGCTCGACTCCAGCTCACCGCTGACCGTGCTGCTCATCGGCCAGCCGACCCTCCGCCGCCGCCTGAGAGTCGGTGACATGGCCGCGTTCGACCAGAGGGTGCAGCTGAAGTACGCCTTCCCCGTCCCCTCCCTCACCCCGGCCGAGGCCGACGGGTACATCCGGGCGCACCTCGCCCACGCAGGCCGGACCGACACGCTCTTCTCCGACGACGCCGTCCGCGTCATCCACGGCCACGCCCGCGGCATGCCCCGCGCCATCAACCGCCTCGCCGTCACCGCGCTGCTCGCCGCCTGCACCGAGAACAAGGCCATCGCCGACGAGAAAGCCGCCCGCACCGCCATCGCAGAGGAAACCGCAGCGACAGACTGACCACCACGGCGACACCGCGTCCACCCCAGCCCCGCCCGGCACCCGCCAGGCGGGGCTAACTTCACCCTGCCCACGGCCACCATAAACGTCGCCTTCATGGACATCCTGAACGTCGCCTAACAGGCCGCGGCCTGCACGCGCTGCTCCCTGCCGTAGATCCGGACGGTCACGTCCTGCCAGTCCGCTATGCCGGCGGCGTCCTTGCAGGTGCCGATCCGGTCTCCTGTCTCCCGCGGCCGGCCGCGCTGTCCGGTGGGCGGGGGCTTCGGGCCGCTGATCACCGCGCTGGAGGGCAGCCGGGTGGTCCAGGTCGCGCCCTTGACGACCAGGGATTCTCCGTGGAACGCGGCGTCCCCGGTGCCGTGCACCTCCCGTTCGGGGAACGCTTTCACCAGGATTTCCAGCATCTGCGCGGCGAGCTGGACCTGGGAGGCGGTGCCCTTGCCGCGCCACAGCCGGAACAGCGCCGGCAGCGCCACCGGGGACGGGCAGCACGGCAGCTGAACGACCAGTGCGGCGATGACCCAGGTGTTCCCGAACGCGATCTTCCTCCCGCCCTGCGCGGCGCCGTCATAGGCCCATCTCGCCTCGGCCACGTGCCGGCCCCATCTCCTGAAGAAGGTGCCGTCCACCGCCACGGTCAGCGGATCACCCTCTTTGAGCAGGTACTTCACGATCAGCCGGGCAACCGCCAGGCCGAGCGCGTCGATGTCCCATCTCGCAGATGCGAAGAACCAGCACGCCCGCCGCCACTGCCGGCCGATCCCGGCCGCTGCCGCCATCCCGGTCACCGTGCCCCGGTCCGCGAGGATCAGCCCGCACGCCAGTGCCATGAACAGGCGGTGCGTCGAACGGCGCGCGAACACCGGCGCGAGCTCTTCCAGCAGGTCCCGCCACTGCGCGGGCAGGGGTAGCCTCTCGGGAGGCAGCATCAGCGGACACTCCGGGCAAACGGTGGTGTGATAGCACCGCTGATGCTGCCCTATCCAGCCGTCACACGCGAATCACCCACGCCACGGACGACGTCCCGTCACCCGCATCAGCCGGGAATGCTCAGGTCATCTCGAAACTCGGAAACACGAGCGGTCGAGCTCGCGGCATAAATCGCTGGAAAGCTCAGTGCCGCCGAAAAGGGGCACGCTGAGTTTGGAGGGAGGCTGCCCGGAAAAGGCCCATTGCAACGGCATGGGACCTCGCCGGGCAGCCCACCCTACCCGGTCATGACCTGATCACGGCGATCCTCGACGCGGGCGGGCACATCGTCGCCCGCGCCAGGGCCGGGATCGCGCTGCCCTTCCAGCCGGGCCCGGATATGGGATGGCTGGGCGACGGGTCCCGCATGACCTGGCTGAACGCCCCCTCCGGCCGGAAGGCCGAGCGCCTGCCGGTGCGGGCCTGCGAGCACAACGCCGTCTTCCCCGCCCCTGGCGGCGGGAAAGAGATCTCGGAGACCTGCACGATCATCACGACCCTCCTCGACCACGAGGCCGCCCCCGCCGCGGCACTCCGGGACACCTACCTGACCAGGCGGGGCGCGGCCGAGACCACATTCGGGCAGGACAAGACCACGATCGCCGGCGCGGGGAACCGCACCTCGGGCCCGGTCCTGCGCTCCGGCGAGCCCCGCCTGGTCATCCAGGAGGCATGGGCCTGGCTGACCGGGACCCAGCTCGTGCGCGCCAGCAGCGCCGCCGCCCTGGCCGGCGAGCACGCCGCCGCCCGCGCCCTGCGCCGTCGCAGCGGGAAAGAAGTCACCGCCGACGAGGAATCCTTCACCGCCGGCCGGCACCACGCGATCCGCTCCATGACCACCACGCAGGTCACCGCCACATCATCCCTGGCCGCGATCGCCGCCGCGAGCGACTCCGCCGCCCGCGCCGTCCTGCACACCCTCAACCTCCCCGGCCGCCGCCGGCGCTCGGAGCGGAAGCAGAAGGCCAGGCCGAAATTCCCCCACACCGCATCGACCAAGGCCACCGCCACCGCCCGCCCCCGGATCGCCGTGTTCGCCCCCGGCTTCTACTGACCCGGCACCCCCAGCCGCCGACAGGAAAGGAGGACCGCCGGCCAGCCGGGACCCGCGGCCCGTGGAACCGCGCGCCACCCCCGCCGCGACACGCGGGCCCGGCCCATGCCCGCACGAGAGACAGAACCGGACTCCAAGGCAAACACGGCACACAAGACTCGTAACACGCCAGACAGGCATTAATGCCTAATCTCCGTGGTGTTGGGCTACGGCCCTCTTGGCGAGGCGGAGCATATAGGCGCGCTTGGCGTGCTCGGCGCGGGCGCCGCCGCTTGTCAGGTGAGAGCCTCCGAGGCAGATCCGTACGGCGCGGGCGACTGACCATGCAGTCTTTGACCCGACCGAAGCGCTAGCTCGGAAAATGCAATCCCGGTCCCGCGTCACCACATGTGTGACTGAATGGATTCCCTAGCATCGGCCCCATTTCTCCAGGCTACTCATAGCGCTTCGTCCTCCTATGTAGGACGCTGACCTGCGACATTTAAACTCAACCGTGTACCAGATGAGTGGGTGGCTCGCCTGCCCACAATCCCTTCCCTCTGAGGCTAGGCCTAGAAGTACCCCGATGATGAGCGACCCGAGGCACGAGACGGCGCAAGTTCAAACCATCGCGTCGTCGCAATTTGCAGCGCTTGAACCCTCATGGGCAGGCATAAGATCCGCGACCCAACTTCGCTGCCTGCTAATCCTTGGAGCCTTGTTCAACCGCCGCTTGTACGTACATGATACGCAGCTTGCTGATAACCCTCATCTTCTTGAAGCATATGCGCGCCGACACGATTATATACTAAACCTCTACACACTAATCACCGACCTGATTCGCAACGGGATTGTCGTTGTGGGGCTTCGCGATGGTACGTACATGTATCAAACGGACGAGACTATTGTTACCAGCAGCCTTGAAGACCTAGTACGAAGTTGGGAGAAACGGGACGCCAGTACATCATGGGTTGTGGCACCTTCATCGGAAATACGTCGTACTCTTGTCACCGACCTTGACAAACTATTGAATAACGAGACTTCGCGCTTGTTGCGATATTCGTACCGAAACATAAAGGCTAGCTTCATGCAACAGGTGCGCGATTCATTTGGAACCGAAGGCAGCCAATTGCGGCGTATGGTTACGCAACGCGGACTGGAGTTCGCTCATGATTACGAGGTGATCGTGGGCATGCCGTGGTTTTCCCACTCTAACATCTTTTCGTTGATGCAGGTTGCTGGTGTGCCGCTGAGCGACCCATTGGTTCAGATCCACGGTATGTTTGACGAAGCTGCCTATGCCCGATGGCAGGGAGCCCGTCTTCTCGGCTCCGATTGGCCGGATGCGCAATCTGGAAGTCCCGAGGAGCTCCTTGGCAATACAGTCGAATCTAAAAGGGTCGAAGATCGAGCCTTGAGCGAACCGGCCCTCGCCGAGCAGGCATTGCGTATAGTAGATGCTCCTGGTGCTGACTTGATCGCTTCATTGAGTGGCGACGAAATTATAGAATTGCGACGTTATGGCGACGAATTGTTTAAGCTTCAAGAAGTATTTGAAGCGCCCGCCGCCGCTGCAGGCATGGCTCTTGAGGACGCCATAGGGGATTCGGCCGCTGCGTACTGGGATCAAATCTGCTCATATCTTAGACGAACTAGGCCAAACATGACCAGGCAGAGGACACGCATCGGCATCTTCATGCGCCAGCATCTACCGAATGTATCACGGGTCGCTGAGCGATTCGTGACCGTAGGGCTCACTTCAGTGGTTAGGGTCGCACTGGACGTTGTGCCTGGAATACGGGGTTTGAGTGAAACTTCGCGTGACCTGATTGCGCGACGCATCAGCCTTGATTTTGTATTCTTTAGCGAAAGCGCCGGTCTAAAGGAGTTGCGCCGCAGCATGCCGGAACGTGCCTGGGTGGCACCCGATATGCGGCATAGAGCCATTTCCCCGCCGGGCGCCTTACCGGGCAGTTATGGAGATGCGCCGAGTTCTACGACCACCTAGCGAAGAACCTATATATCTACCGCCTGGCATCGTAGCGATGATGAGACTATGCTGGGTGTGATACTGAATGAAGCCACTCTGAGAGAGATCGGGGCGCCGCGAATGACAGATCTTATCGAGGAACATTTCTCCGGCTGCTACGATACTCGTGCTCGCGTGCTAGAAGCATTGGCGAGCGTTGTCGTCCGGTTGCAAGAGGACAACGTCTCGGAGCTGCAAGCTGTGAGGTATCTTGAAGAGGAAATGACCAAGTATTATTTGTCCTCCTACTGGTATCCGGCAGGCGAAGAGGCAGGATCTCGTCAGAATGGATGCATCGTAGCCTTCGACACTTCCGACCAGCCATCACGTACATCCTTTAATAGCGGACGAACGCAGGCGGCATCCGATAGCGTCATGTGGGAAGGCTTTGGGTATTTCTACGCGTCACCTCAGTCGCTGACGTCAAATGGAATAGTTGCATGGGGAGACATAGGGTGTACTGTATACATGGGAAATGATCCTGTGATTCGATCCGCCGTGCGCGCTGCATGGGAGCGTAACCAAGCTGTATTGAGCAGACTCTCAAACATGTCTGCTCCCACGACGTTGGACGTTTTTTTGTTGAACGCTGACGAGTCTGATAAGCGCGGGCTTACTAATATCGCCTGGTCCGCCTCACAGAATGGTTACAACATAGGTCACTGCTTCCCGACTACACGGGTCAATAGCCTCAACGACCGCCGCGTGCACGAACTAGCTTCACAACGGTTGTACATTGATGGTGCAACAGAATTGCCGCTGTCGGGGGCTCCCTGGAGCTATGAAGCGCGCGATCACTCTGACAAGTATCCGCATGGCGCAGTACAGTTCCACGAGGTTGTTACGTACGGTGAAGACGGACTCGCCCGTCTGCCTTCATATGAACAACTTTTTGTTGCGGCGGGGATGGATTGGGTTACCGTATGACCGACGAATCGACTGCACCGTATTTCAGCGTCGGAATCGACGTGCCGGACAACCTCTATATGGTCCGAAAAACATTCGAATTTGGAACTGCAACCCTCACCCGTTCAGATGTCCAATCACGTAGTCGATATCTCCTTAGCCGACTGCCGAAAGCGACTGACAGTGAAATCGAAGAACTGGATCGATATTGGACCCTCGAACAAGCGCTGTACGAAGTGCTCGCTAAAGGTCGCCATCTTCGTTACGACCAGTACCTGCCAGGACGATCCTATACTTATCGCCAGTTGGCCAGGATAATAGACGGACTTACTTCGCGGCCGCCTGAGATCGTCGTAGATGTCGGATGCGGGTCTGCATTGCTTTCGCATTACATTAGTCCCACCTATAGGGAGTATTTAGCTCTAGATGTCTCGGTGGCCGCCCTGCGGCTTGCTGCACTTCTGGCCTCGGACCACAACTCCACTGTCACGCCGATGAGGGCAAGTGCATTTAATCTGCCCTTTACTGACGGGTCGATTGATACGGGTGCATCCCTCGGGCTTCTTGAACATTTTCCTCATGAGATACAGGTGCGCATTGTCTCTGAGACCATTCGGGTATGCAGTGACGTAGCAATATTCGCAGTACCGAACACCGCTAGTGCTATCTTCGCTACCATGGCAGCCCTTGAACGGCAAGAGGCAGGATCCGCCCTTCAATTTCCTCTCGAGGAACATTACTTTGCGGTCGATTTCGACAGCATCGCGGTTGACTGCGGGGCGAGGCTAATAACGCATGGGGCCTTCCACGTTGTGTCCCCCCACCATATCCCTGCTGACAAGCTGAGCGAACAAGAGCGACTCATGTTCTCGAACTTGATAGCCGACGCTACAGACGCCTACTCCGGATCTGCGTTTGATGCATGGTCGGCAGCCGAGGCTGCCCTTCCAAGGGCTGATCGAGACCGGTGGGGCTGGTTCGCCTATGGGGTCTTTTCATGCGTTGGCTAGTAACCGCTTGGCTAGCTTTAGTTACGCAACTACCGTTATGAAATATTCCATGATTTCTTCTTCGGTCCTCCTCCGGATTGGCTCGTTCGAATTCGCTTACGCTGGCAGATAGGGCGCGTGCACAAGACTTCGCGTCACCCAGCCGTGCAAGCGCCCGCGCCTCCATCGCGTGAAAGTGCGCCGTAAGAGTTGGAGTGGCGATGCCGCGCGTGCCGGTCAGTGCCGCGCGGGCAAGGTTCGCGGCTTCGGTGAATCGGCCCGTGAATGTGGCCTGGTGGCTCATCGCGTCCAGGATGCTCGCCCCGAGCAGCCGGTCATTACCGGCTTGGGCGAGCGCGAGGGCCTGAACGAAATACCCCTGAGCGAGCGCGCTCGCGGGGACGCTGTCATAGGACATCCACGCGGCGAGCAACGTCGCCTCGCCTATAGCAGAAAACAATTCGCGGCCAACGTCGGCACTGTACCGTCCATGCAACAATCGGTCGGCGTCGGTCCTCAGGTACTGCATCAATGCCTCGCGCGCATGCCCGCCACCGAACCGGTCGTCCAATTCGGCGAACAGGTCGACAGTGGTGCGAAAGCGCGCCACGTCTGCCATGCCGATATGTACCCCGCGCTCGGGTTGCTCGTCGGGAATGCGCCCTGGATCGACCAGCCACCGAAGCGACGCATCGCCCCAGGCGCGAGGATCAACCCGGCCGCGCTGCAACGCTGTTACGTCGGCCAGGTCGGCCCGCCACAGCATCGAGAGGTTTTGTGCCGCCTGCTCGGTACTGTCCGGGTAGTTCAGGCCAGGTTTGATATCCGGCACATCCGTGACAGCAGCCGAAGGCGAGTCCGAAACCAGCCCCAGCGCGCGTCGTGCGGCAACCGGCAGGCCCAGCCCATTGCTGAACTTCTCGAACGTGGTGGCAGCCCGCGGCGTGCGTTTACGGGTCATCCACTCGCTTAGCCGACCTTGCGAGAAGCCGGTCAATGCGGAAATCTGCCCCTGGGTTATCTCTGCCGAGCACAGCGCGGAAACAACCGCGCCAAGATCGCGTCTGGCGCATGCGTCCAGCACGTCTGGACGCGCGCAGACGCGTTCCACAATCACCCGCACGTCGGCGGGGCTCACTGCCATCGGCGTGCCGCCCGTTTCCCTAGGTCGCTCGCCTGTCGCCTAACAGTGTGCCCAGTTCGTCACACTACGGAGTGATACGCGCCGAAGATGTCACCGGCTTACCAGCGAGGCTGCGCCTCGGACCGCCGAGTTTCGTGGTTCTGGCCGCACGGAGCTGAGCGCAGGTTCATCCTCAGATCGTAGCCGCATGTGCTGAGGGTGATCGCAGTGGAGCGTCGCGGGTGTTCTGAGGCCGGGCCTGCGGTGGTGACTGCCGCGCAGATGGTGGCCGGGCATGTCGGGCTGGATGTCTCCTGCCTGGACCGGGTGTATCTCAACGGCTATGTGAACAAGCTGCAGACTCCCGGCGGGGTGGTGTACTTCTTCCACGATCACCGGGGCAAGCCGATCGTGTCCCCGGCGCTGTTCGAGCCGATCGGGGAGAAGTTCCGCCGCGACATCAGGGGCTGGGCGCAGGCCAACGGCATCCCGCTGATCCGCTTTCAGGCCGGGGACCGCAAGGCGGACGTAATGGCGCCGTACCTGGACGCTGCCGCCGCGACCGGGCGGTCGCAGGTGGCCGCGGTCGGCTGCGCCCGGGAGTTCCAGCTGGTGTGGACGGCCCGCAAGCGCGACACCGACCCGGGCCGGTGCCCGCAGTTCTCCTTCACCAAGGAGCAGCGCCGGGTCTCGGTGTTCTGCATCTACATCTGGGACACCACGATGGGCGGCGGGTTCATCAAGATCTGCAGCTACTTCCCGTATCCGGTCAAGGTGCGGGTGAACGGGCACGAATGGGCCAAGCGGCAGGCGGCCGCCGCCGGGATCGGGTTCACCGCGCTGTCCAACGGGTTCGCCTCCTGCGAGGACCCCGCCGCTCTCCAGCAGATCTGCGACCGGTTCGGCCCTGGCACCGTGCGGGTGTGGTCCGAGCGATGGATGGCCAAGATTCCCCTCCCTCTCGGCCAAGCCGACCGGGACGCCGGCTACTGGCGGGAGCTGTCCATGCGCCAGGTGGAGACTTCCCGCACCCTGGTCTTCGACGGTGACTGCCATGCCCGCGCGTTCTTCGAGGCGCTGTTGTGCGAGAACATGGACCTAGGCCGGCCGGAGAACGTCGAGCTGCTGTTCCGCCGCGGCCAGCCCAAAGGCCGCCACACCGCCCCGCCCATCTTCGGCGGCTTCCGCACCGCGATCGACCGGTACTGCCAGATGGTCTCGATCAACGTGTACTACAAGAACTCCCGCGTCAGGCAGTACCTGAAAGACGGCGTTGCGCTGCGCATCGAGACGGTCGTCAACTCACCCGATGACCTGGGCTGTAACCGGCAGCCCGGCAACCTGCCCGAGCTGCAGGCCAAGGCGCGTGCGATCAACGACCGGCTGCTGCAGACTGAAACTGCCGGCCAGGACACGGTACTTGTGAGTCCAGTCATCGAGCGGATCACCAGGCCCGCCGTCACTGGCGATGGGAGGAAGGCGCCCGCGCTGCGGTTCGGCGACCTTCGGGTCCAGGCCCTGGCCGGCGCCATCGCCGCCATGCTGTTCACGGTCACCGGCATCACCAGCAGGACCCTGCGCGCCCTGATGACCGGCCTGCTGCACCACCCCTACAGCATGAACCAGGCCAGCTACGACCTGTCCCGGCTGGCCCGCAACGGCCTCATCGCCCGGCTCCCCGGCCGCAACCGCTACACCCTCACCCCCGACGGGCTGCTGTTCGCCTGCTTCTACACCAGGGTCTACGACCACATCCTCCGGCCGCTGATGGCCCCGGACCGGCCCAACGCACCACCTGAACTCGCCGCCGCGCTCGGCACCCTCGATCAGCTCGTCGCCGGCCACATCACCAGGGCCCGCGTCCCCACCGCAGCCTGACACCCGTCACGGCCCGCAGCCAACGGCCAGACACCACTCCAGCCTGCCCGCCGGGCACCCCGCATCATCACCTGCCGTCACATTCAGGACAAACGTCAAAGACAGGGCACCGAAGGTGCCCTAGGAAGATGTAACCGAAGGGGGACGGGCCACATAGCTGCCCCGCTGCGGCACGGTGTAGATCAACCCTTCCTCGCGCAGCACGCCAATAGCGCGCCGGGCCGTGGTCCGTGCGACCTCGAACGCCTCCATCAGCTCACTCTCGGTCGGTATGCGCGTATCCGGTGGGTACTGGCCGGCTTCGATCCGGCGCCGCAGTATCCCCGCGATCTGCCGGTATGGGGGAACCGGGGCAATCGGGTCAATCCGGTCTTCAGTCACACAGACAAATCTAGTTGTGTTTAGTCATAGTCCTACGTAGCTAGACGAGCAGATACGAGTTCGAGTAAGCTATAGGTGCCTGCGGCAGGGTCGTTCGGTCGCTGTTATGCATCCGTTTCCCGCGACCCTGCCGCGGGTGGCCCTGGCCCCGCAGGAGATGTGCGTCGCCCGGGGCGGGGGGAGCCACGACGCATCGAGACGCAATCACGGAAGACGTATTGCCATGACCAACTTGAGGCCGCCCGGGTACCTCACGACGTCGGAACTGGGCCGCGAGATCGCGGCCCTTGAGACAGCTCTAGCGGACATGTCCTGCAGCGGCAACAAGCCGGAGGATGCGCGGTTGGGCGCCCTTTACGCGGAGCGCGAGCAGCGCAAGCGTCTTGCAGACCGCCACCTGAGGTCGGCCGGCACCCAGTTCCCCGACGGTGCTTCATGACCGAGCTTGACCACGGGAGCGCGCTTCCCTTCCTGAATCGGTCGGTTCCGAACGTCGCGCGAATCTATGACTACCTGCTCGGCGGCAAGGATAATTACCAGGCTGACCGGGACGCGGCCGGGGAACTGCGGGCGGTGCTGCCCGATCTCGCCGCAGCGTGCCGCCAGAACCGGGAGTTCCTGCGGCGCGCGGTGGCGTACCTGGCCGGGCAGGAGGGCATCCGGCAGTTCGTGGACATCGGCAGCGGCCTGCCGGCCGTCACGAACACCCATGAGATCGCGCAGGCGGTGCGGCCGGGCGCGCGGGTGGTCTATGCCGACAACGACCCCGTGGTGGTGGCGCACGGCCGCGCGGTGCTCGAGTCGTCCCTGAACGTGGCCGTGGTCGATGCTGACCTTCGGCGGCCGGGCGATATCGTCGGCGGCCCGCTGCTGGCGGAGCTGGTGGACTTCTCCGAGCCGGTTGCGCTGCTGCTGGTCGCGGTCCTGCATTTCATCGAAGACAACCAGGACCCGTACGGCATTGTCGCCATGCTGCGGTCGGTGCTGGTGCCGGGCAGTTTCCTGGTCATCTCCCACGTCACCCAGGACGGGGTGTCCGGCGGGGAGTACGCGGCCGGGGTGTCGGTCTATGAGAAAGCCTCGGCCCCGGTGGTCCCGCGCCGTTACGACCAGGTGCGGAAGTTCTTCGACGGCATGGGCCTGGTTGACCCTGGCCTGGTCAGCATCAGCCAGTGGCGCACCGGCGGGCAGCCGATGCGCCAGCTCATCTACGGCGGCGTCGCATGCAAGCAGTTACCGCCAGCCGGGAAAGGCCGCCGGGAAAGTGCATGCTTCCAGCCGGGCAACGACACAGGAAGAGCAGGCGATGAACGGCACTGAACCGATACTGCCGGACCCGCCCGACTGGCCGCAGATGGGCAATGACCAGTTGCGGGCGTTCGTGGAATCGGTGAACAGCCTGCTTGATTTCGGTATCTTCCGGCCGCCGCTGGCGGCCGGACTGGTCAGGTACCGGGACGCCGCAGCCGATCAGATCAGCGCCCGGGTCGCCGGGCACCTACGCGGGCCGGCGGAACGGATGTGATCCGCGCAGGCAGGCAGCCCGGCACGGTGAGCCCCGGTTCGCGTCCCCGATCGGCCCGGCGGGCGCGAACCGGTCCCGCATAACTGAAGCCCGGCCCGTGCCGTTCCCCGGCGGGGACGGGCCGGGCAGCCGCAGGGCAGCGGCCCGGATGTGATGCTCGTCACATCCCGGAAGGGGACCCCGGTGCCGCCGCCCCGCCCGGCTGACCAGGGTAAACGCAAGCCCTGGCAGCCGGGTGCGAAGCATGCCGGGAACGGGCGCAGATAGACGTGCCTTAACGTGCCATAACGGGTCATCACGTCGTTAGGCGGCAATCAGCGTCATCGCACCAGTCGGTTACTGAAGGTGCATAACTGGACATGAAACGTCACATACGCGGGTGAGGCGGTCAGACGCCGGCCTGATCCGGCTCACCACCCGCGATGTCAGCGGCCTGTGCCTGACCGCCGAGCAGTACGCCGCCCCCTACGATCTCCTCGCCGCGCCGGGCAGGCCAACTGGAGCTGCGAGCGGGACATCCGCGCCGCCGCCCCCGGAGCCGGTACCGGGCACGTCCCCGACGCCGAAGTTCTGTGGCCGTCGCTGGCCGGCAGCCCGTACGCCGGGCAGGCCCGGGCGATCGAGGCCGAGCTGACCCCCAAGCCCGCCGCCCGGCTGACGACGATCATCGCCGGGCTGCTGTCCGGCCCCTACG
>DAHVAN010000470.1 GCA_027314595.1 Actinomycetota bacterium | reverse complement strand
CCCGGGATCACCGGGCTCACGATCACCATCCCGGTGGGCCAGCGTGTCCGCCCGCTCCCCGACGGCGACCAGTACCTCGGGTTCATCTTCGCCGAAGGCGGCACGCCCGAGGACGCCGCGGCGGCGCTGCGCGCCGCCCGCAACCGGCTGCACGTGACTATCCGGTAATGGCAGCCCCCCAGTGCAGGCCCAGCTCTTCAGCCGCGGCAGACGTGACCCCGGATGTGCGCGCACGAGCGCGGAACCGCCGGGCCGGGACCGGGTGGACCTGGCCGGTGGCGCATGACGCGTTCGCGCGGGCAGCGGGCCCGGTGCTGGAGGAGCGGCGTGCCCCGGTGCCGTACCTGGGCATCAACGAGCACCGGCGTGGCCGGCCCCGGTGGCGGCGGGATGAGGAGACCGGGGAGTACGCGCTGCTCGCCGACCGGTGGCATACCTGCTTTTATGACCTGTCCGGCTGGCAAGGCATGCTCGGGCAGGCCGAGGGCCGGACCGCCGATGACGCCGCGCAGGTCGTGGCCATCGACAGGATCCCGAGTACGGCATCAAGAAACCTCCTGCTGCGCAACCTGGAGCACCTGTCCCCGGACCAGTTCGCGAAGATCATCGAGACGCTGGATGCCGACGCGGCCGGCCAGCAGTTCGCCCTCGCCCGGATCGCCAAGGAGAAGCTGCGCGCCGCGCTGAACCTCCGCGCCCGCGTCACCGGGAGCACGCCGTGCGAGCGGCAGGTCCGCGGCCGGCTGTTCGCCTTCTACGACTGGTGTGCCCGCCACGAGGACATCCCCGGCGGGCTGGACGTAACCGAACCGCCGGATGTTAGGCTCACGTGAGCGCGGGCAAAGGTGAACCGGCCGAGAACGCACAAACGTGACGCGGAGGCCACAGAACGGGCCTGTCGGTTAGGTGTCCGATGCGCGGTGGGTTTTCAGGCTTCTGTGGCGGCTACCAGGTCAGCACCCGGTCCGCCCACAACGTCCACGCCGCTAGCTCCTGCATCGTGGAGACCCGGCTGCCTGGCAGCAGGGAATCCTTCTGGACCCCGTGAGCGTCCAGGGACGTCCCGCAGCAGCTGACTTCGATGTCCATCGCGCCAGGTTGTCCAGCAGCTCAGGCGTGACAGACCCATCAGGCCCCCCATCGGCGAGATAGCGCACCGCTTCGCCGACAAAGAAGACCCGTACCTCGGTCTCCCCCAGGCTGGCCAATGACAACGCCAGCCGCAGCCCGTCAGTTGCGCGTCCATCTGTGAACACCATGAGAACCTTCACCCGCCGATCCCTCCTGCCTGAAACCCCATGGCATCGTTCCAAAATTCTCTTGGGCTATTCCGCGGCCACGTCGCCGAGGTCCTTGACGCCGAGTTCGTGACCGCGTTCACCGGCCGGCTCCCGGCGCAGATCGACCTGACGATCACCACCGACAGCTGCTCGCCACGGTGGTCTTGTCCCTCGGCCACCAGATCCTGGATATCCCGGCGGCCCTGGTGCTCGCCGCCGCGGCGCTGGCAGGGGTGCGGGCGTTCCGGTGGAACCTGCTCGTGGTCTTCGGCGCGGGCCTGGCCGTCTGGGCCGTCTATCTGGCACTGGGGGGCCGGGCCGGAACGTGAACCAAACGAAACCACGGTCCCGGACCGTCCGCCTCGTCGGGCCTCGCCGGTACCAGCCTGGCCCTGGCCGGGATCGCAGCCTCCTGGGGGAATGGTGGGGTTCTGCGCCTCCGATGGCCAGGTCCAAGGTCACGCTGCCGCCGGGTGCTGGGCCCGGCTGGGGGCGGCACGGCCCGGGCGGTCGGCACCGGGTGGCCCGGTAGCCGCAGTGATCGGTGCGGACCATCAATTTGCCATCACCGATCAGGGGCGTCCCACGGAACGGTATCTCCTCGCCTCCACATTCGGCGGGGCCAATCCCGTGCGGACTGATCTACCTCCATCCGGCATCGCCATCCCCGCGAGGAGCCAGTCATCGATCAAAATGACCCGAGCCGCGGACTGGCTCCTTTCCGGCGGCGCACCCAAGGATTCCCCAGGATCATCCCCCCTCGGCACTCTGACGGGCCAGCCACTCATCGTCAGCGCCGATTCTGCAGCACTCCAATCCAGCGAGGCTTCGCCTCTGACCGCCGAGGTTGACGGTTCTGCCTGCTCAGCGGCGCTGCCTGGTTCAGGCTAAGGATAGTAATGGCGGCTGAGCAGGGCGGTTGTCATGTCGCATGTGGTCACGGTTCCGGAGCTGCTCGACGGTCACACGGTGCTGGACATTGAGTGCCTGGATCGCATCTACCTCAACGGCTACGTGCCGGAGCTGCAGGCCGGCGGGCAGGTGGTGACGTTCGTGCACGGGCACCGCGGCATGCCGATCGCCTCCCCCGCGGTGTTCGAGCAGATCGGCACCCGCTTCCGCCAGGCGGTCGCGCGGTTCGCGGAGAACAATGACATCCCGGTGGTCAAGTTCAGGAAGGGCGTCCGGAAGGCCACCGTGATGGAACCGCTGCTGCGGCGGGCTGCCCGGGCGGGCAGGTCCCGCGTGGTGGCGACCGGCTGGGCGCAGGAGTTCCAGCTGGTGCGGGATGCGCGCAAGCGCGACACCGACCCGGCCAGGCCCCCGCAGTTTTCCTTCGCCAAAGCCGACCGGCGGGTGACCTGCTACTACTTCTATATCTGGGACGAGTTCCGGGGGCCCGGGTTCATCAAGATCTGCGCGTACTTCCCGTACCCGGCCAAGGCCTGGCTCAACGGTCATGAGCATGCCAAGCGGGCGGCGGCCAGTGCCGGGATCGGCTTCACCGAGCTGTCCAGCGGGTTCGCCTCCTGCGATGACCCGGACGGCCTGCAGGTGATCTGCGACCGGCTCGGGCCCGGGGACATCCAGGCGTTCTTCGGCCGGTGGATGTCATGCATCCCGGTGCCGCTGACCGCAGACGAGCGGGCCGCCGGGTACTGGTGGGAGCTGTCCATGCGCCAGGTCGAGGTGTCACGGACCCTGGTGTCCGGCGCGCCGCGCCAGGCCCGGTCGTTCTCCGAGGCCCTCATCGCCGACAACCTCAGCTTGGGCCGCCCGGAGAATGCCGGGCTGCTGTTCAAGCGCTCACCCCGGGGCCGCAAGCCCGAAGACCAGGCCGGCGGGGTGTTCAAGACCGCCATCGACCGCAACAACCAGGGCGTTGCCATCAACGCGTTCTGGCGCCATTCCCGCGTGAAGCAGTACCTGAAAGACGGCCGGGCCCTGCGGATCGAGACCGTGGTGAACTCCCCCGATGACCTCGGCTGCCAGCGCCGCCTGCCCAGCCTGCCCGAACTGCAGGCCCGGGCGCGTCACACTGAAAGAGCCGGCCAGGGATGTGTCTTCGATAGTCCAGCCTTTGCGCGGATATCGCAGCCCACCCTCACCGGTGATGGCCTGAGGGCCCCAGGACTACGGTTCGGCGACCCTCGAGTCATGGCCCTGGCCGGCGCCCTGGCCAACATGCTGTGTGCCGCCACCGGCATCACGAACAAGAGCCCGCGCGCCTTGATGACCGGCCTGCCCGGCGCCCCGTACAGCATGAACCAGGCCAGCTACGATCTCGCCCGCCTGTCCCGCAACGGGCTGATCACCCGGATCCCGCGCCGCAACCTGTATGCCCTCACCGCCGGCGGCCTGCGGTTCGCGATCTTCTGCACCAAGGTCCACGACCGCGTCCTGCGCCCGCTCATGGCGGGCGACCAGCCCCAGGCTCCGCCCCCGCTCCGCGCCGCCCTCCGCGTCATCGACGGTGAGGTCACCCGCCGCATCGCCGCCGCCCGGCTACCAGCAGCCGCCTGACCAGCCACGATCCGCCGTTCATGCCCACATATCCGGCTTGAAAACTCAAGACCAATGTCAAAGTCCTAGTAGCCAAGCGCGGCTAGCGCGGCCTGTTGGACCTGCCTCGACCCTCGAATCGCCTCATACTACGGCTGGCGGCCGCACCCCACCCAGCCGCTGTGCTGGCAGGACGCAGATGGCAACCTGGCTGCAGCCCTCCCTGCCATACTGGTGTGAAACGGGATGAATCGATAAATATCAGTGCAAGCAGCTCAAGCAGGGCGAGAGTTGGATCTACCAGACGTGACGATGTCGATCGCCGACGTGACCGCGGCCCGGGACGGGCAGGATGGGATGGCCGAAATCCTCATCATCACATGACCGGAGCGGCAGTGCCGGCGGCGGCTGACCCGTCGCCGGCGGCGATCAGCCGGTCAGCAGCGGCGGCGCGATGGTCGGCCTGGCCAGGGACGTCATCGGCATCCCGGCGCTGGCCGCCGGGTTCAGGCTGCGGACAGCGACGGCGAGCATCTGGCGCACGACCGCAGCCGGCCGGCAGTCAGGCCCGAACCCCAGGTCCAGGTCCACGTGGCGGTATCAGCGCCCTGGGAAGCCGAGAGCGCACGAGCACCTCTGCCGGAGCCTGCTGGCCGGTCGGCCACGTGACCAGGTCTGCCACGCGCCGGGCGGCATCGCCGCAGATGCCAGGACGGCCACAGCCCTGGTAACCCGTTGCTTCCGGTACCGGATTCTGATATCCATGAATCCATGGATAACCAAGTCATTTCGAGGGCCGCTCTCTACGAGCAGGTGGCACGCATCGGCAAGGTGGTCGTGCATCCCAAGCGCATCGAAATGCTTGAGCTGCTGTGCCAGGGCGAGCGGAGCGTGGAGGATCTGGCTGCCGCCGTGGGGCTGAAGATGACCACGGCGTCGGCGCATCTGCAGGTCCTGCGCCAGGCCCGGCTCGTGGAAACCCGCCGGGAGGCCAGCCGCGTCTTTTACCGTGCCGCAGGTGAGGAGGCATGCCGGTTCATGACAGCGCTCGCGGACCTCGCCCGCGCGCGGCTGGCGGAAGTCGGCCAGATACTCCGGGAGATCGGCGCCGGCGAGCACGGCAGCGAGAGAGTGACGCGGCAGGAACTGCTCGCCCGGGTCGCCGCCGGTGACGTGGTGGTCCTGGACGTCCGGCCGTCGCGTGAGTTTGACGCGGGCCATATTCCGGGTGCCGTGTCGCTGCCCCTTGAGCACCTTGAGGCCCGGCTGGGTGAACTCGACCCGGGCGTCGAGGTGGTCGCCTATTGCCGGGGGCCGCTGTGCCTGCTCGCCCCGCAGGCTGCCGCCGTTCTTTCGTCGCGGGGCTGGCGGGCGCGCTGCCTGGAGGACGGCATGCCCGAGTGGCGCCAGGCGGGGCTGCCCGTCGCTGTGGGCGCCGGCCCCGCCGCTTCACAGCCGCAGCGGGCACGCAGCCGTCCGAAGAGCCGGCCGGGGCGGGCACATCTCACCCGCCGGGACGGGCAACCGGAGTTGACGTGAAGGTCCTCATCCTGCTCAACGATCCGCCGTACGGCACCGAGCGGTCCTACAACGGGCTCCGCCTGGCCGGCTCGCTCGCCAGGCGAGACGAGGTCGATCTGAAGGTCTTCCTCTTCGGCGATGCGGTGGGCTGCGCGATGGCCAACCAGAAGCTTCCCGACGGCTACTACCACCTCGACCGGATGCTGGCCTCCGTCATCCGCCACGGCGGGGAGGTCGGATGCTGCGGGACCTGCATGGATGCCCGCGGCCTTCCCGGGCAGGCCCTGGTGAAAGGCGCCCGCCGCTCCACGCTGGAGGAGGTGACTGAGTGGACGATCTGGGCGGACAAGGTGGTGAGCTTCTGAGCCCATCACGCCGGCAGCGCGTGCCGGGCACGTGCGCCCCCCGGGCGCCCCGGGCGCCGCACCCGGCTCCCAGGGGAGAGAAAGGGAAGGAGCAGGACGATGGCCGTGAACGTAGTGATAATCGGCGGGTCCTTCGGGGGGCTGACCACCGCCTATGCGCTGCGGCGCCACCTCGGCCCCGAGAAGGTGGCGATCACCCTCGTCTCGAAGGAGCCCCGCTTCGTCTTCGTGCCGTCCCTGCCCTGGGTCGCGATGGGAAGCCGCAGCCTGGAGCAGATCTCCTTCGGTCTCGGCCCGGCGCTCGCCCGCAGGCAGGTGGACCTCGCGCACGAGACGGTGCTGCACATTGATGCCGGGGCGAAGACCGTCACGACGGACAAGGCCGAGCGCCGCTACGACTTCCTCGTCATCGCGACGGGGCACCGCAGCGCGAACGAGGCCGTGGAAGGCCTCGGCCCCTTCGACGGGCCAGGGCACTCGCTCATGTCGGCGCCGGAGGCCGAAGAGCTCGGCGGCGCGATCCGCCGGCTGCTCGACGAGCCCGGCCCGGTGGTCGCCGGGGCAGCACCCGGGGCCAGCTGCATCGGGCCGGTCTACGAGTTCGCCTTCGAGCTCGACCACCTGCTGCGCCGTCGCCGGATGCGCCATGCGGTGCCGATCACCCTCATCACCCCGGAGCCGTTCGTGGGCCACATGGGCATGGGCGGGGCGGGGACCATCCGCCAGCTCCTGGAAGGAGCGCTCGAAGAGCGCGACATCGCCTACCTGACCTCCGCGGCGGTGACGAAGATAACCGCCGGGGCAGTCGAAACCGAAGGGGCGAAACCGGTCCCCTCAGTCCTGTCGATGGTCATCCCTCCCCTGGGCGGTGTCGAGGCGGTCGCCGGCAGCCCGGGACTGTCCAACCCGAAGGGCTTCGTCCCCGTCGACGCCCGCTACCGGCACCCGGCCGCAGACGGCGTCTACGCCGTCGGCGTGGCCGTGGCCATGGCCCCGGTCGCGGAGACGCCGGTGCCGGTCAACTTCCCCAAGACCGGGCACATGACCGAGCAGATGGCGACGATCGCGGCGGCGGACATCGCCGCCCGGATCGCGGGAGGAGAGGGGAAGACCGCCGAGCTCGGCGCCCGCTGCGTCATGGACATGGGCGACCGAGGCGTTTACATAGCGGTTACCCCCGTCCGCCCGCCGCGCGACAAGATTCCCGCCGTCTCCCAGGGCCGCCGCTGGCTGCTGGCCAAGCGGGCGTTCGAGCCCCTCTACCTCTTCTCCGCCCGCCAGGGCCGGCGGGTGCCGACGGCGCTCGGATGGTGAGCTGATGAACGGCCCTCGGGGTGCGGCGCCGCGGGCCGTCCGCCCGGCCCCCGCGCCGCGCAGGCGAACGCGCCAGTGCCTGCCCCGGGCGGGATGCGTGCTCGCCGTCTGCGCCCATCCCGACGACGAGTCCTTCGGGCTCGGCGCGGTCCTCGCCGCCTTCTCCGGGCAGGGCGCCAGGGTGCGGGTCCTGTGCTTCACCCACGGCGAGGCCTCCACGCTCGGGCAGACCTCCCGGTTGAGGTGATCGGCGGCCAGTAGCCGGGCCTCGGGCGTGTCGGCAGACCACTCGGCTGCGTAAGCGCCGAGCAGCTGATTGGTCTTAGCCCATAGCGCCGTGATCGCGTCCTTGCGGATCACCTTGATCGTGCCGATGCTGGCAGCGGCAGCGGCAGCGGCAGCGGCGTCCAGGTCGGCGAGGTGGGTAACGATCGTGCCGCGGACCAGGTACCCCTGGGTACCCAACTCGGTTTCTGCCCGCGTCAGCTGGTTGTGGGCCTGGACGTCGCCGGGGGCACCCTGGCCGGCGCGCTGGCGCAGGTCGCCCCGCTGCCGGGCCCGTGGGCGCGGGCCATCGAGGCGCACGTGGCGGCCTCCGGCTGCGTGCGTGCCAGCGAGACCAGCTGGCAGGTCTTCGCCGGCACCCCCGGCAGGGAAGGACACCGCTGGTGGCTGTGGGTGTTCGGGACCGATGAGGCCAGCGTGTTCGTGATGGACCCGTCCCGCAGCGCGAACGTGCCCGCCGCCATGCCCGGCATCGACCGCAAGGAAGCAGCGCTGCAAGCCGGCCGCCGGCTGATCATCCCCTCCGGCTTCTACGGCGCCTGTCAGTCGCCGGGCGCAATCCAGGGCATCGGCCCGCTGTGGTGCTTCGCGCACATCAGGCGTAAACGTTCAGCCCATTCCCGCTGTGTAATTTCACATCACGCTGCGTGACTGGCGCCGGGCATGGTGGTGCTCATGCGGGAAGGGCTGGCATCCAGGTGTTTCCGGTGATGGCGTCGCGGATCACGTTCATGACGGCCAGTTCGTGCTTGCGGGCGGTGTCAAGGTATCCGCGGATGGCGTAGCGGTGGCGGGTCGCGGTCTCGGAGCGGAGCCGGCCGGAGATCTTCTGCTGGGTCTTCGACGGCCGCAGGTCACGCTCGGCCTGGTTCGAGGTCGGGGGTATCCGCAGGTCGGTGGTGAACCGGAGCACGTCGTCCTCGCGCTTGTCCAGGCATTCGAGCAGGCAGCGGCCTGTTTCCTGCTTCCTGTTCGCGCCCGGCACCCGGCGGACCTCCGACAGCCCGACGCGGACCGCGTTCCGGAACAGGCGCAAGTCAGCGGCCATGTCACTGGCGGGGACAGCGGAAAGCCCCTTGTCCCGGCAGACGTTCGCGGCGTGGATGAGGCTGCGGAGCGCTTCCGCGGCCTGGCCGGGCCAGACCGCGTCCGGGTACGCCTGCGCGCAGTCTTCCAGGTCACGCAGGAGATGCTGGGTGCACAGCTGGTGCAGGACGCCCGGCATGGCGTCGTAATTCGCGTACCGGTCATGGACCAGCACGGTGCCGCCGTCACCCAGGTCCGCGAACACGAACTTCCGGAAGCTGTCCAGCGACCGGTCACCCAGGAAATAGCACGTGAACAGGTCCGTGCAGGCCACCAGCAGGTATCTCTTGCGGGTCTTCGGCCCCGGCCCGACGCGCAGCGGCGTCTCGTCCCCGCACACCACGGACGCGGTGACGACCAGCGCCCGGATCAGCATGTTCGCCCCGCGGACCGCTTTCGCCGCGCGGGCCGGCAGCGAGTGCACAACCCGTCCGACGGGCGGGACCCGGTCAGGGCGCCGATGATGCCCGCGCACCGCTCGACCGGCACATGGTGCATGACCAGCAGGAAGATCACCCAGGCCTGCACGTTCGGCCCGTAGGCCACGGTGCCGGCCTCCCCGGCCCCGGACGGCGGCGCCGCCACGTGCCGCCGCCCGCACCGGCACATCACCAGGTGCTCGTCGTACTGGGTGAGCTTCGCCGTGACCCCGGGCGTGTCGATGAGCTGGTGCGACGCGGCGACCCCCGAGGTCAGCGGCGTCCTTCAGGTCACTCCCGCAGCCGCACAGGCCCTCCGGGAACAGGTCCTTCCTGTAGTCCGGGTCATCGCTCCAGGCCAGGTACGCGCCCGGCGCGCCCTCCTGCTTGCCCGGCCTCTTCTTCCCGTTCCCGCGCTCCGGCTCCGGCTCCGGCGCCGTCCGGCCCGCAAGATCACCGGACGAGGGTGCCATCCCGGAATCCCCCGAGTTCCGCGACAGCTTCCGCTCCAGCTTCGCCAGCCGTTCCGCTAGGTCATCGACCCGCGACTGCAGCTCCGCGTTCCGCCACTCCAGGTCCGAGTTCCGCGCTTCCAGATCCGAGTTCCGCCACTCCAAGATCTCGATCACCATGCCCGCGAGACCCGCCAGCCCCGCGAAGTCCTCCTCGGGCACGGCATCGGTCACGCCTGCGATCCTGCCCGCCCCCGCGCCCCGCCGAGACGAGAACCCCCCGACCACAGCAGAACCGTGACCCCAGCCAGCACAAACTCCTCGTCAGCTATAGACTCAGCGGGAGGCCTGAATGCATACGCTCGGCCACTCGCTTGATGCTCGCGATATTGCGGATGTATTCAGCCATCAGCCGGCACATCCGTCAGGTCGCCCAGCAGCGCGTAGAATTCTGGCTCTCGCGTACTCAACGTATTATCTCCTCCATTCCGGGAAACTGGCTGGCGCCGCCGCGACCCGTTGCCCGCGCGGGCGTCATTCGCCGGCTGTGCGCAGGCAACGGGCCGGTCACCTGGCGAATGTCACTGTCAGGTGACGACGATGACGGCGAGGACCTCCGCCGCCACGCTTACCGTCGTGCCGACCACGGCCGACTCGACCGCGTAGACGTACAGGTAATTGCGGATTTCCCGGGCGGCCGCCTCGTTGAGATCGCCTTCCGTGGTGAAATCGACGTCCAGGCCGCCGGGGGCCGCCGGGATCGGGTGCATCTTTCTGACATGTGTGACATCAGGCCGATATCTGACTTAACAACCTGAAATCGGGAGTGTCTGGGTATTGCGGGCATCTCGGGCGTTACTGGCAGGGATCTGTGCTGGTCATTGGCGGTGGCAGTGGCATGCCGGGGGCGTCTGGAGGATGGTTCCGTGCTGCCGGGTCCGCCGGTTTCCGGGCCGTTTCCGGGATCATGGGCGGAAACGGTTCCGGCAAGGTAGCGGAGGTCCGGCGGTGGCGGTGAGGCTCTCGGTGACGGTGCGGCAGGTCCTGGAGGACGGGAGCGAGGTCCCGGTGGAGGGGGAGCTGGCGGCGGCGCTGGCCGGCCCGGCGGAGCAGTTCGCCGGGCTGGTGTCCTGGACGGCGGAGGAGGCCCGGTACCTCGATCACGGGGAGCGGGAGGAGGTCATCGGGCAGGAGGGCCGGGAGCTGCAGCGGCGGCTGCTGGAGGCCGCGTTCGCCCTGGATGCCGCCCGGGAGGAGCGGGCCGCGCAGGTCACCAGCGCCGCCGGGATCCGGCACGGCACCGTGGAAGAAGGCCACGGCCGGGGCGTGACCAGCGTGTTCGGGCCGGTCCGGGTCACCCGGATGGCCTACCGCAACCGCCGCGAGCCGAACCTGTACCCCGCCGACGCCCGGCAGGTCCTGCCCGGCGACCCGTACTCCCTGGGCATGCGCGCCCTCGTGGCGTATCACCTGGCCGCGGGCGGGTTCGGGCAGGCCCAGGACGTCACCGAGGCCCGCACCGGGGTCACGGCCGGCCGCGCCCAGCTCACCGGCCTGGCCGAGGACCTCGCCGCCTGGACGGACGACTTCTACGAGCAGCGCGCCCGGGACGCGGAGGAAGACCTGCCCGCCACCGACGTGATCATGATGCAGGCCGACGGCAAGGGCATCGCCATGCGCCCCGAGCACCGCAGGAACGCCGGGAAGGAAGACGGCACGCGGCCCGGGATCAAGAAGATGGCCGAGATCGTCGCCGTCGCCGGCTTCACCCCCGCCGTCCGCGAGCCCGAAGACATCGCCGCCCCGCCTGCCCGCCGCCAGGCGCACCCCGGCCCGAAAGCCCGCGACAAGTGGGTATCCGCCTCGGTCACCGAGTCCATCGAGGACATGATAGCCGCGGCGTTCGACGAGGCCGGCCGCCGCGACCCCCAGCGGGTACGCCAGCGCGTGTTCCTCGCCGACGGGAACAAGCAGCAGATCACCGCCATCCAGGCCCAGGCAAAAGACCGCGGCCTCAAGGTCCCCGTCCTGATCGACTGCATCCACGTGTCCGGCTACCTCGGCAAGGCCGCCGCAGCCCTGCACCCCGGCGACCCCGTCACCGCCGGGCAGCAGGCCGACGGGCAGCTGCTGCGCGTCCTGCACGGCCGCGCCAAAGCCGTCGCCGCCACCCTCGCCGCCGTCGCCAGGAAAACCCGCTCCAGCGCCCGCACCCGCCACCTCGACCTCACCGGCATGGACAGGGCCGTCACCTACCTCACCAACAACCACACGCACATGAAATACGACTCAAGTTTCGTAGTTATGCGGCGGCTGCGTCCCAGGCCGCGAGCACGATGCGGATTTGATCGCTGGTGGGCTGAGCTGGGCGACTGCGGGAAAATCGGGTAGCGATCAGGGTCCGGCGCAGCTTGATGACCATGTCCTCGAAGGCCGGCTCCGCCTTGGGCCGGTACCAGGGCCGGGCGGCGCGGCGGTCGTCGGTGTCGGCCGGGTCGTGGCCGTAGCGCGCGTACCACAAGAC
>DAHVAN010000458.1 GCA_027314595.1 Actinomycetota bacterium | reverse complement strand
GCGGGCACGCGTATGTCCGGCCGGCCGGCCGGGCCGTGGATACCAGGAACCCCAACCACGTGATCGGCCGCGGCACGCCCGCTGGCTGCACGTCCGCGGCCGTGGTGCGGGCGGTCGCCGAGGGCGGCGTCATCACGTTCGACTGCGGACCGAAGCCGGTCACGATCACGATGACGGCCACCGCCAAGGTCGTCAACACCAGCCACCGCGTCGTGCTCGACGGCGGCGGCAAGGTCACGCTGAGCGGTGCCGGAAAGATCCGGATCCTGTACATGAACACCTGCGACCCGGAGCAGAAGTACACCACGAGCGACTGCTGGGAACAGCGGTGGCCGCAGCTGGTCGTGCAGAACATCACGTTCAAGGACGCCTACTCCGGCGTCCGGGAGACCAGCACGTCGGATTACGGCGGCGGCGCCATCTTCGACGAGGGCGGCCAGCTCAAGGTCGTCAACTCGGAGTTCGCCGGCAACCGCTGCTACAGGGACGGCCCTGACCTCGGGGGCGCGGCGATCCGCGCCCTGGGCATGTACATGGGCACCCCCGTCTACATCACCCACGACACCTTCAGCGGCAACAGCTGCTCCAACGGCGCCGCGCTGAGCGGCCTTTACGCCAACTTCGACGTCATCAACAGCCTGCTGACCGGCAACAAGGCGATCGGCTGGGGCGCGAATCCGGCCAGTCGCGGCACTCCTGGAGGCGGCAGCGGCGGCGCCATCTACACCGACGGCGACCACTACAACCTGATCGTCGACGGCACCGTCATGACCGGCAACACCGCGCGCGAAGGCGGCGGGGCCATCTTCTTCGTCGTCGACGCCGGCGGCGGAACCTTGAAGATCGAGTACTCGGCGCTGCATCGCAATCCCAGCGGAGCGTTCCAGAACGCCCCCGGCATCTTCGACAGCGTCGACGGCCGCGTCACCGAGCCGGTCGAGGTCCATTCCTCGGTCAGCTGACGCCGGGGCACCCGCGCATCCGCCTTGCCGGGGGTGGTTTCCGGTCAGCTTCCGGCAGATGCGCGCCAGGGTCCCCCTGGCAACGGACATCGTTCACATTTCGCGCCAGGCATTGCGCGGCCGATCACGATGGCCGCGGGGCATCCGCAAAGTCCTCGCGGTCATGCCCGTAGCCCTGCCCGTGGAAGTAGTTCGCGCCTGGATGCACGCCCTCTGAGTGAGCCAGAGCCAGGAAGTGCGGGGTATCGGCGTCTGCGCCGGAATGCGGGAGATATCGGTCAGTTGACGTATATCCAACCAAACCAGGCGAGCAGTCCTGTGATTTCTGCCACTATGGGCGGCTGATAACCGGCTGGGCTGTTTGCGTGACTCCTCACGCGTCCGCCGGTGCGGAAGGGCCCGACGGTGAGCTGTTTCCCGGCACGACAGGCTGCCTTTCGCGACGTTTTCGCGGTTCGCGAGTTCCGCGCGGTGTGGACCTCGCAGATCCTGTCGGAGGCCGGGGACCGGCTCGCGCTCGTCGCGCTGACCCTCATGGTCTACGAAAGGACGAGGTCGCCGATGCTGTCGGCCATCGCGTACGCGGCGGGCTATGTTCCCTGGGTGGTCGGCGGGCTGGTCTTCTCCGGCCTGGGAGACCGCCTGCCGCGCCGGGAGGTGATGGTCGGCTGCGACCTGATCCGGGCGGCGCTGGTCGCGGTGATGCTCATCCCGCGGGTGCCGGTTGCCGGACTGGTCGGCCTGCTCTACGCGACCACGACGGCGCAGGCCCCGTTCGAGGCGGCCAGATCCGCGATCTTGCCCGACATCGTGCAGGGCGAACGGTACGCCCTGGCCGCGGCGGCGATGCAGACGAGCTTCCGGGTGGCGCTGGTGGCCGGGGCGGCCGCCGGCGGGGTCACCGTGGCGCTCATCGGCGCCCGCCCCGCGCTCGGCGTCGACGCCGCCACGTTCGTCGCTTCCGCCGCCCTGGTCCGCCTCGGCACCCGGGCCCGGC
>DAHVAN010000450.1 GCA_027314595.1 Actinomycetota bacterium | reverse complement strand
TGTCCCCGGCGTTGCCGAGCAGCGGCAGCCCCCAGTTCTCCTCGATGGTCCGCAGCAGCGAGTAGTGGTCGGCCGGGGTGGCGTCCACCTTGTGGCCCACCCCGCGGGCGATGACGATCATCGGGACGTGGCCGCCGCCGTAGGTGGTCCCGCCGGCCAGGTCACCGCCGGCCCCGGTCGCCGGGTTGACCGGCGTGGCGGGCAGGATCGGCGAGTCCGGGCCGCCTGCCAGGTCGAGCGGCTGGTAGGGGGGATTGTCGTTGTAGGCGCCCTCGTCCCAGGTGATGAAGATGGCCGAGCGGCCGGTCCGCCAGGCCCTGCTGTGGGTGATGAGGCCGACCCACTTCCTGATGAACGCGTTGCCGTCGGCGTACAGCGTGGCCTGAGCGGGCGAGGTCGGAGAGGACGCGTAGGGGCACGCCTTCGCCCCGCCGTGCATGTCGTCGCACACGTTCGGCGAGATCCAGGAGAACTGCGGCACGTGCCCGGTCGCCAGGTCGGTCCGCAGCTGCGAGAGCGGTACCACGTTCCGTGCCCGGACGGGGTTGTTGTAGACGTCCGGGTACAGCAGGAACGGGTCGTGCTTGCGCACGTAGAGGCCGTTCGCCGAGATGTTCACGGTGTCGCCCGGGTAGGGCAGCGACTGCATGTAGCCCTTCCAGCTGACGTGCGCCGCCTGGAGCTCGTCGGCCAGGTTCTCGTGGTTGAAGAGCGGGGCCTGGCTGTCGTCGTCGGTGTTGGAGCCCCAGTTCGACCCGCTGGTGGCCGCGACGTAGTTCGGCAGGCTGGTGTGAGTGACCCCGTAGTAATCGGTCGCGAGGCCGTAGGTCTTCGCCAGTTGCTGGATGTAGCGGGTGCTGGAGTTGCCGGGAGACAGCAGCTGGGTATAAGCGGAGTTCTCCATCATGATCACGAAGATGTGGTCCAGATGGGGGAAGCGGGCCGTCGAGGCCGCCTGGGCTACCGGGGCCGCCGTGCCGCTCGCGGCAGGGTGGGCGGCTTGCGCGCTCGCCGAGACCGGGCCGATCGCCAGTCCCGCGAGGAACGCGCCCGCCACCGCTGCCGCCCAGACCGGGCGGCGGGACAGTCGCCGCGGCTTCGGCGGACGCGGGCCGGGTGATGCCGTCCCGGCGCGGCCGGCGTCTCCGGGCGCCTGCGGCGATGGCCAACTCTCGTGCACCATGTCCTGGTACCTCCTGGGGCAGGGGAATGGAGGATGCGCGGCCGGCGGGAATGGCCGCAGAACCGGTCCCATCGCCGCAGGCCGCCCGAATCACGTACGTGACGCTAAACGTGGCATGTGGAAGCAGAAGATTCACGCAGCAAACCCCGGCGATCATCTTCGTGAACTTCTTCCGAACGGCCCCGGGCCCGCTTCGCGAGACCGTCACACCGGGGCGAGTCCGCGCCCGGCCGGCGTGGCGGTGCGCGCTCTGCGGGACGAGAGCGCATCAGGGAAGATTGATGGAATTCCGGGAGGCCTACGGGTGACGGCCCTCACCTCAGCCTCACCTCAGCCGCCCGTCCAGCCCCGCGCGTCCACTTCCTCCATGAAATGACCACTTTCGCGCCCGTCTTGCCCCATTTGGGGTATTTTTTATGCGTAAAGTGCCCGGCGACCGCCCCGCCGCCCGCCCGCCAGGCGGGCGAACACCGCCCCCGCCGGCTGGCGGGGGCCGCGGCGCGGGCCCGGGCCCCTGCACCCCCGGACCGGGAGCGCGCCGGACACCCAGGCCGGCAGCCGCGCGGGCACCGCCGCCCGCCAACGCGGGCATGCGGGCGGCCACACCGGACGAATAGGCCACCAGGATCGACCGGGGGCCGGAAAACACCGAAGCACCGGCGGTACCTATATCACCCCGATGAGGAGATCCGCCGATGCTTCCTGGCCCCACCCGCCCCGCCGATGGCCCCGCTGGCCGCCCCGCCGCCGCGCTTCACCGCACCCCCGCCCGCCACATTCCGCGGTCCGGCCGAAAGCGCTCCACCTGATGGCCGACCGCCTGGTCCTGCCCGACTGTCGCCTGCCTGCGCGGCGGACAACTCGCCATACGAAGCGTGCCGCCAGGCCGGCGCCGAAGACCAGTAGCCACATCGTTACGGCGGGCCAGCCAGGTGACGCCGGCGGCGAGCGCGACGAGCACGACCGCGGCGAACGCCCCGCCGGCCGCGAGCGAGGCGATCACGCTGGCGAGCGTCCGCCAGGTCCTCGGCAGGAACGGGCCGAACAGCAGCCACCTCGTCGCATCGCCCGTCGGCCCGGCCCCGGCCTCGGGTGTCGCGTGCGCGACCGTTCGCTCGGCGACGCGCGGCCCTGGCTCGCGGCAGCCACCTTCGGCTCGCTCGGCGCCCCAGGCCGGCTCGCCCCAGGCCGGCTCGCCCGCCCATCATCGCCATGACCTGCCTGGCCCTGGCGTTGCTCATCCGGGTCCGCGCGGGTCTGTGGCAGCAGGCCGCGGTCTTCGGCGTCGCCTGCGCCATGAAGTACACCGCCTGGCCGGCGCTTGCCGTCGCCGTCGTCATGGTCGCCAGGCGGGACGGTGCCCGCGCCGCCGTCAGGTTCGGCGGCATGGCGCTTGGTGCTGCCATAGCGCTGGCCGTGACGCTCGCGCCCGCGGCGCTGGCCCATCCCGCCGTCATATTCCAGAACACCATCGCGTACCCGCTGGCCTGACCGCCGCGCGCACTCCGGCGCAGCGCCCGCTGCCCGGCCACCTGCTCGCCACGCTCGGGCATGCCGGGCACACCGCCGCGATCGCCCTGCTGGCCGCGGCGGGCCTGACGCTGGCCGTGTCGCTGGTATCCAGGCCGCCGGCCACACCGGAACGTGCTGTCGCGCGGATCGCTCTCCGGCTGTTCGCCCTGTTCGCCCTGTCCCCGGCGACCCGGTTCGGCTACTTCGTCTACCCGCTGGCCCTCTACGGCTGGGCCGCGCTATCACCCGCGGCCGAGGCGCCCGCGTCCCCGGCAACCGCGGCCGAGGCGCCCGCGGCCCCGGCGCCCGCGGCCCCGGCGCCCGAGCGGACGGTCCTGAGCCCGGCTCAGCCCGACTCGGCGGCCCGCTTCAGGGCGGCGAGCGTCTCGGGGATCCCGGTCCGCGCCGCCTCGAACCGGCGGGCAAGCTGTCCCGGCGCGTCGGCTCCGAACCGTTCCCCGAACCGCGTGAGACCCTCGGGAAGCACCTCCCAGGACTCGGTCACCGAAGTCCCGCCGGCTACGGGCGTGAACGTGTAGCCCCACCGCGCCCAGCTGCCGCCGACCGCGAACGCGAACTCCTCGCCGGGGGACGCCGCCACGACCTGGGACCGCGTCTCCCACGGCTCGCGCTCCGGTGACTCGTTGCGACCGGTGAACCAGGCGCCGACTCGCGGGCCGTCGCCCTCGTCCCACCAGCACGCCTTGCACACTGGGCTCCATTCGCCCATGCGGGTCACGTCCGAGATCATGCGGTACAGGTCTTCGGGGGAGCGGTCGATGACGATCGACTCCGAATATGTCAGCGGTGTCTGCACAGGCAACACGATAGCGTTGCGTTCATGGCGATCATGAAGCGAGCCCTCGGGCGCACCGGCGCGGACGTGACCATCCTCGGCTACGGGGCCATGGAGCTGAGAGGACAGCCGCGGGGGCCGCGGATCGACGACGTGGACGCTGGACGCCTGCTCAACGCTGTGCTCGACGGCGGGATCAACCTGATCGACACCTCGCCCGACTACGGCAGGAGCGAGGAGCTCATCGGCCGCCACATCGGCCACCGCAGGGAGGAGTTCTTCCTGGCCTCCAAGTGCGGGTGCCCGCTCGAGTTCCCCACCGACGCGCCGCCGCCGTACCCGCACGACTACAGCCCCGCCAACGTGCGGGCGGACGTCGAGCAGAGCCTGCGCCGCCTGCGCACCGACCGCCTGGACCTGGTGCAGGTGCACATGTCGCCGAGCGTCGCCGAACTGACGGACAACCGCACCGTCGAGACCCTCACCGAACTGCGGGATGAGGGCAAGGTCCGCTTCATCGGCATGTCGGGCATCCTGCCGAACCTGCCCGGGCACATCGCCATGGACGTCTTCGACGTGTTCCAGATCCCCTATTCGGCGCTGCAGCGCGAGCACGAGGACCTCATCACCGAAGCCGTCAGCACCGGCGCGGGCACGCTGATCCGCGGCGGCGCCGCGCGCGGGGCCGCCGCCGACGACAAGAACTGGAGCACCGGCCCGATCGGCCTCGCCGCGCAGGAGAGCCAGCGCCGGTGGCAGGTTTCCGGCGTGGAGGACCTGCTCGCGGACAGCGGCATGTCGCGCATGGAGTTCGTGCTCCGCTTCACGCTGAGCCACCCCGGCCTGTCGAGCACGATCGTCGGCACGGCCAACCCCGCCCACCTCGAGGGCAACATCGCCGTGGCGGAGCGGGGCCCGCTGCCCGGCGGCCTGTACGAGGAGGCCAGGAAGCGCCTGCGGCGCGCGGATGCCTAGCGGGCAGCGGGCCCCGGGCGTCGGCCCCCTGGCGATCGCCGCCTACTGCGGAACGAACCGCGGCACGGACCCGGCGTACGCCGGCGCGGCGGCCAGCCTTGGACGGCTGCTCGCCGAGCGCGGCATCAGGCTGGTCTACGGCGGCGGCCGCCGCGGGCTCATGGGCGTCCTCGCGGACGCGGCCCTCGGCGGCGGCGGCGAGGTGCACGGCGTCATCACCCGCGCGCTCGTCGGGAAGGAGGTGGCGCATCGCGGGCTGACCGAGCTCACCGTCGTCGAGACCATGCACGAGCGCAAGGCGGCGATGGCGGATGCCGCGGACGCGTTCATCATGCTCCCCGGCGGCTTCGGGACGCTTGACGAGTTCTTCGAGGCGCTCACCTGGACCCAGCTCGGCATCCACGCCAAGCCATGCGGGATCCTCGACGTCGCCGGCTACTTCGCGCCGCTGACCAAGATGCTCGACACCGCCACGCGCGAGGGCTTCGTGGTCCCGGCCCACCGCGAGATGGTGATCACCGAGTCCGAGCCCGGGCCGCTGCTCGGCAAGCTGATCTCATGGACTCCGGTGATCGCCGGCAAGTGGACGGACGGCTGACGCGCGGCCCGGCACGGGCCGTCAGCCCGCGGCGGATCGGGGTAATACTCCGATCGTGACACGCTGGGTGCTGCACGTGGACCTCGACCAGTTCATCGCCGCCGTCGAGGTGCTCCGCCGTCCCGAGTTGCGCGGCAAGCCCGTCGTGGTCGGCGGCGACGGCGACCCCGGCAAGCGCGGCGTGGTGAGCACCGCCTCCTACGAGGCTCGCGAGTTCGGGGTGCACTCCGGCCAGCCGTTGCGCACCGCCAGGAAGCGCTGCCCGGACTGCGTTTTCCTGCCGGTGGACGCCGCCGCCTACAACGCGGTCTCCGCCGAGGTCATGGCCGTGCTGCGGGACAGCGGGGAACCGGTGGAGGTGCTGGGCTGGGACGAGGCGTTCGTCGGCGTGGACACCGGCGACCCCGAGGCGTTCGCCCGCGGGCTGGCCGCCGACGTCAAGGCGGCGACCAGCCTGGACTGCTCGGTCGGCATCGGCGAGAACAAGCTCCAGGCGAAGATCGCGACCGGTTACGGCAAGCCCGCCGGGGTGTTCCGGCTGACCTCCGCGACCTGGTATGAGCTGCTCGGCGACCGGCCGCCCGACGCGATCTGGGGGATCGGCGCAAAGACCGCCGCCAAGCTCGCCGGCCTTGGCATAACAACGGTCCGCCAGCTCGCGGACGCCGACCCGGACCGGCTCGCCGCCGAGTTCGGCCCGATGACCGGCCCCTGGCTGGTGCTGCTCGGCCGCGGCCGGGGCGACGGCGAGGTCGACCCCACGCCGTACGTCGCGCGCTCACACGGCCGCGAGGTCACCTTCCAGCGCAACATCAGGGACTGGGCCAGGGTGGGGGAGGAGGTGGCCCGCCTGGCCCGGCAGGTCGAGGATGAGGTCTCCGAACGGCCGGTGGCGCGCGTGGTCGTCAAGGTCCGCTACGCGCCTTTCCTCACGGTGACGCACGGGGTGGCGCTCGCCGGCTCGTTCGAGGAGGCCGCGCGGGCCGCCCTGGCCCAGTTCACCCCGGACCGGCCGGTGCGCCTGCTCGGCGTCCGCGCCGAGTTCGCGGATGCCGCGGGCTAGGTTAGAGCGCCCGCCGCATCCGGATCTCGCCCAGCGACGGATCAGAAGGCAGCGGCTGCCGTTCCCCGGCCGGCGTGAACCCGCACCGCTCGCAGAGCGTCCGGGCGGGAAAGCTGGACTCGGTGACCCACAGGTGCAGGGCGTCGTGGCCGCGCGCCTTCGCCCAGCCGGCCGCCGCCTCGACGAGCGCCCGGCCGTCGCCCAGCCAGCCGCTCACCCTGGCGGCCGGGGCCGCGCTGATCGGCGGGCTCAGCTACCACGCCGTCTACGGGCTCGCCGCCACCATCGCCGCCATGTTCGCCGTCATCGCCGCCGTGTTCGCCGCCGTGTTCGCCGTCGTGATCGCGGCCGGGGCGCTCGGCGCGGCGGGCCGCCGCCCGCGGCGCCGCTCAGCCGGCGACGTTGGCGGTTAGCCAGGCGCAGAAATCCGTGCTCGTCCGCAGGAAGGAGCGGATCTCGTCCGCCGCGGCCGGCGTTCCAGGCACCGGTCCTGGATCCCAGTGCTGCCAGGTGGTGATTCCCTTGTGCCGCAGCAGCCCGATCCGCGGATGGCCGGCCGGGAAGCCGCGCGGTGCCGACTTGAGCGATCCGTGGCCGTGTACCTCGACGCCGGCCTTCTCGATCCTGGCGATGATCGCCTCGAGTTCGGCGCCGGTGCCGTCGGCGGCGACCGCCGCGCGGTACCGGGTGAGCTGGTCCGGCTCCATGTGCCACATGCCCGCGCCGGCGCCGAGCCCGTCGGCGGAGAACTGCACGTAGCCGGTGCGCCCGAGCATCGCGCCGATGTGCGTCTTGTACGGCGTCTTGTCGGCGCTGAACCGGACGTCCCGGTACGGGCGGAAGATCTTCGGCTCGCCGAATTCCGGTGCGAGCAGCTCGACAAGCTCGGTCATCGGCCGCAGGACCTTGTCCTCGTAGACGGCCTTGCTGCTGCTCCAGTAGGACTTGGAGTTGTCGGCCTCGAGGCCCTCGTAGAACACGAGGGCCTCCGGTGGCCATCCGCCGAACGCCATCGCACTAGCCTACGCCGGAGCGGACGCGGCCAGGGCCGACGGGACGCGCCCGGCGCAGCCGCCAGGCGCGCTCTCCGAGCAGGGCGAGGGCGGCCGGGACGCGGATGCCGCGCACCACCGTCGCGCCCCGCTGGTCGCCACGCCCGCGCTGGTCGCCACGCCCGCGCTGGAGGCGATGCCGCCGACGGCCGCCTCCTGCGGCGCGGCGCCGCGCGAGCAGCCCCTGCAGCCGGCCGTCCTGGAAGATCATCGTGTCGCGTTCTGGGCCAGATGCGCAGGTAGCCCGGTTCTACTGGGCCAGATGCGCAGGTGCCCAGGTACGCGCCGGCGTCGAGGGTGAGCCCGGCCAGGCCGCGCGCAATCCTCCAGGGCCGGGAAGCGATTCGCCGGCCCGCCTGTCGCGCGTCCTGGAGGCATTCAACGCTCCTGTTACCGTGGTGAAGCAGGAGACTCGCCCCCCGAGACAGCGCAGGTGCCATGCCCACGTTCGCCGAGACGGCCGACCAGATCACCATCGACGAGCTGCGCCGCCGCGGCAGCATGAAGTGGACGCGCGGCGGCCCGGAGGTCATCGGCGCGTTCGTGGCCGAAATGGACTTCGGCGCCGCGCCCGCGATCGACGCGGCGCTGCGCGACGTGATCGCGCGCGCCGACTTCGGCTACCTGACCGAGCAGGCGAGCGCCGAGATGGCGCGGGCGTGCGCGGACTGGCAGCGGGACAGCTACGGCTGGACGGTGGACCCGGCCAGGATCAGGCCCATGCCCGACGTGCTCAAGGGCCTGGAGGCGGCCATCACGGTTTTCTCCAGGCCGGGCAGCCCGGTGATCCTGCCGACCCCCGCGTACATGCCGTTCCTCACCGTGCCGCCATGGCTCGGCCGGGAGATCATCCAGGTTCCGATGGCCGTCTCCGGCGGGCGGCTTGTCCTGGACCTCGACGGCATCGAGGCGGCCTTCAGGGCGGGCGGTCACCTGCTGGTCCTGTGCAACCCGTGCAACCCGGTCGGCCGGGTGTACGACCGCGGCGAACTTGCCGCGGTCGCCGAGGTCGTGCACCGCAACGGGGGACGGGTCTTCGCCGACGAGATCCACGCGCCGCTCGTCTACCCCGGCGGCACGCACATCCCGTACGCCAGCGTCCGCCCCGAGGCTGCCGCCCATTCGGTCACCGCCACGGCCGCGTCCAAGGGCTGGAACCTGCCCGGCCTCAAGTGCGCGCAGATGATCCTCACCAACGACGCCGACGCGGCGGCCTGGGCCGGGCAGGGGTTCATGCTCGAGCACGGCGCCAGCACCCCCGGCGTGCGGGCGACGATCGCTGCCTACCGCCACGGCGCCGCCTGGCTCTCGGACGTGGTCGGGTACCTCGACGCCGGCCGGCGCCTGCTGGCCGGCCTGCTGGCCGAGCACCTGCCCGGTGTCGGCTACCGGATGCCCGAAGGCACCTACCTGGCCTGGCTCGACTGCCGTGACCTCGGCATCGACGGCAGCGCCGCCGAGTTCTTCCTCGCCAAGGCCCAGGTCCTGGTCACCGACGGGGCGGCGTGCGGCGAGGCGGGACGCGGCCACGTGCGGCTCAACTTCGCGACACCGCGCCCGATCCTCACCGAGATCGTCCGCCGCATGGCCGGCGCCGTGCGCGACCGCTGACGAGGCCGGGGCCCCCGCTCACCTCAGCCCATCGACTTGGCGCCGTCCAGGGACTCGCGGATGATGTCGGCGTGGCCGGCGTGCTGCGCGGTCTCCGCGACGATGTGCATGAACGCCCGGCGGGCCGTCCACCGCGCCCCGGGCGGGAACCACGGGGCGTTCGGCAGCGGCTGGGCGGCGTTCAGGTCGGGCAGCGTGCGGACCAGGTCGTCGGTCCGCCGGGCTACCTCGGCGTAGGCGGCGAGGGCGCCCTCGAGCGTCTCGCCGGGCAGCAGGCGGAACTGCCCGCCCCACGCCGCGAAGTCCTCCTCGGTCATGGCGGAGAAGTCGTTCATCGCCGACGGGCCGTCCACGATGAAGTTCGCCCAGTTCCGCTCGGCGAGCGCGACGTGCTTGATCAGGCCGCCCAGGGTCAGTTCGCTCACCGTGGTGCGCTGCCCGGCCTGCTCATCTGACAGGCCGCGGGTGGTGAACCGCAGCAGGTGCCGGTGCCTGGCGAGCACTTCGAGCAGGTCGGCCCGCTCGGCGTCCAGCGTGCCGGCGTCCGCGGTGCCAGCGGTCATGGTCAGCTGATTTCCTCTCTCGCGCTTGCTCTGATAACCCGCAGGCTAGGAGCCATTGCGGTCAGTTTCCTGCCTAAATGGCCGCGAGGGCCACAATAGGGTCATGAAGCTGGACCTGGCGGCCGCGCGGGACCGCGTGATCCCCGACGTCCTGCCCGCGGACGGCGCGCCGCTGCACGTGCTGTTCTGCGGGATCAACCCGAGCCTGTACTCCGCGGCCGCCGGCTGGCACTTCGCGCGCCCGGGCAACCGGTTCTGGCCCGCCCTGCACCTGTCGGGCTTCACCCCGCGCCGGCTCGACCCGAGCGAGCAGGACGAACTGCGCGGCTACGGCCTCGGCATCACCAACATCGCGCCCCGCGCCACCGCGCAGGCGGCCGAACTGACCGACGCCGAACTTCGCGCCGGCGCCGCCAGGCTGCGCGCGCTGGTCCAACGGGGCCGGCCCCGCTTCGTCGCGGTGGCGGGAGTGACCGCGTACCGGACCGGGTTCGGCCGCCCCCGCGCCGCGATCGGCCCGCAAGACGAGCGCCTCGGCACCGCCCGCCTCTGGATCCTCCCCAACCCCAGCGGCCTCAACGCCCATGAAACCGTCCTCTCGCTGGCTGCCTGCTTCCGAGAGCTGCGCGCGGCCGTAGACGCGTAAAGTGCCGATTCCGATGACCGCCGCCAACCGGACCCGCGTCCCCTGCGTCGCGCATCCCCCGCGTCCCGAGCCTCCCGCGCCCCGCACCCCCCACGTCCCCCGGATCCCGCGCGTCCCCCGCGCCCCGCGGGTCCCGCGCCAGCCGCTGGCTCGCGCCGCGTTCCGGGCCAGCTGCGCATCTGGCCCGATTAGTCTGGGCCACCTGCGCATGTGGCCCAGAACCCAGAGCGCCCCGGTGCCATCGCACCGGGGCGCTTGTGGCGTTAACCGCTCAGTGTTCCTCGTGGGAGTCAGGTTCGCCTGATTCGCCGGAGCCGACAGCCGCCGGCTCGGCGCCCTCCACGGCTCCGTGACCGTTCCCGTGACCGTGGCCGTTGCCGTGTCCCTCGGGCACCACGATGGTCTCGGTGAACGCGCGGTTGGCGACGCCGCGTGCCCAGCCGAGCGGGCCGCGGGCGGCCGGGGCCGGCACTCCGTTGGTGTCCGCCTGCCCGGGCGCCGGCAGCGCGGCCGGAACCTTCTTGGCCTCCACCACGGCGCGCTCTTCGTCGTCGAGCGGGCGGGACTCCTCGACGAACTCGCCCGTGGGCAGCTGCCTGATGATCCCGATCTCGACGCCGTGCGTGAGCAGGCCCGCGTCCTTGCGCTGCAGGCCCAGACAGATGCGTTTAGTGACGAAGTAGGAGCCGATGGGCACGACGAAGATCGCGACGCGGGCGATCCACGTGATCGTGTACAGCGGTATCTGGAGCTTGTCGGCGAGCACGTCGTTCGCGCCCTCGGCCCACAAGATGCCGTAGAAGCAGACCGCCGCCACGCCGACGCCGGTTCGCACCGGCGCGTTGCGCGGCCGGTCGTTGATGTGGTGCTCGGCGTGATCACCCGTCGCCCATCGTTCGAAGAACGGCCACAGCGCCGCCCCGGTGAAGATGAGGCCGATGGGCACCAGAGACGGTATGAACACCGAGAACGACAGCGTATGCCCGAGGAAGTTGTACTCCCAGGGGGGCATCATGCGCAGCGCGCCCTCCAGGATGCCCATGTAGAAGTCGGGCTGCGAGGCGGAGGAGATCGCCAGCGGCGTGTACGGTCCGTACAGCCAGATCGGGTTGATCTGCGCGAACGTCCCGAGCAGGGCCAGGGCGCCGAAGATGAAGAAGAACCACGCCTGGCCCTTGAGCAGGAAGTACGGCCAGAACGGCTGCCCGATGACGTTCTTCTCCGTGTTACCGAGCCCCGGCATCTGCGTGTGCTTCTGGTGGAACATGAAGAACAGGTGCGCGGTGATCAGCGCCAGGATCAGCCCGGGGATCAGCAGCACGTGCAGGATGTACATGCGCGGCACGATCGCGCTGCCCGGGAAAGGCCCGCCGAACAGGAAGAACGCCGCGTACGTGCCGACGATCGGGATGCCCTGCAGCACGCCCTCGAAGATCCGCAGGCCGGCGCCGGACAGCTGGTCGTCGGGCAGGGAGTAGCCGAACAGGCCCTCGAGCATGCCCAGCATGAACAGCACGATGCCGATCAGCCAGTTGACCTCACGCGGCTTGCGGTACGCGCCGGTGAAGAACACGCGGAGCATGTGCGCCATGATCGCGACCATGAACAGGTCGGCCGCCCAGTGGTGGATCTGCCTGATGAGCAGGCCGCCGCGGATGTCGAACGAGATGTTCAGCGTGGAGGCGTAGGCCTCCGACATGCGGATGCCGTCAAGCTTGACGTACGAGCCGTGATAGGTGATGGGTGTCATCGACGGCACGAAGAACAGCGCCAGGTAGGTCCCGGTGAGCAGCAGGATCACGAAGGACCAGAGCGCGATCTCGCCGAGCATGAACGACCAGTGGTCGGGGAAGACCTTGCGCATCAGGACCCGGACGCCGCGCGCCCCGTGGAACCTGTCGTCCAGCCACCCGCCGACGCCCGAGACCGCGGGCGGGATCTTTACTGCGTCCTCGCTCATCCCCGCTCCCAGAAACTCGGGCCGACCGGCTGCGTGAAGTCACTGGCCGCCGCCAGGTACCCGTTCGCGTCGACCATCAGCGGCAGCTGGGGCAGCGGCCGGGGCGCCGGGCCGAAGATGACCCAGGCGCCGTTCGCGGCGTCGAACGTCGACTGGTGGCACGGGCACAGGATGTGGTGCGTGGTTTCCTCGTAAAGCGCCACCGGGCAGCCCACGTGGGTGCAGATCTTGGAATAGGCGACGATGTTGTCAACCGTCCAGTTCATCGAGGCAACCAGCGTGCCGCCGTCGTAGCGGTCCGGCCAGCTCATCTGGCCGGGCGCGAACTTGATCAGGATCACGCCCGCCTTGGCAAGCGCGTCCTCGTTGTCCTGGTAGCCCTCCGGTATCACCGTGATCATGGTCCCGGGCGAGTCCAGGTCGGCGGGCCGCAGCGGCAGGTTCCCGCCGAGCGTCACCGCCCGCAGGCCCTTGCGCCACACCGTGTGCCGCAGCGACGTGCCGGGCAGCGGGCCGAGGTCGCGCAGCAGCAGCAGCGGCGCCAGCGCCAGCGGCGCGGTGGCGAGCAGCATCGTGCGGCGGACCAGCGGCCGCCTGGTGAGCTGGCTGATCGCCGCGCCCTCGGCGAACGTCTTCTGGAAGGCGGCCCGGTCCTCAGGCTTGGACCTGAGCTCGTGCCGCTCCTCCACGACCTCGATGTTCGGCGTCAGGTGCCGCACCCAGATCAGCGAGCCGGCGCCGAGCGCGAGCAGGACGACCGACAGCGCCAGGCCGAGCGCCAGGTTCGACCGGAACGCGGCATCGACCGTGTTCGCGCCGGCCGGGATGTTCGGTCCGATCTCGAGCCCGATGTACGCCGCGATGAAGCCGCACCCGGCCAGGAAGGCGAGTATGAACAGGGCCGCGACGAGGCGTTCGGCGTTCTTCGCGTGCCTGGTGTCCTCCGGTTCGGCGACGAGCGGCAGCTCGGCCGGCTCCTTGGCCGTGTCGACAGAGACGGGGGCGGGCGACGGTGTCCCGATCACCCGGCGAGGGCCCGACGGCTCCTCGATCTGACTCATGCTCTGTCCTCTCGCTCGCCTGCAGGCCAAGGCTCGCTCATGCTCAGTGCTCCGATCCGGGTCCGGGCCGGACGTGGTCGCGCCGCTTGGCGGTGAGCCACATGGCGATGAGCACGAGGAAACCGAGCCCGCCGAGCCAGACGACGAGGCCCTCGGTGACCGTGCCGGTGCGGCCGAGGGACAGCCCGCCGGGGTTGGGCTCGTTCCGCGTGTCGATGACGTAGGCGATGATGTCGCGCTTTTCGGCAGGCGTGATCACGCCGTCGCCGAAGACGGGCATGGCCTCGGGGCCGGTCAGCATCGCCTCATAGATCTGGGTGGGCGTCGACGCGGTGAGCGGCGGCGCGTTCTTGCCGTAAGTCAGCGCGCCGCCGGCCCCGGCGAACCCGTGGCACTGCGCGCAGTTCGCGCTGAACAGTTCGGACCCCAGCGCGGTGTCCGCGCCCGCGGTGCTCACCTGCCCCGGCGACGGGATCGCCGGGCCGCCGCCCAGCGAGGCGATGTACGCGGCGATGTCGTATATCTGCGACTGGGTGAAGTCCGTCGGCTTGCGGTTGTTCTCCGCGCCGATTTCCTTGGCGGGCATGCGGCCGGTCGACATCTGGAAGTCGACCGCGGCCGCGCCGGCGCCGACCAGCGACGGCGCCTGCGACGTGCCCTGGGCGTCAAGGCCGTGGCAGGAGGAACAGCTCTCGACGAAAAGCGTCCTGCCAGTCGCGATGCCGGTGCTGGCCTGGGCCGGGGCCGAGGCGGACGCGCCGCCCATGGTCAGCGTGCTGTAGAGCGCGCCTAGCACGACGAGGCCGCCGGCGATGGCCGCGTATCCGGCGGCCGGATGCCTGCGCCGGGCGATAATCGAACTCACTCGGGTTCCCATGGTTAGTGGATGAGGTAAATGGTGGTGAACAGGCCAATCCAGACCACGTCGACGAAGTGCCAGTAGTACGACACGACGATCGCGCTGATCTGCTGCTCCCTGGTGAAGCGTTTAGCCGCGTACGTGCGCCCGAGCAGGAAGATGAACGCGATCAGCCCGCCGGTCACGTGCAGCCCGTGGAACCCGGTGGTCAGGTAGAACACCGACCCGTAGTTGCTCGACCCCAGGGTCACGCCCTGCTTGCGGATCAGGTCCAGGTACTCGTAACCCTGCCCGAGGACGAAGTAAAGCCCCATCAGGAAGGACAGCACGTACCACTCGCGCAGGCCCCACTGCATGGGCCGGAAGATGCTGGCCGACCGCCTGATCTGGCCGCGCTCCACCGCGAACACGCCCATCTGGCAGGTGACGCTCGAGGCCACGAGCACGAGGGTGTTCGCCGTCGCGAGCGGAAGGTCGAGGTGGGCCATCGGCCAGGCCAGGTCCTGGCCCTTGTCGACCGAACGGATGGTGAAGTACATCGCGAACAGCGCAGCAAAGAACATCAGCTCACTGGACAGCCAGATAATGGTGCCCACGCTGACGAGGTTCGGTCTGCTGGCAGGGGTACGCGGTACCGGTGCCGTATCAACGGATGCTGTCGCCACGAACGCCATTATTACGACACCTCGTAGGGGATACGCACCCGCCCCCCCTGGAACGGGGCGGGAAGTGATGCCGCCTTTCAGTAAGATGCAGCCATGAAGGTCGTTGTGTACAGTCACGACGCCGACACGCGGGCTGAGCTCAAGCTCGCGATCGGCCGTCGTCCGGCCCCGGACGCGCCGGAAGCGGAGATCGTCGAGGTCGCGACCGCGCCTGCCCTGTTCAGGCTGCTCGACGCCGGCGGCGCGGACGTCATGGTGCTCGACGGCGAGGCGCAGCCCGCCGGCGGCATGGGCGTCTGCCGCCAGGCCAAGGACGAGATCTACAACTGCCCGCCCGCGCTGCTGGTCGTCGCCCGCGGCGACGACCGCTGGCTGGCTACCTGGTCCCGGGCCGATGCCGTGGTCAGCCATCCGATAGACCCGGTCGCGCTGGCCAGGGAACTGGCCGGGCTCATGAGGTCCCGCGCCGCCGCCATCACCGCCGGATAACAAAACCCTGGTCATCCCGAACGGGTCCGTGGTTCCTCCCCTGGCCCGCCGTTTCCTTACCTCCTCCTGCCCTCCCGCCACTCAACCCCACCCGGATAGGTAGCCGCCATGGACACGTTCACCTGGCCCGCGCTGATCCGCGCCCTCATCCAGGGCGAGGCGCTGCGCGCCGACGAGACCGCCTGGGCGATGAACGAGATCATGGACGGGGCCGCCTCGCCGGCCCAGATCGCCGGCTTCGGCGTGGCGCTGCGGGCCAAGGGGGAGACCGCGGCGGAGATGTCCGGCCTGGCCGCGGCCATGCTGGCGCATGCCACGCCGATCACCATCCGCGGCCAGCTCACCGACCTGGTCGGCTCGGGCGCCGACGGGGCGCACACCGTCAACGTGTCCACGATGGCGACGATCGTGGCGGCGGCGGCCGGCGCCCGGATGGCCAAGCACGGGAACCGCGCCGCCTCGTCGGCGTGCGGCGCGGCCGACGTCCTCGAGGCGCTCGGCGTGGTGATCGACCTGCCGCCGGCGGCCACCGAGGACCTGTTCGCCGAGCTCGGCGTCGCGTTCTTGTTCGCGCCCGTCTACCACCCGGCACTGCGGCACGCCGGCCCGGTGCGGCGCGACCTCGGCGTTCCGACCGCGTTCAACTACCTCGGCCCGCTGACCAACCCGGCGCGCCCCACCTCGCTCGCGGTCGGCGTGGCCGACCCGCGGATGGGCCCGGTGCTGGCCGGGGTGTTCGCCGCGCGCGGCAACACCGCGCTCGTCTTCCACGGCGGCGGGCTTGACGAGCTGGCCACGACCGGCCCGTCGTCGGTGTGGGTAGTCGCCGACGGGACCACCACCACGGCCGAGTTCGACCCGCTCTCGCTCGGGCTGCCCCGGGCCCGCCTGGAAGACCTGCGCGGCGGCGACGCCGCGCACAACGCCGGCGTGGTCCGCTCGGTGCTCGGCCGCGAGCCGGGCCCGGTCCGCGACATCGTCCTGCTCAACGCCGCCGCCGCCCTGGCCGTCGCCGATGGCCTCCCCGGCCTCCCGGCCCCCGCCGCCCCTGACGCCCTCGTCAAGTCGCTATCCGACGGCCTGGCAAGGGCCGCCGAAGCCATCGACTCCGGTGCCGCCAGCGCGCTGCTGGCCCGCTGGTCCACGACCAGCCGGCGCCTAGCCGCCTCCCGCGCCTGACTTCGCCGCGCGCCGGGCGTGAGGCGAACGCGTTACTCGTCGGCCAGGCCGATGGAGAAGGCGGCCTCCAGGTCGTGGCGGGAGTAGGTGCGGAAGGCGATGTGCGTCTGGGTGGCGGTGACGCCAGGCACCTTGTTGAGGCCGCCGGGGATCACGTCGGCGAGCTCGTCGTGCGCCCGGACCCGGACGATCGCCAGCAGGTCGTGGTCGCCCGTGATCGAGTAGACCTCGCTGACCGCCGGGATCCGCGCGATGACTTCGGCGACCTCAGGGATGCGCTGAATCTCGGCCTTGATCAAGACGATGGCGGTGACCACTGGCTGCCTCCCTGTTCACGGTAACGCGGCTACCTTATCCCCCGCCCTAACCTCCCCAACCGCCCTAACCTCCCCAACCGCCTAAGCTCCCGAGCCGCCGAGCCGCCGAGCCGCCGAGCCGCCGAGCCGCCCCCGCAGCGCCCGGACCGCCCGCGTCCACCGGCGTGGCCAGCCCCTGCCCGCCGCGAGCCGCGCCTGCGCGGCCGCCGCCTCGGCGTCACGCGCGGCCAGCCACGCCGTCAGTTCGCCCAGGGTGCCGATGTCGCGGTCGGCCAGCCGCCGCAGCAGATGCCCGAGCACGGCCGCGGTGGCCCGCGCGTCGTCGAGCGCCCGGTGGGATGGCTGCACCGGTGTTCCGAAGTAGCCGGCGAGCGTGCTCAGCTTGCGGTCGGGCACCTCACCGGGGGTAGCCATCAGGTACCTGGCCAGCCGCACCGTGTCGAGGACCTCGAAGCGGGGCCATGCCACGCCGGCCGCGGCGCAGGCCGCGGTGAGGAAGCCGATATCGAACGGGGCGTTGTGGGCGGCGAGCACACTGCCCTCGGCGAACGCGAGCAGGCCCGGGAGCACGGCGGCCACCGGCGGGGCGACCGTGAGCATCTGGTCGCTGATCCCGGTGAGCTCGGTGATCGACTCCGGCACCGGGGTTCCGGGGTTGACCAGCGACGTGAACTCGGCGACCACCTTTCCGCGGCGCAGCAGGACGGCGCCGACCTCGGTGATGCCCGCCGCCTCTGGCGACCATCCGGTCGTCTCCACGTCCACGACCGTGAAGGCCAGGTCGTGAAGCCGGACGTCCGCGGCGCCCGCCGGCGCGACGTTGCCGAGAGTGTCTGTCACAGTCACCACGGTAGGCGCAGGCACCGACATTTCCGCGCCAGGGCTGGTTCGCGCCGGCGCGACCAGCCCGGGCGCGCTGCCAGCAACGACCCGGAGGCCCCGTTAGTGCCGCACTCCCGCATCGTTCGGGATAGCCCGAATGTCAGTGCCTGGCTCTACGGTGTGTGCTGTCGGTCACGGCAACTGATTGTCAAGCCAGAATCACGAGGTGACACAGATGACTATCGAATGCGACCGCTGCGAGGTTCGCGGACTCGCCTGCGGCAACTGCGCCGCGACCGCGGTCATCGGGGACGAGGCGGACGTGGGCCCGGCGGAGCTGCGGGCGCTGCGGGCGCTCGCCGACGCCGGGATGATCCCGCCGCTGCGGTACGCGCCGCGCATCGCGAAAGCCTCGTAATTGTACAGGCCAGCTCCCGTCGCGGAGAGTGAATCCCGGGTCCGTAATAGTAGCGTCGTAATTGCCCGAATCGGTTGAATCGCCGCTGCGTTCTTAATAGCCTTGCCAGAGTTTTGAGCATGTTCGGCGGTCACCGCACGCGGCGACGGCGAATCCGCTATCGTCCGGCCTTGGAATCTGTCTGGCTTTAGCACGGTGAGGGAGTGTGGCAGGCACGATGCATACGCGGCTTATGGCCAATGTGTCAAAAGCGAGGCGAGGTGTCGTGGCTGGCCTTGCCGTCGTGATGGCGGCCGGGCTCGCCGCCGTGGCCACCCAGGCGGCGGGTGCCGACCCGAAGCCCTCGATCTCCCAGGTGCAGGCCAAGGTCAACGTGCTCACCGCCAAGTTCAACAAGGCGGTCCAGCAGTACGACCAGGTCGCCCAGCAGCTGACCGCCGCGAAGGCCAGGCTGAGCCAGGTCGACAAGGAGATGGCCACCGCCCGGGCCAAGTACGACGTGGCGCGGCGGGCGGTCGTGCAGATCGCGGACGCCTCGTACGAGGACTCCGGCTCCACGTCGCTCGCGGGCCTGCTCACCTCGAACGACCCGGGGCAGGTCCTCGCCGAGGCGTCGATGGTCATGGAGCTCACCGGCGCCCGCAACATGCAGACCCAGGTCTTCCTCAACGACGCGCAGGAACTCAGCTCGGTGCAGGCCGAACAGCGGCGCACCGAGTACGGCATAGCGCAGCTGCTGTCGCAGCGGGCGGGCACGCGGAGCTCCATCACCAAGCTGCTCAACACCGAGAAGGCGACGCTCGCCACGCTGACCGCGCAGCAGCAGACGGTAGTACAGCAGACCGGCCAGGGCGGCGGCGGCACGTCGACCAAGGTCCCGTACACCGGCCCGACCGGCACCCAGGCGGACAAGGCCGTCCAGTACGTGTACGACCAGCTCGGCTGCCCCTACGTCTACGGCGCGACCGGGCCGTGCTCGGCCGGGTTCGACTGCTCCGGCCTGGTGATGTCGGCGTGGGCGTACGCCGGCGTGACGATCCCGCGGGACACCTACGAGCAGTGGGCCGCGCTGCCGCACATCCCGCTGTCCGCGATCAAGCCGGGTGACCTGCTCTACTACAACGGGATCGGGCACGTCGCGATGTACGTGGGCAACGGGTACATCATCGACGCCCCGCAACCAGGCATGACCGTGGAGCGGGTTCCCATGAACGAGAGCTGGTACGTGAACAACTTCGACGGCGCGGCCGAGCCGTAACCAGTAACGCGTTAACCGAGGCCGCCGCCCGGAACGCCAGCCTCGCCGATCCGCCCCCTAGACTGAGGGGCGCCATGCGCCGCACGCTGATCGTCACCAACGACTTCCCGCCAAGGCAGGGCGGCATCCAGTCGTTCGTGCACTCCGTCGCCTTGCGCCTGCCGCCGGACAGCCTGACCGTCTACGCGCCGAAGTGGGACGGCGCGGCGGAGTTCGACGCCAGGCAGCCGTTCGAGGTGGTCAGGCACCCGACCTCGCTGATGCTCCCGGTCCCTTCTGTCACCAGGAGGGCGGCGGCGATCGCCAGGGCGCGGGGCGCGGAGGCCGTCGTCTTCGGCGCCGCCGCCCCGCTCGGCCTGATCACCCCGGCCCTGCGGCGGGCCGGCGTCGAGCGGGCCGTGGCGATCACCCACGGCCACGAGGCGGGCTGGGCGGCGCTGCCCGTCGCGCGGAGCCTGCTTCGCCGCATCGGCGAGGAGACCGACGTCGTCACCTACCTGGGGGAGTACTTCCGGCTCCGGCTCTCCCGCGTGCTGACCCCGGCGGCCGCCGCCCGCATGACGCAACTGCACCCGGGCGTCGACGCGGCACAGTTCAGCCCCGATCCGCAGGCCGGCCGCTCCATCAGGGAGCGCTACGGCCTGGCCGGCCGCCCGGTCGTGGTCTGCGTGTCGCGCCTGGTGCGGCGCAAGGGCCAGGACACGCTGCTGCGGGCGTGGCCCCGTGTTCTCGGGAAGGTCCGCGACGCGGCTCTCCTCATCGTCAGTGGCGGGCCGTACTCCGCTCACCTGCACCGTCAGTCCGAACGATCGGGGCTTACCGCCTCCGTGCGCTTCACCGGCCCGGTCCCGGCGGCCGAGCTCCCCGCGCACTACGCGGCGGGCGACGTGTTCGCCATGCCGTGCCGGACCAGGCGCGGCGGCCTCGACGTGGAGGGTCTGGGCATCGTCTACCTGGAGGCGTCGGCGACCGGGCTGCCCGTGGTCGGCGGCGACTCGGGCGGCGCGCCCGACGCGATCGCGCAGGGCGAGTCCGGCTACGTCGTGCCAGGCAGGGACGTCGACGCGCTGGCCGGACGGCTGATCGAACTGCTCACCGATCCCGTCACGGCGCGCTCGATGGGGGAGAAGGGCCGGGCCTGGGTGGAGCGGGACTGGTCCTGGGACCTGTCCGCCGCCCGGCTGCGCTCCATTATCGACGGCTGACCGGCCCGGGGATCAGGAATACAGCGCGTCGATCTCGTCCGCGAAGTCCTTGGCTACCACGGCCCGGCGGATGCCGAGCTTGGCGGACAGGTGCCCCTGCTCCTGGGTGAAGTCGACGTCGAGCACGCGGAACCGCCTGATCGACTCCGCGCGGGAGACCGCATTGTTCGCGTCGTCCACGGCGGCCTGGACGTCCGCGAGCAGGCCGGGGTCCTCGCGCAGGTCGGCGACCGTCGCGTCCGCGGGCTTGCCGTGCCGTTCCTTCCACGGGCCGAACGCCTCGGGGTCGATCGTGACCAGCGCGCCGACGTAGGGGCACCCGTCACCCACCACCATGCACTGGCTGACGAGCGCGTGCGTCCGCAGCCGGTCCTCCAGGATCGTGGGGGAGACGTTCTTGCCGCTGGCGGTGACGATGATCTCCTTCTTCCTGCCGGTGATGGTGAGGAACCCCTCGTCGTCGATCTCGCCGATGTCGCCGCTGCGGTACCAGCCGTCCCCGGTGACGCTGTCCCTGGTCGCCTCGTCGTTGCGCCAGTAGCCCGGTGAGACGGTCTTGCCCTTGATGAGCACCTCGCCGTCGTCGGCGATCCGCACGGCCACGCCTGGAATCGGCAGGCCGACGGTGCCGATCTTCTGCCGGTCCGGGTGGTTCACCGACACGGCGGCCGTGGTCTCGGTGAGCCCGTACCCCTCCAGGATGGTGATTCCCGCGCCGCGGAAGAAGTGCCCGAGCCGCTCGGCGAGCGCCGCGCCGCCGGAGACCGCGTACCGCGCCTTTCCGCCGAGCGCGGCGCGCATCTTGCCGTAGACGAGCCGGTCGAACAGGGCATGCTCGCCGCGCAGGGCCAGGCCCGGGCCCTTGGCCGAGTCCAGCGCCCGGCTGTAGGCGACCGCGGTCCGCGCGGCGCGGCCGAAGATCTTCCCCTTGCCCTCGGCGGCGGCCCGCTGCTCGGCGCCGTTGTAGACCTTCTCGAAGACGCGCGGGACGGCGAGCACGAACGTGGGCTTGAACGAGGCGAGGTCAGGCAGCAGGTCGTCCATGTCGGGGCAGTGCCCGAGGATCAGGCCGGCCTCCAGGCAGCCGACCTCGATGATGCGGGCGAAGACGTGCGCGAGCGGCAGGAAGAGCAGCGTGCTCGCCCCGGGAGCCGAACCGACCCCGCCCAGCGGCCCCATGAAGGCGTTGCGGACGTCGGCGAGCAGGTTCTCGTGCGTGAGCTGGCAGCCCTTGGGGCGGCCGGTGGTGCCCGAGGTGTAGATGACCGTGGCGAGGGCGGTCCCGGCCGGGCCGGCCGCGCGCACCCGCCCGGCGAGGGTGTCCTCGCTCACCCCGGTCCCGCCCTCGCGCAGGTCGCTCAGTCCCGGGTGCATCTGCCACAGGTGCTCGAGCGCGGGCAGCCGGCCGCGCGCGTCGGCGATCATCGTCTCGAACGCGCCGTTCTCGACGATGACGGCCCTGGCGGCGGAGTCGGCCATGATCCACTCCGCCTGCTCGGGCGAGGAGGTCTCGTAGATGGGGACGACGACCGCGCCGGCGCTCCACACCGCGTAGTCGACGAGCGTCCACTCGTACCTGGTGTGCGACATCAGCGCCACCCGGTCGCCCGGGCCTATGCCCGCGGCGATCAGGCCCTTGGCGAGCGCCTGCACCTCATCCTTGAACTGGCTGGTGGTGACGTTCTCCCAGCCGCCGTCGGCGGCCTTGCGGCGCAGCGCCACGGCGCTCGGCTGCTCCGCCGCGCGGCGGGTGACCATGTCGGCCAGGCTGGCCGTGGCCGGGATGTCCGCAAGGGCGGGAATGCTGTACTCGCGCACGACCTCTCCTTTTCGCCAACCCCCCGTCGGACGGCCCCCAATCCTGGCCAGCAGGCTCGCGCGCTGTCCGGCTCGCCGGCCGGGCTGGCCCGGTGGAGGCGGGCGCGGATCAGTCTATGTTGATCTCATGCGAGTCCACGTGGTGAGCGACGTGCACGGTGCGGTGGATGCGCTGGCCGTGGCTGGCGACGGGGCGGACATGCTGATCTGCCTTGGCGACATGCTGCTGTTCCTCGACTACGCGGACCACACGCAGGGGATCTTCGCCGAGCTCTACGGCGCCGAGAACGCCAGGGAATACATCGACCTGCGCACCGCGCGGCGGTTCGACGAGGCCAGGCGGCTCACGTCGGGCATCGCGGCCCGCCTGGTGGCCGACCGGGGCGCCGACCTGCGCACGCTGACCGAGCAGGCGATCAGGCGGCAGTACGCCGCGATGTTCGGCGTCCTCGCCGAGCCCGCGTACCTGACGTACGGCAACGTCGACGTGCCGCGCATGTGGAACGGCTACCTCAAGCCCGGCCATCATGTCATCGACGGCGCGCGCGTCGAGGTCGGCGGCTTCACCTTCGGGCTGGTCGGCGCGGGCCTCGTCTCCCCGTACCGGACCCCGAACGAGATTCCCGAGGAAAAGTTCGCCGCCAAGCTCGACGCCGTCGGCTCGGTGGACGTGCTGTGCACCCATATCCCGCCGGCCGTCCCCGAACTGCTCTACGACACCGCGGCACGCCGGCTCGAGACCGGCAGCGCGGCGCTGCTTGAGGTGATCGGGCGCACCCAGCCGCGGTACGCGCTGTTCGGTCACGTGCACAACCCGCTGGTGCGCCGGATCCGCGTCAACCGGACCGAATGCCTGAACGTCGGCCACTTCCGTGCCACGCGAGTGCCCTATGTGGTGGAGCTCTAGGGGTACCGTTACGAGTATGAGCGAGCGAGGCAGCGACCCTATCGGCGATCTCCAGCGGTGGCTGATGAAGGCCGGGGCACGCAGCCTGGGCCGCGACGTCGCGGACAGGGTCAAGTCGGCCGCCGGCGGCGGCCGCGGCAAGTCCGCGAACGTCTGGGAGACCGCGACCACCGAGCCGCCGGGGGACGAGCCGCCGGAGTGCCAGTGGTGCCCGATCTGCAGGGCGGCGCGCAGGTACCGCGAGGCCGGCGGCACGGGCGGCGGGCTGAGCTCGCAACTGGCCGGCGTCGGTGACACGCTCGCGGGGTTCACCAGGGACGCGTTCAGCATCGTCGAGTCCGCCATGCGTGCCTCACAGCGCCCCGCGGGCACCGCGGCCTCAGACGACGGCGCCGTCGTCGGGCCCGGAGTCGGGTGGCCCGCCGCTGTCCATCCGCAGGACGAGCACGGCGAACCCGCCGACGAAGGCCGCGACGGCGCCGAAGGCGGCGAGCCCGGAGACCTGCCAGCCGAAGGCCGTGGCGAGGAGCAGGTAGAGGGGCCCGCCGAATAGCGCGACCCACGCGCACTTCGTCACCGTGTCGAGCTTGGGCAGCGGCGGTGGCGGCGGCGGGACGTAGTGCTCTTCGGCCGGATCGGCGGGCCGCGCCGAGTCCCGCGGGCCCAGGCCCGCGCCGAGCCGGGGCCATGGTTCGGCCGGCGCCGAGGGCAGGCCGGACGGGTTGGCTGGCGGCTCGCCGGGAAGCGCGTCCGGCAGCGCCGGCGGCGGGGCCGGAGTCACGTGCACCGGGCCGGCGAGGTCCTCGCGCTCTGGCCATGGCGCGTCGCCTTCATCGGAGGCGGGCGCGTCGAACCGCGCGATCAGGTCGAGCCACGCCGCATCGTCGCCGTCACCGCCTGCCGCGTTCCCGCCCGCGCCGTTGCCTGGCACTTCCCCGTCAGCCACTGTGCTGTCCCTATACCCTCTTCTCCGCCGGATTGTCGGCCGGGTCCTGCACCGCAGTGCTGTGGTGCCGTATAAACGCCAGCGTGCCCTGGAAGATTTCCGGCGCGTCGTTGTCAAGCGTGGCCACATGGTAGCTGTCGCGCAACGGGCGCACCTGGGCCGCGGGCAGCGCGGCGCGCAGCACCCGCATGCTCGCGGGACCGACCACGTGGTCGACCGTCGACCGGTACACGAGGACCGGCTGGGTCACCTCGCTCAGGTGCCGCCTGGTGAGTTTCCACAGCGGGGGAAGCGAGGCCGCGGCGCGGACCGGCACCCTGGAGTAGCCGCCCTCGTCGCCCGGCTTCTTGATGTCGCCCGCGATGCCGGGCAGCGACGGCACGAGGTGCTTGAGCACGGGAGCGAGCAGGAACAGCCGGGTGTCGGGTGCGAGCGAGGGGTTCACGACCACTAGGCCGGACACGGCGCTGCCCTTGGCCTGGGCCAGCCTGAACGCCAGGCATGCGCCCATCGAAAGGCCGGCCACGAAGACCTGCTCGCACCTGCCGCTGAGCTCGTCGAAGGCGCCTTCCGCAGCGCCGTACCAGTCAGGCCATCCCGTCCGGTTGAGGTCCTGCCACGTGGTGCCGTGCCCGGGCAGCCTGGGAGCGCGGACGGTAAGGCCGGCCGCGGCCAGGTGCTCGGCCCACGGGCGCACCGTCCGGGGGCTGCCGGTGAAGCCGTGGCAGACGAGCACGCCGACGGGGCCTGCGTCGGCGGAGAACGGTTCGGCGCCGGCCTGCACACCGGAGCCCGCGGGCTCGCCGCCGCCCCGGCCCCCCGGAGAAGCTGCATGGGGCATGTCCGCATCGTCGCACGCCACCCCGGGCTGGCGCAGCAAGGGCGGGATATATATCGGATTTCATCACTGCCGGCAGGGGCACGGCGATCTCTCGTCGCGATCGACATCGCTGTCGAACGTGGGACGATGTGTAGGTGTTTTACTGGGTAACCAAGTACACGCTGGGCATGACGCTGAAGGTCGTGTTCCGGCCCTGGTCGCGCGGGCGGCGGAACCTGCCGAGGCGCGGCCCCGTCATTCTCGCGAGCAACCACCTGTCCTTCGCCGACCATTTCTTCGGCCCGCTTCCGCTGCCGCGCAAGGTGGTGTTCCTCGCCAAGGCGGAGTACTTCACCGGCCGCGGGCTCAAGGGCCTGCTGACCAAGGCGTTCTTCAGCGGCCTCGGCCAGATCCCGATCGACAGGACCGGGGGGCAGGCGAGCGAGCGGGCGCTTCGGTCGGGGCTGCGGGTGCTCGCGGACGGCAACGTGCTCGGCATCTACCCCGAGGGAACGCGGTCGCCGGACGGGCGGCTGTACAAGGGGAGGACGGGGGTGGCCAGGCTGGCCCTGGAGTCGCGCGCGCCGGTGGTGCCGTGCGCGATGATCGGCACGTTCGAGTTCCTGCCGTCCGGCTCGTTCCGCCCCCAGTGGCGCACCAGGCCCGGTGTGGTCTTCGGCCCGCCGCTCGAGTTCTCCCGGTACTACGGACAGGAATCCGACCGCGCCGTGCTGCGCGCGGTCACCGACGAGATCGTCGCCGCGATCGGGAAGCTGTCCGGGCAGGAGTACGTCGACATCTACGCCAAGCAGGCGAAAGATCACCTGCAGGGGCCGGCCGCCGAACCGGACTAACCGCCCGGATCAGGTAGTTACTTCGTGTTATTCCGGCCTCCAGCGCGAGATCGCGCGCTATGGATAGGCTTTGCCTCATGCGAGTGGGAGTCCTTACCGGAGGCGGAGACTGCCCCGGGCTGAACGCTGTCATCCGAGCCGTCGTACGCAGGGGAATCCAGGAGTTCGGCCTGGAATTCGTGGGATTCCGCGACGGCTGGCGCGGTCCGCTCGAGGCGGACACCGTGCCGCTCGACGTGCACGCGGTGCGCGGCATCCTGCCGCGCGGCGGCACGATCCTCGGCTCGTCGCGGACCAACCCGTTCAAGGAGGGCGGCCCAGGCCGCAACGGCGTCGAGCGGATCAAGGACAACCTGGCCGGCCTCGGCGTGGACACGCTCGTGGCGATCGGCGGCGAGGACACCCTGGGCGTGGCCGCCCGCCTGCACCAGCAGGGCATCAACGTCGTCGGCGTGCCGAAGACCATCGACAACGACCTGTCCGCCACGGACTACACCTTCGGCTTCGACACCGCCGTCAACATCGCGATGGAGGCCATCGACCGGCTGCACACCACGGCCGAGAGCCACCACCGGGCGCTGATCGTCGAGGTCATGGGCCGCCACGCGGGCTGGATCGCGCTGCACGCGGGGCTGGCGGGCGGCGCGAACGTGATCTTGATCCCGGAGCGCCCGTTCGAGATCGACAGGGTCTGCGCGTGGGTGGAGCACAGGTTCCAGACCAGGTACGCGCCGATCGTGGTGGTCGCCGAGGGCGCGTACCCGGCGAACGAGGACCTGTCGCTCACCACAGGCCAGCTCGACGCGTTCGGCCACGTCCGGCTCGGCGGCATCGGCCAGTTGCTCGCCGACGAGATCGAGAAGCGGACCGGCAAGGAAGCCCGCTGCACGGTGCTCGGCCACATCCAGCGCGGCGGCACGCCGACCGCCTTCGACCGGGTGCTCGCGACACGCTTCGGGCTGGCCGCCGTGTCCGCGGTGCACGACGAGGCGTTCGGCGCGATGGTGGCGCTGCGCGGCACCGAGATCGTGCGCGTCCCCATCTCCGAGGGCACCCGCGAGCTCAAGCTGGTCCCGGTAGAGCGCTACGCCGAAGCCGAAGTCTTCTTCGGCTAACGCCTCCCCGTCACCCCCGCTCGGCTAACGCCTCCCCGCCGTCGGCCTGCCGACGGCCCCGCGGCACGCAGAAACCGGGCATTTCGGGCGTCAGTCGGCCGACGACCGGCGTGATCAAAAGATCGTGTGTAGTTTGACCCCCTGGCGGGGGTCAAACTACACACGTTAATTCGACCTGGTGCGTGTGTGACAGCATGGGACGATTCTGAGAGCGAGCTGCTCGTCCGAGATTCGGAACGGCGCCCAGGCAGCGAGGGTCTTTCGCATGCCCGCCTGGCGCTCGGTCCTGGCCGGCGTCCCTGGCTGGGCAGCCGCGGCAATCCGCTGCGGCGGCCTGCTAGCCCTGGCCGTAGCCGCACAGGCTGTTGGAGTTCGAGCACGCCGCGGTGCACGGCTTGCAGCCGGCAGGCCGCGGCCGCCGCGTCGGGGAACTCGTAGACGACGTCGGGACGACGGAACGTGAACCGGGAACCGGCCAGCGGGCGACGTCCACGTCCGTTTCCACGCGCAGGCAGGGGCCGGCGGGAATCCGTGCGGACTCCAGCGCGAACGACACGGCGAGCGATCAGGTTGTGCCGGGGCGACGGCGACTCACGCGCGACGTGCCGTGCACGATCTCGACTGTGCGCGAGATCGCCTGCGACAGGTCGTGGATTCCGCGCCGGTCATGAATTCCGGCAGCTCGTCGAATACCACGGGCCGCTCATGGGGGCACCTGCGCACGCGGCTCTACGTCCGGCCCGGCTCGCGGGTTCGGCTCGCCTTGTCGAGCCGGGTCCAGGGGCCGGGCGGGTTGTCGTCGCGGGGGAGCCAGAGCAGCGGCTGCAGGCCCTGGAAGCCGGCCTGGAACTTCGGCTCCCAGGGGAAACGGCCGTCCCTGTCCGCCCACACCACCTGCAGGTACGGCGGCCTTACGAAACCGTAGAACTCGTCGGACAGGGCGAACAGGCTGGTCACCCGCCAGCTCAGGTCGACCGGGCGGATCGTGAGCGGGGCCGGGCAGACGTCGCGCAGCACGTCGTCGGGTCCGATCTCGTCGCCGTCGGCGAGCCGGCCGCCGATTGCGTTGATGAGCCCCGCGGCGCTGCGCATCGGAACGCCGCAGATGACAAGCTCCGCGGACTGGCAGGTGAGCCACATTCCCACGCTGTAGGCCCACGGCGGCGAGTTGTCGTCGCCGTGACTGCCTGAAACGGCCCAGCCGTGCTCGCCGACCTGGGCGCTGACCCAGTTCATGGAGGCCAGGCGGTCCGCGTCCAGCCCAGCCGCCTCCTTCGCGCAGTCGGGGCACGCCCGAGCGTGCTGTCGACCGGAACGACGCTTGGGAAGGTTCATCATGACCTCACGCTACGCCCCGGGTCTGACATTCCAGGCACCCTCGGCCGCGCCTGGGCGGGCGACGATTTCGCGGGTGCCGAAGATCATCTCTGCGATGGCGCAGGCCAGACGGCACCCAGGTGAAATGACATGCTGTAGCGGATTCTTCATGGCTACTTCGACCGACGCGCCGAAGCCGTATAACGGCCATGTACCGCATGTCGAACGCCGATCGGCACCGCAAGGTTCCCACGGCCGCCAGGAGGGTCCGGGTGATCGTCAGCACGTTGCGGGAAGCGGCCTGGGCGGAGGCCGATGTCCCCGGACGGTCCGCCTAGGCACATCACGCGCATTGATCTGCCCGGCGTTGTAGTGGACTCTTGTGTTCGTGGTTGATCACGAGCTTAGCCGCGCTGTAGTCGCTTACATTCGGGGAAGCGGGCTGTCCTGGCCTCACCGGAGTCCGGAAGCAGTGCTGGCGGTGATGGGTGCTGAGGTCGCTGAGCGGCTGATGCCGCGCTTGGAGCAGCTCGCTGACGAGGCATTTTATTGGCCGGTCGATTGGCAGGGTCGGGATCTGGGTGCGGCCACGAGAGTGGTGGAGAGTGAATTTGCCGCAGCACATCCGGAGTTGGATCAAGAAGCCGTCCTCGCGCTTGGTTGGGATTTCTCCTTCGGTCATAGGTGATGGAGCGGGACTGGCGGCGCCGCGGGCGCTTCGGCCTGGCCCACGATGGCGGTGCCGCCAGGCGCCGCGATCTCGGCCGGGGGCGCCCGCAGGGCGAGCCCGGCCGACCGGGGCCGTAGTGGTCCCGGTCGCCTTCGAGGCGGCAGGTCAGAGGGCCACGGTTAGGTCAATGGTGAACTGGCGGGCGGGCGCGGCGCGAAGGAACTCGCCTGTGTCCGCTATGGCGACCATTCCTATCCCGCATAATCAAACGCGGTCGCGGGCCGCTGCCCCTCGGCCACTGGAAGTACCCCCTGGGCCCCCTGGGCCCCCTGGGCCGGGGCGAGCTGGTCGCTCGTGATCGTGCGGATGTCGCGGGGGATAAGGCACAGCGCGGAGACGGCGACGATCACGGCGGCCGCGGCGAACTGCGCCGCCGGCACGCCGATCGCGGCCGCCACCGGGCCGGCGATCAGCGCGCCGGCCGGCATCGCCATCATCGAGCCGAGCGCGTCGTAGGACGACACCCGGGCCAGCCGGTCCGGCGCGATCGCCCGCGCCATCGTCACGGTCCACACCACCATCATCATCTCGACCAGCACGCCGAGGCAGAACGAGGACAGGCAGACCGCGGCGAGCGGAAGCACCAGCGCCAGGGACAGCGGGGAGATCGCGACGGCGGCCCCGGTCACCGCGACGAACAGCATGGGCCTGCGCGGGGTGAACCGCAGCGAGACCAGGCCGCCGACGATGAGCCCGAACGAGTCCGCGGCGGTGATGACGCCCCAGGCGGCCGGGCCGCCGAGGTGAGCCTTGGCGACCACCGGCCCGAGCACCTGGAACGCCGCGCACCAGGCCATCATGACCAGGCAGTACTGGATGACGGTGACCCACAGCCAGGTGTGCGAGCGGAACTCCGTCCAGCCCTCGCGCAGCGCGGTGACCATCCCGGGTTCGCTTCCCGCGCGCTCGGCGGGCTTGGTGCCCTTGATCGTGAGCAGCAGCGGTACGGTGCCTGACATGCCGATGGCGCACAGCATGAGCGCCCAGCCTGGTCCGGCCGCCGCGACGAGAAGGCCGGCCGCCGCCGCGCCCGTCATCTGGCCGGAGTTCATCGCGAGCCGGCTGAGCGAGCTCGCCTCCTGCAGCAGTTCGCCGGGCACCAGTTGCGGGAGCAGCGCCTGGGAGGCGGGATAGAACATGGCCATCCCGGTCCCGGTGAGCGCCTCCAGGGCGATCATCGCCCACAGGGGCGGCCTGCCGGTCAGGACGAGCAGGCCGAAGGTGCCCTCTCCGGCGGCCATGGCCAGGTTCGCCGCGATGATCACCCGCTGCGGCCGGAACCGGTCGGCGGCCACGCCGCCGACCAGCGAGAACACCAGCATCGGCGCGATCTGCGCGGCCAGGACGTAGGACAGGTCGGCGGTGGAGCCGGTGATGTTGAGCACCGCGAAGGAGACGCCGACCATGGAGAAGCCCGCCGACGCGGGGGCGATCAGCCGGTCGGCGAGCAGGAGCCGGAAGTCACGGATGGCGAGCACGGGGAACCGGCGGGCCTGCGCGCGCCACGACATGACGGTATCCGTTTCTTGCCGGAAGTGGAGGAACCCTCAGATTAGGCAGGGACGCGGCGGCCAGGCAATTCATTTTGCGGACGGTCGCCGCGCAGGCAGCAAACGCCCCGTGCCGGGCGGGGCTCACTCCGTCCCGGCGGGTGGCTCCTCACGCGGCTGCCCGCCGGGTCCGGCGCCGCCCTCTTCCGGGGCCCCGCCGGGTCCGGCGCCGCCCTCTTCCGTGGCGTCGGCGATGCCGAGGTGCGTTTCGATCCTGGCCAGGCGCCGGTTGATCAGGATCAGCATGTCCTTGACCATGTCGAGCCCCTCTATCCGAAGACGGGCCGGCCGAAGCTGGCCGGCTATCTCGGCCAGGCTGGGCGCCGGGTCGGGTTCGCCTCCCGCAAGCTCGACCGCCCGTTCCCTGACGGCGGTGAGGGAGGCGCCGAGCCGGACCAGGATCTGCGCGCCGACGCCCTCGCCCGCGGCGACGAGCCCGAGCAGCAGGTGCTCGCTGCTGATGGACTGGCTGCGCAGGGTCAGCGCCTCACGCAGCGACAGTTCCATGACCTTCTTCGCCTGCGCCGTGAACGGGATGTGCCCGGACTGGGGCCCGGAGCCCTCCCCGATCATCTCCCTGACCTGCTCGCGCGCCGCCTCGAGGGTGACGTCCAGCGACTCGAGCGCGCGCGCCGCGTTGCCTCCGGTGTCGGCGAGAAGGCCGAGCAGCAGGTGCTCGGTGCCGATGTAGCCGTGGTTGAGCAGCCTGGCCTCTTCCTGCGCCAGGACGATGGCGCGTCGTGACCGGGCGGTGAACCGTTCGAACATGGGACGCTCTCAGCAGCGTTGCGAATGGGCGATGTTGATGGCCGGGATCACGAACCAGATCAGCAGGCTGCCCCATGCCGCGACGGAAGCGGCGATCTCCTCGCGTTCGTCGGCACTCACGGGCTCACGCTATGCGGCCAGGACCGGCGGGGCAAGGCTTGCCGCGGACAGGAACCACCGTTTCGTTCGGGATGACTGAGATTCTTCGCCTGGCATGCGGGAAAGCCGGGGGCGGCGGGACCCTTCGCGGGCCGCCGTGCTGGCAGACTGGAGGGATGTCCGTAACCGATCAGGTCGCGGCCGCGCCCGCCGCGGGCGAGCCGTGCGTGCTGCTCAAGCTCGGCGAGATCGTGCTCAAAGGCCGCAACAGGCAGCAGTTCGAGCGGCTGCTGCGGGGCAACATACGGGCGGCGATGAAGGACACCGGGCTGCCCGTCGAACTCCTGCACCGCGAGGGGGTCGTGGTGCTCACGGTCGCTCGCGGCGAGCGCACGCAAGCGGAGCACGCGCAGGCCGTGGACCGTGTGGCGCAGCGGGTCAGCGACGTGCCGGGCATCGTCAGGGTCTGCCGGGCGGCCCGGGTGCCGAAGACCCCGGAGGCGGCGGCCGCCGCCGCGGTCCTGCTGACGGCGGGCACGACGGGCCCGTTCGCCGTCCGGGCGCGGCGCAGGGACAAGCGGTTCCCTGTCACCTCCGCCGAGCTCGCGGTGCTCATCGGCAAGCAGGTGCAGGCGGCGCACGGGCTGCCGGTCAACCTCAAGCACCCGGACACCGAGGTCTTCGTCGAGGTGGACCAGCGCGAGGTGTTCGTGTTCACCGGCGGTCAGCCAGGCCAGGGCGGGCTGCCGGTGGGGATGAGCGGCCGGGCGGTGGCGCTGATGTCCGGCGGCATCGACTCGCCCGTGGCCGCCTACCGGATGATGCGCCGCGGGCTGCGCTGCTACTTCCTGCATTTTTCCGGCATGCCGCTGACCGGTCCGGAATCGATCTACAAGGCGTACGCGCTCGTGCGGGGGCTTGACAGGTTCCAGGGCGGCTCGCGGCTGTTCGTCGTGCCGTTCGGGAAGGCGCAGCAGGCGCTGGCCAGCTCGGGCGCCGACCGGCTGCAGGTCGTGGCCCAGCGGCGGCTGATGCTCAAGACCGCGGCGCTGCTCGCGCGCCGGGTCGGCGGCGCGGCGCTGATCACCGGCGACTCCCTCGGGCAGGTGTCCAGCCAGACGCTGCCGAACATCACCGCGCTCGACGACGCCGTCAGCCTGCCGATCCTGCGGCCGCTGCTCGGCTGGGACAAGACGGAGATCATGGCCGAGGCGCGGCGGATCGGCACGCTGTCCATCTCCGAACTCCCCGACCAGGACTGCTGCACGCTGCTCACGCCGCGCCGGGTGGAGACCCGCGCGCGGATCGACGACCTGCGCCGCATCGAGGGGCGCCTGGACGCCGGCCAGCTGGCCGAGCGCCTCGCCGGGACCGCGCAGGAGTACCGGCTCGATTAGGGCGCCCAGGCGCGGTCACGCGAGTGCCGGGGACATCGACGGCACCGGCGCGGGCGCGGGTGTCAGCGTCCGTCCCACTAGCGGCGACAGGTGCAGCGCGACGCTCGCGAGCTCCCGCAGGTCGGATTCGATGAGCGCCTGGGGGCCGTCGCACAGCGCGGTCTCCGGGTGCGGGTGCACGTCGACGATGATGCCGTCGGCGCCGACCGCGATCGCGGCACGGGACAGCGGCAGGACCAGGTCCCTGCGGCCGCCCGAGTGGGACGGGTCCACGATCACCGGCAGGTGGGACAGCCGCTGCGCGACGGGCACGGCACTGATGTCGAGGGTGTTGCGGGTCGCCTTCTCGAACGTCCGGATGCCGCGTTCGCACAGCACGATGTCGAGGTTGCCGCGCTGCGCGATGTACTCGGCGGCCATCAGCCATTCCTCGACCGTGGCGCTCATGCCGCGCTTGAGCATGACCGGCTTGCCGGCGCCGCCGACCGCCTGCAGCAGCGGGAAGTTCTGCATGTTGCGGGTCCCGACCTGGAGCATGTCGGCGTAAGCGGCCACCAGGTCCACGTCGGCCGGGTCGACGACCTCGGTCACGATCGGCAGGCCGGTCTCGTCGCGGACGTCGGCGAGGATGCGCAGTCCCTTCTCGCCAAGGCCCTGGAACGCGTAGGGGGAACTGCGCGGCTTGTACGCGCCGCCGCGCAGCAGCGACGCGCCCGCCGCCTTGGCCATCAGCGCCGACCGCAGGGTCTGCTCGGGCGTCTCCACCGCGCACGGGCCGGCGATCACCGTCAGCGTGTCGGGGCCGATCGGCACGCCCGCCACCCGGATCACCGAACGTTCCCTGTGGTGCTCCCTGCTCACAAGCTTGTACGGCACGGAGATCCGGACCACGTCGCATACTCCGGGCTGTGCGGGCAGGTTCAGCGTGGCGAAATGGTCGATGTCGCCGCTCAGCCCGATGATCGTCCTGGACACGCCGCGGCTGACGAACGCCTCGCCGCCCGCCGCACGCACCAGGCCGGCCACATTGTCCGCGTCCTCGTCCGTCGCGTCAGCCGCCATCACCACTACCATCGCCCTGCCTCCATCCGTGTGTGCTCGACAAGCGCGTGCTCAGGACAAGCGCGTGCTCAGGAAAAACATGTGCTCATGAAAAGCGTGTGCTCATGAAAAAAAGCCCCTGGCCTTCCGGCCCGGGGCTTTCGCTAGGTCGCTGTCAGCGCGTGGTCTGCCAGGCGACCGGCCTCCCGAGCCGGCTGCCAAACCAGAACCAGAACTGCACGCGCATGCTACCGACTATACAGCAGAAGGAAGCCTAGAGCCCGCCGTAGATGACGATGATCACGCTTCCGGCAGGCGCCGACCCGGACGGGCTGGTCCCGAAGACCGTGTTCCCGAAGCCGAACTGCCGCCCCTGCACCTTGAAGCCAAGCTGCTCGAGCTGCCGCTTCGCCTGCCCGAATCGCTCGCCGCGCACGTTAGGCACCGGAACCTGGGCCGGCCCGTTCGAGACGTAGACGGTGACGGTGCCGCCGGGCGCGACCGGCGAGCCGGGCGCGGGGGCCTGCCTGACGATGATGCCCTGCGGCTGATTGCCCTGCACCTGCACCTGGCGGAGCTGGATGTTGTTGGACTGCGCCCACCCCTGGATGACGCTGATGTTCTCCCCGACCAGGGGCGGCAGCGCCATGCCGGCGACCACGTTCACGTAGACGGTGCTCGTGGCCGGCCACGACGTGCCCGCCGGCGGCGTGGTGCCGGTCACGGTCCCGACGGCGACGCCGTCGGCGGCCACGTCCCTGGGCGTGCCGCTCACCGTGAGGCCCGCCTTGCGCAGCAGCGCGACGGCGTTCGCGAGCGTCTGCCCGTTCACCGGCGGCACGGTGATCATCCGCGGCCCGGAGGAGACGGTGAGCACGATCGTCGCGCCCCGCATCGCGCGTCCGGACGGCGCGGTGCCGATCACGTCGCCCCTCGGCACGCTGGCGTCCACGACCTGGGTGCCCTCCCGCACGAGGAACCCGGCCGCCCGCAGCTGCCGCGCCGCGACCGCGTACGGGATCCCGTCGACCGAAGGCAGCGGCGTGTACCGCCCCGAGGCCAGCCACCAGCCGCCGATGCCGATGGCGGCCGCGGCGGCCGCGACGGCCGCGAGGACCGCCAGGCGCCTGCTGAACAGCCAGCGCTGCAGGAACGGCTCCGGGGCGCGGTACCCGTCGCCGCCGGCGTATCCGTCCGCGTACCCGGAGCCCGCCGGGTAGCCGGCCCCGGCGGGAACGACCATCGTGTGCGACGCGCCCTGCCCGTCGAACCCCGCGTACCCGCTGGTGAACCCGTTGGCGCCGGGCGCGGCCATCCCCGCGCCTGGGTAGCCCGCGCCGCCCGCGCCTGGGTAGCCCGCGCCGGGGTAGCCCGCGGCCGGATCAGCCCAGGCGCCGGTGATCGCGTCGCTTTCATCGGCGCCGCGCAGCACCCGGACGGCGTGCAGGAACGCGCCGGCGTCGGCGGGCCGCAGCCGCGGGTCGCGGCTCGTGGCGGCGCGGACCAGCTGGCCGACGGCGGGCGGGAGGCCGCTGACGTAGCTGGCGGCCGCCGGGACGTCGGCGTTGACGTGCTTGTAAGCGACGGCCAGCGGCGATTCCCCGGTGTGCGGCTGCCGGCCGGTGAGCATCTCCCACATCACCACACCGGCCGCGTACACGTCGGTGCGGAAGTCGGTGACGCCCCCGGTGACCTGTTCAGGCGCGATGTAGGCGACGGTCCCGATGATCGTCCCTGTCCGGGTATGCCCGGCTGCCGCCTGCGCCCTGGCCAGCCCGAAGTCCACCACCTTGACCCGGCCGTCCGCCGTGAGCAGCACGTTCTCCGGCTTGACGTCCCGGTGCACGATCCCGGCATGGTGCGCGGCGGCGAGCCCGGACAGGATCGGGTCCATGATCTCGAGCGCTTCGGCATGGCCGAACCAGCCCCGCTCCCGCAGCATGCTGCGCAGCGTCCACCCGGGCACGTACTCCATCGCCAGGTAGAGGTACTCCCCGTCGGATCCCTGGTCGAAGACCGCGACGATGTTCGGGTGCGAGAGCCGCGCCACCGACTTGGCCTCGCCGATGAACCTGCCCACGAACTCGGCGTCCCGCGCGAGGTCGGCGTGCATCACCTTGAGAGCCACCTGCCGGTCGAGCCGGGTGTCGGTGGCGAGGTACACGGTGGCCATGCCGCCGTGCGCGATGCGGGCGCGGACGTGGTACCGGCGGTCGAGCGTCCGGCCGATGAGCACGTCAGCGAGGGCAGATTCCATCGCCGACGATTTTACGGCCCGCGAACCGTAACGTAGTGCCGTTAACCATTTTGTCAGGCCTGGCGTCTCACTTCGTCCTCGCCTGCCCCATCCGTCCCGCCGTACACTGCCGTCCCGCTCCGGCAGCCGCCCGTCCCGCCCGTCCCGCCCGTCCCGCCGTACCCTTGGACGTCATGGGTCATCCCGAACGGACCGTGGTGGCTGGTGCCGGTCTAGCCGGATTCCGCGCGGTGCAGGAGTTGCGGGCGCGTGGCTACCGCGGCCTGATCACCCTCGTGGGCGCGGAGGACCGGCCCCCGTACGACCGGCCCCCGCTGTCGAAGAAGGTGCTCACCGAAGGGGCCGACCCGTCCCTGCGGGCGGACTTCGAGGCGCTCGGCGCCGACTTCAGGCCCGGACAGGCCGCGACAGGCCTGCGCGGTCCTGCCCTGCTCACCCGGCACGCTGAACACCCGTTTGACTGCCTGGTCATCGCGACGGGCGCCGTCCCCGTGACGCTGCCGGGCCCGGGCCGGCAGCGGTTCCTGCGCACGCTCGACGACGCGCTCGCGCTGCGCGCCCTGTTCCGGCCCGGCCTGCGGCTCGCCATCGTCGGCGCGGGCTGGATCGGCGCCGAACTGACCACGGCGGCCGCGGCGGCGGGCTGCCTGGTCACGGTCGTCGAGGCCGCGGCCGCCCCGCTCACCGCCGCGCTGGGCGCGCAAGCCGGGGCGCGCACCGCGCCCTGGTACGAGCGAGCCGGCGCCGAACTCCGCACCGGCACCGCCGTGGAGTCCGTGGAGCACGGCGGACTCGCGCTGGCCGGCGGCGGCTGGCTCGCGGCGGACGAGGTGGTCACGGCCATCGGCGTCAGGCCCGCCGTGGAGTGGCTGGCCGGCTCAGGGATCGCGGTTGACAACGGTGTCGCCGTCGATCCCGGCCTGCGCGCGTCGGTGCCCGGCGTCTACGCGGCCGGTGACTGCGCCGCGTTCGAGTCACTGCGGTTCGGCGGGCGGCTGCGCGTCGAGCACTGGGACTCGGCGCTGCACGCGCCCGAGGTGCTCGCCGCCAACGTCCTCGGGGGAGCCGAGACCTACGACCCGGTGCCGTACTTCTGGTCCGAGCAGTTCGGCCGGATGGTGCAGTACGCGGGCCACCACGACGCCGCGAGCACGCTCGTCTGGCGCGGCGACCCGAAATCCGCCGCCTGGTCCGCCTGCTGGCTCTCCGGCGGGGGCAAGACCGGCCCGGGCGCGTCCAGCGCGCCCGCCTCCGGCGCGGTGCCCGCCGCCGGGGCCTCTGTCTCCGGCGCGGTGCCCGCCTCCGGCGCCTCTGTCTCCGGCGCGGTGCCCGCCTCCGGCGCCTCTGGCGCCCGGCTGACCGCGGTCCTGACCGTGGACCGCCCTCGCGACCTGCTGCAGGGCCGCCGCCTGATCGCCGAAGGCGCCGAGGTCGACGTCGCCCGCCTGACCGACCCGGCCGTCCCGCTGAAGAACTGTGCCGCTTAAGCGGCGGCAGTGGCCTCGGCGGCTACATCTGGGTTTGTGGTGTTGGTGCCGGCGGGCAGGGTTTATGGCACGCCAGTTCAGGCCGGCTCGTGCCGCGTTCTGGGCCAGCTGCGCAGTTGCCCCGGTCCTACCGGGCCAGATGCGCAGGCGCCCCGGTCACGCGAGCCGTGACGTGCCGCAGATGTGCGCCACAGTCCCCCTGGCAACGGACATCCTTGGCATCATCGCGCCAGGCATTGCGTGGCGGATCACAATGGTCGCAGGGCATGCCGACGGGGGTCCCGATCGCCCCATGCGCCCCATGCGCCGCTGGCGCCACACCGGCCGCCGCCGGCCCGGGCGGGGTTCCCGCAACAGGCCACGGCAGCCAAAGCGCCAGGCATTTCGAAAGTCTTCGGCTAGACGGCACTTCTGGCTCACCAGCCCAGCCGATCAGGGCCGGGGCAACGTATATGCAAGCGCCGAATTGCACCAAAGATCCGGTCGTGCAAGACTGTGCTTGCACGACGCCATCCGTGCCGTGCGCGGGCGAGGGGAGAGGGCATTCAATGCAAGACCGTATCGAACAGCGGATCACCATCAGGGCGACACAGGACACGGTGTGGCAGCTTGTCACACGGCCCGGATGGTGGCTGCCGGGCAGCAGGGCCGAACCTGCCCGCGGCCCCGGGCGAGTGACCGTCGGGTACGGCGAGGGCCACCGGCCGTACGTCATCGACGTGGTGCGCGTCGAACCGCAGGGCTACGTCTCGTACCGCTGGGCGAGCGCCTTCGGCGGCGCCCCGCCCGCCGGGGGCAGGTCGACCCTCGTCGAGTTCTACATCCGGCCGGTGAGGAACGAGATCGGCGTGACCGTCGTGGAGAGCGGGTTCACGTCGCTCGACCTGCCTGAGGCGCTGCGCGAGGACGAGTGGAAGGGCGGCACCGGCGGCTGGCAGTACGAGATGGCGGGCCTGCGCACCCGCGCCGAGCAGGGGCGGTGACAGGGACGGCGCAGCACGCCGGCGCGACCCGCCGGCCCTCGGACGGCGTGGACGCGGACCGCGTGTTCGCCGCTCTCGCCGACCCGCGCCGCAGGGAACTGCTCGAACTGCTCGGCCGCACGCCCGGTTGCAGCGCGAGCAGCCTGGCGGCCAGCCTGCCGGTCTCCCGCCAGGCAGTGGCGCAGCACCTGGCCGTGCTCGAGGAGTCGCGCCTGGTCAGCAGGCGCCGGGCCGGCCGCGAAGTCCTGTTCAGCGTCCGGCCGGAAGGCCTGACGGCCACCGCGGACTGGCTGACGCGCCGGGCGGCCGCGTGGCGGGAGCGGCCGCAATGAGCTCAGCATGAGGCGGACACAGCCGCCCGCCGGAACGGGACGCGCTGACAGGGCCCTTGCCTTACCGGCTCGGCTATGCGCTATTGGGGCAATGTCCCTGGTTTGGGACGGGCTGCGACGTGGGAGATTCGACTCGTGACACAGATAGACCCCGTGGCCGACGCCCTAGTCGGCAAATGGCTGTCACTGCCTGAGGTGGCCGGCAGGCTCGGCATCCCCTCCAGCCGGGTGAAGCAACTCCTCCGCGACCGCAAGATCATCGCCGTTACCCGCCCCGGCGGAGAACGCGGCGTGCCGGACGCCTTCCTTGACGGCGGCCAGATCGTCAAGGGCCTGTGCGGCACGCTGACCGTGCTGTTCGACTGCGGGTTCGACGAGGAGGAAGCGCTCCGCTGGCTGTTCACGGCCGACGAGACGCTGCCGGGAACGCCGATCGAGGCGCTGTACAAGCGCCGGGGCACGGAGGTCAACCGCCGCGCCCAGGCCCTCGCGTTCTGACGCTCGCCTTCGATATGGTCGCTGACGCCTCGATGGCGCCTGCGACCACCGCAGAGCGTGCCCCGCCCATCGAGATCTTGTGGTCAGATCACAGGAAATCGATCGGCGGGTTATGCTTAGCCACATGCCGCCGAGACCGCGCCGTACCCAGCTCAAAGTCAGCCCGCGAGCCAAGCCCGGGACGCACGCGGCGACGGCCCGCCGCGCGCCGCTGATCTCCGATCTGCTCAAGGCCGGCGAGAAGTCGTACTCCTTCGAGTTCATGCCGCCGAAGACGCAGGTCGAGGAGCAGCAGCTGTGGCGGGCGATCCGGCAGCTCGAGCCGCTGAAGCCGACCTTCGTCTCCGTTACCTACGGCGCGGGCGGATCCACCAGGGACCGGACGGTCCGGGTCACAGGGCGCATCGCGGCGCAGACCTCGCTGACCCCGGTCGGGCACCTCACCGCGGTCAGCCACTCCGTAGCCGAGCTCAGGCACGTCATCGGCTCCTACGCCGACGTGGGGGTGCGGAACGTCCTGGCGCTGCGGGGCGACCCGCCCGGCGATCCGAACGCCGCGTGGATTCCGCACCCGCAGGGCCTCACCCATGCCGACGAGCTCGTCCGGCTGGTCAAGTCGTCGGGTGACTTCTGCGTGGGCGTCGCGGCGTTCCCCGAGCTGCATCCCCGCTCGCCCGATGAGGAGACCGATACGCGGCACTTCGTGGCCAAGTGCCGCGCCGGGGCGGACTTCGCGATCACTCAGATGTTCTTCCACGCCGAGGACTACCTGCGCCTGCGGGACCGCGTCGCCGGGCACGGCTGCGACGCGCCGATCATCCCGGGGATCATGCCCGTCACCAGCCTGCGGATAGTCGAGCGCGCGGTGCAGCTCGGCAGCTGCAAGGTGCCCGGCGGCCTGCTCGGCCGCTTGCGGACGGCGGACGCGGCCGGCGACACGGCCGGAGTGCGCGACATCGGCGTGACGTACGCCGCCGAGCTGTGCGAAAGCCTGCTCGCGCAGGACGCGCCAGGCCTGCACTTCTACACACTCAACTGGTCGCGCGCGACCAGGGAGATCTATCAGCTGCTCGGCCTTGGCACGCGGGGCGGGTCAGGCGCCGGCGCCGCCACCGAGCGCAGCGGCAGGGTGGCGCCCATCACCGCGTAGGGCGGATCGCCGCCGGAGAACCGGTACGCCGTCAGCAGGTCGGTGAATCCGACCCGCCGGTACAGCCGCCTGGCGCGCGATTCGGTGTCCGCCGTGGACAGCACGGCCGTCCGCTCCGGCCGGCCCGCGGTGAGCCGGGTCAGCAGCTCGCGGCCGATCCCCGAGCCCTGGTAGGCGGGCAGCACGTGCAGTTCCGCGACCTCGAAGGAGTCGGTGAGCCAGGCGGCCGCCCCGGGCGCGGACGACATCGCGAGCGCCCCGGCGACCGTGTCATGCCACCACTGGCCCGGCAGCCCGTGAAACCCGTAGGTGAATCCGGCGAGCACTGCCCTGGACTGGCTCCCCCCCGTGCCCAGCACGGCGGTCAGCGCGCGGAACCCGGGGTTGGCTGCGTGCCGGTCCAGGATCGCGTCCCGGCCGGAGAGCGTCCGCTCCGGCGGGTTCATGGCGGCCCGGTAGACGGCGATGAACCGGTTTATGGCCAACCGGAACTCGGCTGGCCCCAGCTCCGTGAATGTGACCGTCTGGCTCATCACCCTCAGCTTACGGGACGCTGCCCGCCGTGGTCCCCGCGGGCCCGTCCCTGCGGGGTTTCAGGCATATGATCCGGAACGGACCGGGGTGACCGTCACGACCGCAGCCGCGGCGCCCCGGGTGCTGCCGGAGCGCGGCCCGGCGAGCCGGCGGCCCGGCGAGCCTGCGGGCGCCGCCCAGAATGTCAGACCTCCCGTGTAACTTCGAAAGTGTCAGCAATAAGCTGGACATTGCCACGAACCTGTGTTCGAATAGAGGTGTGGCGAATCCCGGCCGCCGCGACCCCTGGCGGCCGGCCGCCGGCCGGGCGGAGCGTGGGGAAGCGCTTCGCCCGGCCGGCCCTCCCGTGACGGGACAGGCTGCGGCAGATAGCTGAAGGAGTGAAGACCATGATCAGCACGCTGACAACGGCGGACAGCGAAATGCCAACGCGTGCTAGCGCGGGATCTGGCCACGACGTGCCCTCGCCAGACGGCGCCGGACGCCCTGCCCAGCCGGCGCATCATGTGCCGGGGGGACAGGCGGTGCTGGCGCCGCCGCGGCACCTGGTCTCCCCGACGGTGCTGAACCTGCTCCAGACCGCGCGGCGGGGCCTGGCCGAGGCCGGCGCCGAGGCCGATCCCGGCACCCGCTACATCTGCGCCCATCTGGCCGCGCTGCGCGCGGCGGCGGCAATCGTCGCGGCCAGGGGCGAACCGGGAACCGGGGCGCGCCGGCGGCGCCCGCGCAGCGTGTGGGAGCTGCTCCCGCAGGTCGAGCCGACGCTCGCCGAGTGGGCGGCGTACTTCGCGGCAAGCGCGGCCAAGCGCGCCGCGGCGGAGGCGGGCCTGCCCCGGGCGGCGACCGCGCGGGAGGCCGAGGACCTGCTCAGGGATGCGGGAACGTTCTTGTCGGTGGCCGAGCGGGCGCTCGGCGTCGACAGCCAGCTGCCCCTCCCGCTCAGGCCGGCGAGCTGACGGGCAATCGAGACTGACCCGCCCGCCCGGCGATTGGCCGGGCGGGCGGCGGTATCAGAAGGACTCGATGGCGGTGCTGCGCGCGTCGGCGTCGAGCACGCCCCAGCTGATGAGCTCGTCGGTGAGGTCGGCGGGCGACTTGTCGTAGATGACGGCGAGCGAGCGCAGGTCCTCGTGCCTGACCGACAGCACCCGGCCGTTGTAGTCGCCGCGCTGCGCCTGGATGGTGGCCACGTAGCGGGCGAGCGGGCCGACCTTCTCCTTCGGCAGCGAGTTCATGCGCTCAAGGTCGATCACGAGCTTGGGCGCGGTCGCGATAGGGGTCGGGGCGGCGTCGCCGGGCAGGAGCTCGGAGACCGGGACACCGTAGAACTCGGCCAGTTCGGCGAGCTTCTGAACGGTCACCGAGCGGTCCCCGCGCTCGTACGAACCGACCACGACGGCCTTCCACCGTCCGCGGGACTTCTCCTCAACGCCGTGCAGCGAGAGTCCCTGCTGGGTGCGGATGGCGCGCAGCCGCGCGCCCAGTGTCTTGGCGTACTCAGATGGCATTTTTCCTCGGTTTCCCGGCCAGTCGTCGCTTACGGTAACGGTTACGCTCAGTGACGGTAGGCGGCGAGAGCGACAACGTCAAGCCGAATGGCAAAAACTGGTTGAACTCGTCCAGTAACCGGCCTGTCCCTCCCGGACCCCTCGCTATCCTCCCTCTGAACGCGGCAACCCCCGGTGTAATCGGCTTTCCCCTGTGCCGGGCGGCCCGATGGGAGGTCGCCCGTGCTCTCGGAACGTAATGACAGCGTATGTCCACAGTGATCTAAATCACAACTTCTGTGGTCACCAAGCGGGACCAGATCTGGCGATACGGGATTTCACGGGACAGCCTGACAGTGACGGACGCTTCAGCGGGCGTGAGGCGGCGCCGGGGAAATGATCCCGGCCCGCGCGCGCGCACTGGCCTGGTACGGTTGTGGCGGTAGGCATCCTTTAAGGACCGTCCCGTGAGACGGGGAAGGAGGTCGTGACTGGTGTGCGCGATGCGGCCTGGACCGGGCCATGAGCAAGACGCAGGCAGTCCTGGCTGGAAAGCGGTGCTCACTCCGGAGGAGATCCGTCGCGCGCTGAGCCGTATCGCGCACGAGATCCTTGAGCGCACCCACGGCGGCGAGGGGATAGTCCTGATGGGCATCCCGACCCGGGGAGTTCCGCTGGCCCGCCGCCTGGCCGGGCGGATCGGCGAGTTCGAGGGAACCCCGGCGCCGTATGGCTCGCTCGACGTCACGATGCACCGCGACGACCTGCGGCTGCGGCCCGCGCGGGCGCTGCAGCGGACCGAGGTGCCCGCCGACGGTGTGGACGGCAAGACGGTCGTCCTCGTCGACGACGTGCTGTTCTCAGGCCGGACCATCCGGGCCGCGCTCGACGCGCTCAACGACCTGGGCCGGCCGCGCGCCGTCCAGCTCGCCGTGCTCGTCGACCGCGGTCACCGCGAGCTTCCGATCCGCGCGGACTACGTGGGAAAGAACCTGCCCACGGCGCATCGCGAGGTGGTGCGGGTGCTGCTCGGGGAGTCCGACGGCCAGGACTGCGTGCTGCTGGGGGAGCGCGGCCAGTGAAGCGCCATCTGATCTCCGCCGGCGACCTCAGCCGCGACGACGCGCTGCTCATCCTCGACACCGCGGCGGAACTGGCCAGCGTGGCGGGCCGCCCGATCAGGAAGCTCCCCACGCTGCGCGGCCTGACGGTCGTCAACCTCTTCTACGAGGACTCGACAAGGACAAGGACCTCGTTCGAGGCGGCGGCCAAGCGGCTGTCCGCCGACGTGATCAACTTCTCCGCCCGGGGGTCGAGCGTGGCCAAGGGGGAGAGTCTCAAGGACACCGCGCTGACCCTGGAGGCGATGGGCGCCGACGCGGTGGTCATCAGGCACGGCGCGTCCGGTGCGCCGCACCGGCTGGCCGGCTGGGTGTCGGGCAGCGTGGTGAACGCGGGCGACGGCACGCACGAGCACCCCACGCAGGCGCTGCTCGACGCGTTCACGATCAGGCAGCGGCTCGGCGGCCCCGACGGCGTGCGGGTGACGATCGTCGGTGACGTGCTGCACAGCCGGGTGGCCAGGTCCAACGTGCTGCTGCTCAGCACGCTCGGCGCCGAGGTGACCCTGGTCGCCCCGCCCACCCTGATGCCGTACGCCGTGCAGACCTGGCCGTGCCAGGTCAGCTACGACTTCGACGCCGAACTGCGCAAGACCGACGTGGTGATGATGCTGCGCGTGCAGCAGGAGCGGATGACCGCCGCGTACTTCCCCAGCGTCCGCGAGTACCGGCGGCGCTACGGGCTCGACGCCGGGCGGATGGCGCTGCTGCCCGAGCACGCGATCGTCATGCACCCGGGCCCGATGAACCGCGGCGTGGAGATCGCGGCCGAGGTCGCGGACTCGCCGCGGTCGACGATCGTGGCCCAGGTGAGCAACGGGGTGACCGTGCGCATGGCGGTCCTGTACCTGCTGCTCGGCGGCGCGGGGGAGGCGGCGTGACCGCGAAGACGACGGAAAGGACGGCTCCTTGAGCGAGCAATGGCTGATCAGGGGCGTGTCCGTGTGCGGCGGCCCGGTCGTGGACCTGTCCGTCGCCGACGGCGAGTTCGCCGGCGTCGGCGCCGCCCTGTCTGCTCCGGGCGCGCGCGTCCTGGACGGGACGGGACTGATCGCCCTGCCCGGACTCGTCGACCTGCACACCCACCTGCGCGAGCCGGGCCGTGAGGACGCCGAGACGGTGCAGACGGGCACCAGGGCCGCCGCGCTTGGCGGGTACACCGCGGTGCACGCGATGGCCAACACCGAACCGGTCGCCGACACCGCCGGGGTCGTCGAGCAGGTCTGGCGGCTCGGCCGGCAGGCCGGGTACTGCGACGTCCGCCCGGTGGGCGCCGTCACGGTCGCGCTCGGCGGCAGGCAACTCGCCGAGCTCGGCGCGATGGCCGACTCGGCCGCCGCCGTGCGCGTCTTCTCCGACGACGGCTTCTGCGTCGCGGACCCGCTGCTGATGCGCCGGGCCCTTGAGTACGTCAAGGCGTTCGACGGCGTGATCGCCCAGCACGCTCAGGAGCCGCGCCTCACCGAGGGCGCCCAGCTGAACGAGGGTGAGGTGGCCAGCAGGCTCGGCCTGGCCGGCTGGCCGGCCGCCGCCGAGGAGGCGATCATCGCCAGGGACTGCCTGCTGGCCGCGCACACCGGCTCCGCGCTGCACGTCTGCCACGTGTCCACGGCCGGCTCGGTGGAGATCATCCGCTGGGCCAAGTCGAAGGGCTGGCGGGTGACGGCCGAGGTCACGCCGCACCACCTGCTGCTCACCGACGACCTCGCCGAGGGGTACGACACGGTGTTCAAGGTCAACCCGCCGCTGCGGACGCGCGCCGACATCGACGCGCTGCGCGCCGGGCTGGCGGACGGCACCATCGACTGCGTGGCCACCGACCACGCGCCGCACCCGGTCGAGGCCAAGGAGACCGAGTGGGCGGCGGCCGCCAACGGGATGACCGGCCTGGAGACCGCGCTGCGCGTGGTGCAGCTCGCCATGGTGGACACCGGCCTGCTCGACTGGGCCGGGGTCGCCGACCGGATGTCCGCGCGCCCGGCGGCGATCGGCCGGGTGCCCGGCCACGGCGCGCCGATAGCGCCCGGCGGCCCGGCCAGCCTGACGCTGTACGATCCGGCCGCGCCGCCCGAGCCGGTGAACCCGGCGGCCCACGCGTCCAAGAGCGGGAACAGCCCGTTCGCCGGCATGGCGCTGCCCGGCAAGGTGCACGCCACCTTCCTGCGCGGGGTGTGCACGGTCCTAGACGGGAAGGTCACGCGATGACTCAGGCCGGCCCCGGGGTGCCGGGGGGCCGTCCCCCCCGGAGCCCGCAGAGCCGCCAGGACGCCATGCTCGTCCTTGAGGACGGCACCACGCTGCGCGGCGCGGGCTTCGGCGCGCCCGGCGAGACGTTCGGCGAGATGGTCTTCAACACCGGGATGACCGGGTACCAGGAGACGCTGACCGACCCGTCCTACTGCGGTCAGATCGTGGCGATGACCGCTCCGCACATCGGCAACACCGGCGTCAACGACGAGGACCCGGAGTCGCGCCGGATCTGGGTGAGCGGCTACGTGGTGCGCGAGCTATCCGGGCTCGCCTCGAGCTGGCGGGCCCGCCGCACCCTGGACGACGAGCTGCGCGCCCAGCAGATCACGGGCATCGCCGTGCAGGGCACCCGGGCGCTGACGATGCGGATCAGGTCCCGCGGCGCGATGCGGGCGGGCGTCTCCACCGTGGAGGACGACCCGGAGCGGCTGCTCGGCCGGGTGCTCGCCAGCCCTGGGATGACCGGCGCCGACCTGGCGCGCGTCGTCACCACGCCGCAGCCGTACACGGTCAGCCCGCCGGCCGGCGTCGGGACCAGGTACCGGGTCGCCGCCGTCGACCTCGGCATCAAGGCCGCCACACCCCGCAACATGGCCGTGCGGGGCTGCGAGGTCCTGGTGCTGCCCGCCACGGCGACCGCCGCCGAGATCCTGGCCGCGAGCCCGGACGGGGTGTTCTTCAGCAACGGCCCGGGCGACCCGGCAGCCGCCGGATACGCGGTGGCCGCGATGCGCGGCGTCCTCGCGGCTGGCGTGCCGGCCTTCGGCATCTGCCTGGGCAGCCAGATCCTCGCCCTGGCGCTCGGCCTGAAGACCTACAAGCTCAGGTACGGGCATCGCGGCGTCAACCAGCCGGTGATGGACCTGGCCACCGGCCGCGTCTACATCACCAGCCACAACCATGGCTTCGCGGCCGGCCTGCCCCCGCGGACGGGAGAGGTCTCGGGTTCCCCTGAGGCCGCCGGAGCCAGCGAGGCCAGCGAGACCAGGGCCGGGGAGGCATGGGAGGGCGGGCCGCCCTTCCACGCGGGGGGCCTTCGGGAGGCCGGCCCCCGGGAGCCGGCGCCGTTCGGCACCCCGTACGGCGAGGCCGTGGTGAGCCACGTCAACCTCAACGACGGCGTGGTCGAGGGCATCCGCCTGCTCGACCGCCCCGCCTTCAGCGTCCAGTACCACCCCGAGGCCGCCCCGGGCCCGCACGACGCGGTAGACCTCTTCGACCAGTTCTGCGCCCTGATGGAGCAGCAATCATGAACAGCATGGATCACTATCCATGCCAGAGCCTGGTTATCGATCCACGATCATGGGTGAGGTGAGCGATGCCGCGGCGCAGTGACCTCAAGTCGGTGCTCGTGATCGGGTCAGGCCCGATCGTGATCGGGCAGGGCTGCGAGTTCGACTACTCGGGCACCCAGGCCTGCCGCGTCCTGCGGGCCGAAGGCATCCGCGTCAGCCTGGTGAACTCCAACCCGGCGACGATCATGACCGACCCGGAGTTCGCCGACGCCACCTACGTGGAGCCGATCACCGCCGACCTCATCGAGAAGGTGATCGCCAAGGAGCGCCCGGACGCGGTGCTGGCGACGCTCGGCGGGCAGACCGCGCTCAACGCCGCGGTCGCCCTGCACGAAAACGGCGTCCTGAAAAAGTACAACGTCGAGCTCATCGGCGCCGACATCGACGCGATCGAGGCCTGCGAGGACCGCGAGCGGTTCAAGGAGATCGTCACGAGCCTGGGCGCGCAGGTGCCCAGGAGCCAGGTCTGCCGCACGATCGAGGAGTGCTTCCAAGCCGTCCGCGAGCTCGGCCTGCCCGTGGTCGTCCGCCCGAGCTTCACCCTCGGCGGCGCCGGCTCCGGCATCGCCTACGACGAAGCCGGCCTGCGGCGCATCGCCGGCGCCGGGCTTGACGCCAGCCCGACCACCGAGGTGCTGCTCGAGGAGTCGATCATCGGCTGGAAGGAGTTCGAGCTCGAGCTGATGCGCGACTCCCGCGACAACGTCGTGATCGTCTGCTCGATCGAGAACGTCGACCCGATGGGCGTGCACACCGGCGACTCGGTCACCGTGGCGCCCGCGATGACGCTCACCGACCGCGAGTACCAGCACATGCGGGACACCGCCATCAAGATCATCCGCGCGGTCGGGGTCGACACCGGCGGCTGCAACATCCAGTTCGCGGTCAGCCCGCAGACCGGCCGCATGGTCGTCATCGAGATGAACCCCCGGGTCAGCAGGTCCTCGGCCCTCGCCTCCAAGGCGACCGGCTTCCCGATCGCCAAGATCGCGACCAAGCTCGCGATCGGCTACACCCTCGACGAGATCCCGAACGACATCACCGGCCAGACCCCGGCCAGCTTCGAGCCCGCCCTCGACTACGTGGTCGTCAAGATCCCGCGGTTCGCCTTCGAGAAGTTCCCCGGCGCCGACACCACGCTGACCACCCACATGAAATCGGTCGGCGAGGCGATGGCGATCGGCCGGTCCTTCGCCGAGGCACTGCAGAAGGCGCAGCGTTCGCTGGAGAGCAGCCACGGCCCGTTCAGCTACAAGAAGGCAGAACCGGACGCGGCGGGACTGCTCGACCGCTGCCGCACCCCGCACGACGGCCGCCTGAACACCATGCTGCAGGCGCTGCGGGCCGGGGCGAGCGCCGCCGACGTGGCGGATGCGACCGGCATCGACCCCTGGTTCGTGGATCAGCTGGTTCAGATTCTTGAGATGTCCCGAACGATCGGTGGCGCCTGCGAGCTCGACACCCGTCTGCTGCGGGCGGCCAAGCGCGCCGGGTTTTCCGACGCCCAGATCGGCGAGCTGCGCGGGCTGAGCGCCGAACAGGTCCGCAAGCTCCGGCACGCGCTCGGCGTCCGCCCGGTCTACCACGCCGTGGACACCTGCGCCGCCGAGTTCGCCGCGCGCACCCCGTACCTGTACTCGACGTACGACGAGGGCAACGAGGTGCCTGACGGCGACCGGCCCAAGGTGATCATCCTGGGCAGCGGCCCGAACCGCATCGGCCAGGGCATCGAGTTCGACTACGCCTGCGTGCACGCCTCGTTCGCGCTGCGCGACGCCGGCTACGAGACCGTCATGGTCAACTGCAACCCCGAGACGGTCTCCACCGACTACGACACCTCCTCGCGGCTGTACTTCGAGCCGCTGACGCTTGAGGACGTGCTCGAGGTGGTGCACGCGGAGCAGGCGTCGGGGCCGGTCGCGGGCGTGATCGTGCAGTTCGGCGGGCAGACGCCGCTCGGGCTCGCCCGGGTGCTCGAGGCCGCGGGCGTGCCGATCGTCGGCACCTCGCCCGCGGCCATCCACCTGGCCGAGGACCGCGGTGCGTTCGCCTCGGTGCTGGCCCAGGCGGGCCTGACCGCGCCGCGCGGCGAGGTGGCGCTGTCCGCGGACGAGGCGGCGGTCGCGGCGGCCGAGATCGGCTACCCGGTGCTGGTGCGGCCGTCGTACGTGCTCGGCGGGCGCGGCATGGAGATCGTCTACGACGAGGCCACGCTGCGCGCGTACGTGTCCAGGGCGACCTCGGCCTCGCCCGAGCACCCGGTGCTCATCGACCGGTTCCTCGACGACGCGATCGAGATCGACGTCGACGGCCTCTACGACGGCGAGCAGCTCTACCTGGGCGGGGTAATGGAGCACATCGAGGAGGCCGGGATCCATTCCGGCGACTCGGCGTGCGCGCTGCCGCCGATCACGCTCGGCGAGGCCGACATCGCCGCGGTCCGCGAGGCGACGCTGCGGATCGCGCGCGGCTGCGGCGTGCGCGGCCTGCTCAACGTGCAGTACGCGCTGGCGGCCGGCGTGCTCTACGTGCTCGAGGCGAACCCGCGCGCGTCCCGGACGGTCCCGTTCGTGTCCAAGGCGACCGCGGTGCCGCTGGCCAAGGCGGCGGCCCTGGTGATGCTCGGCGCGTCGATCACGTCGCTGCGGGCCTCCGGCGTGCTGCCGCCCGCCGGCGACGGTGCCAGCCCGGCGGCACGGCCCCCCGCGGACGCGCCGGAGCCGGAGGGCGCCGCGCCCGCCCGTGCCCGCCTCGCGGTTGCGGTGAAGGAGGCCGTGCTGCCGTTCGGGCGGTTCCGCGACGCCGCCGGCGCCGGCGTCGACACCGTGCTCGGGCCCGAGATGCGCTCGACCGGCGAGGTGATGGGCATCGACGAGACGTTCGGCACGGCGTACGCCAAGTCGCAGGCGGCGGTCTACGGGACGCTGCCGGTGCGGGGGCGGGTGTTCGTGTCCGTCGCCAACAGGGACAAGCGGGCCATGATTTTCCCGGTCAAGCGGCTCGCGGACCTCGGATTCGAGATCTGGGCGACGTCGGGAACGGCCGAGGTACTGCGCAGGAACGGCGTTCGTGCCAAGATCGTGCGAAAGCACAGCGACGGCGCCGGGCCAGGCGGAGAGCCGACCGTCGTCACGCGCATCCTGGACGGTGAGGTAGACCTGATCGTGAACACGCCCTTCGGCAGCCCGTCCGCGGCGTCGGCTGCCGTGCGCCTGGACGGGTACGAGATCCGGACCGCGGCGGTCCGGCGGGGCGTGCCGTGCGTGACGACCGTGGCCGGGCTCGGGGCCGCGGTGCAGGGTATCGAGGCCATCATCCGCGGCGAGGTGGGCGTCCGCTCACTGCAAGAGCACGCCGCCGGGCTACGCGGCTGAGGGGTGCATGGCGCAAGCAGATCGGGAGGGCGGGGTGGCACCGGTTCAGGTGCGCGGGACGGTGCTGACGGTGCGCCGGGTCGACGCGTACGTGGCCATGACGGTGGTCGCCCCGGCGATCGCCACGCGGCTGCGGCCGGGCCAGTTCATCGCCATCGCGGTCGGCGGGCCGAACAGCGCCATGCTCGCGAGGCGCACGTTCTCGGTGCACGACGTGCGGCCGGACCACGGCGGCACCGTGGAGTTCGTGTTCCTGCCGCGCGAGCCGGGGGCGCAGTGGCTCGCCGAATGCCGTTCGCGTGATGTCCTCGACGTCGTCGGGCCCCTGGGGCGGCCGTTCCCCGTGCCGCGGGACCCGGCCTCCTGCCTGCTGCTCGGCGTCGGCGCCGGCGCCGCCCCCGTGTTCGCCCGCGCGGCGAAACTGGCCGACCGGGGCTGCCCCACGGACTACCTGCTCGGCGCGCAGAGCGCGGACCGGGTGTTCGGCGCGCTGACCGCGCGGCGGACCGGGCGCTCGGCGGTGATCACCACGACCGACGGGTCGCTGGGCTCGCGTGGTTCGGTGGTGGACATGCTGCCTACGCTGGTGCAGCAGGCGCGCACCGACGTGATCTACGCGTCCGCGCCGCTCAGCGTGCTGCACGCGGTGTGCGCGCTCGCCGGGCGGTACGCGATCCCGGTGCAGGCGCTGGTGTCCGAGCCGGCGATGACGTGCGGCACCGGCCTGTGCATGGGGTGCGTGCTGCCGGCCGTGGGCAACGACGGGATCACGCGGATGGTGCGGGCCTGCGTGGAGGGGCCGGTGTTCCGCGGCGACCTGGTGCGCTGGGACGACGTGGGCACGATCCCCTTCGACGCGCTCGGTGCGCCCGGCTGGCAGCCGCGCCCCGGCGCGTCCGGCGCCCCGGGCGCCCCGGCCGTGCCGGCCCCGCCCGGCCCGCCCGCTTCGACAGCCCCAGGCACCGCTGCCCCAGGCGCCGCGGGGGAGCGCTCGCATGCCGGCTGACCTGCGCACCCGCATCGGGCACCTGGACGTGCCCAGCCCGATCCTGACCGCGTCCGGCTGCGCCGGCTCGGGCCGCGAACTGGCCCAGTTCACCGACGTGGCGCGGATCGGCGCGGTGATCACCAAGTCGGTGACGCTTGAGCCGCGGGCGGGCAACCCCGCCCCGAGGATCGCCGAGACGCCCAGCGGCCTGCTGTCCTCCCCTGGCCTGCAGGGGCCGGGCATCGACGGGTTCCTGCAGCGGGACCTGCCGTGGCTGCTGTCGCGCGGCGCGCGCGCCGTGGTGAGCGTCGCGGGCCACAGCGCCAGCGAGTACGGCGAACTCGCCTCGCGGCTGTCCGACGCGGCGGGCGTGACCGCCATCGAGGTCAACCTCGGCTGCCCGGACGCGTCCGCGGCGGGACGGCCGTTCGCCCTCGACCCGGCCGCGGCCGGCCAGGTGGTCGCCGCGGTGCGCGGCAGCGCCAGGTACGACATCCCGGTCTTCGCCAAGCTGTCACCCGAGGTGACCGACATCGTCGCCGTGGCCCGTGCCTGCGCGTCCGCGGGCGCGGACGGCCTTTCCATGATCAACACGGTCCCTGGCATGGCCATCGACCCGGTGACGCTGCGGCCCGCGCTGGCCGGCCTGGCCGGCGGGCTGTCCGGGCCCGCGATCCGCCCGGTCGCGGTGCGCTGCGTCTGGCAGGTCCGCGAGGCGCTGCCCGACGTGCCGATCATCGGCGCCGGCGGCGTGCGGACCGGCCGCGATGCGCTGGAACTGCTGCTCGCCGGTGCCGCGCTCGTCGCGGTGGGGACGGTGCTCTTCCACGATCCTTCGGCCTGCTCGCGAATTCAGCGGGAGCTTGAGGAGGAACTTGTGGCACGGGGCGTGGACCGGGTATCAGACATCGTGGGCGGTGCTCACCAGCCCGCCGGGGCGCTCGGGTACGTGGCACCGCGCCACAGTTGGGTGTGACGGGGGAGTTCTGCGTCCCGCGAGCGTGGCAGGGGTACAGCGAGCCGAGTGGCCGCCGTGCCGTCTGGACCGAGGAGTGAGGAGCGCTGGTGGCGACGAGCGACGAGGGAAGACGGCGCGCGAAGGCGGCCAGGAGGGCGAGCGTGGCAGGTACAGCGAGAAGGGAGCCTGGCGTGAGCAGGTCAGCACCGGTCGCCGTCGCGCTCGACGCACCGGACTTGGATACGGCGGCGCGCTGGGCGGCGCTCGTCACCCCGCACGTGTCGACCGTGAAGATCGGCTTGGAGCTCTACCTGCGTTACGGCCCCGACGTGGTGGCCACGGTGCGCGGGGCGAGCGGGGTCGAGGTGTTCCTCGACCTGAAGCTGTACGACATCCCGGCGACGGTGGCCGGCGCCGCCCGCGCCGTCTCCCGGCTGCGCCCGGAGATCCTCACCGTGCACGCGTCCGGCGGCCCGGACATGGTCCGCGCCGCGGTCGAGTCGGCGCCGGGCACGAGCATCGCCGCGGTGACCATACTGACCTCTCTTGGCGACGCCGACCTGCACTCGATGGGCGTCCCCGACCCGGTCGGCGACGTGGTGCGCCGGCTCTCCGTGATGGCGGTCAGGGCCGGCGCCCGCGGGCTCGTCTGCTCCCCGCAGGAGGTGGCCGCCGTCCGGGCCGAGGTGGGCCCGGACGTGACGCTGATCACCCCGGGTGTCCGCCCCGCGGGAGCGGACCCGCACGACCAGGCGCGCGTCGCCACTCCCGAGGAGGCCATCCTCGCCGGAGCCGACCTCCTGGTCATCGGCCGCCCCATCACCGGGGCGCCCGACCCGGGCGCCGCGGCCGCCGCGATAGCCGCCTCCCTGCGCCGCGCCGTCCCGGCCCGGT
>DAHVAN010000446.1 GCA_027314595.1 Actinomycetota bacterium | reverse complement strand
CGTGGAGACGGTGACCGTGTCATGGACATCGCGGCGCGCGTGCGCGCCGCCCTTCATCGAGGCCTGGCCGAGGCGCAGCAGTACGGGTCCGTTCAGATCGCGGCGCGCGTGCGCGCCGCCCTTCATCGAGGCAGCGCCGGGAGCTTGTCCAGCAGGGGCAGGCTGCGCAATCGCGGCGCGCGTGCGCGCCGCCCTTCATCGAGGCCGCATCCCGGTCGAGGCGGTCATGCGGACCGGCATCATCGCGGCGCGCGTGCGCGCCGCCCTTCATCGAGGCCCGCAAGACGCGCGCCTCGCCGCACAGCTCGGCGCGATCGCGGCGCGCGTGCGCGCCGCCCTTCATCGAGGCCCGCATGCCACCACGGCGGCGCGCAAGCACGCCTGCAATCGCGGCGCGCGTGCGCGCCGCCCTTCATCGAGGCGCAGGCGGCCAGCCACCGCTACCTGCTGCACTTCCCGATCGCGGCGCGCGTGCGCGCCGCCCTTCATCGAGGCCTACGACCCGTGGTCCCGCAAGGACGGAGAGCAAGATCGCGGCGCGCGTGCGCGCCGCCCTTCATCGAGGCGTCCCCGCCAGCCGGCCGCGGAGCGCCAAAGAAGCAGATCGCGGCGCGCGTGCGCGCCGCCCTTCATCGAGGCTAGAGAGCCCGGAGTCCACGCGAACCATCGTGCTCGTATCGCGGCGCGCGTGCGCGCCGCCCTTCATCGAGGCAACTGCCCCGAAGCCAACGCGGCAGCGGACCTGTAATCGCGGCGCGCGTGCGCGCCGCCCTTCATCGAGGCGCGGAGCCCGGCCGCCCGGCCGGAAGGACGGGGCCAGATCGCGGCGCGCGTGCGCGCCGCCCTTCATCGAGGCGCCGGCCAACAGTGAGGCATCCATGCCCGCGATCGCGGCGCGCGTGCGCGCCGCCCGAGCCCGTTCGGCGGCGAGGGCCTCAACTCCGGCCTGCACGACGCCCACAACCTCGCCGGGGAGCTCGCGCTGCGGCTGCGCGGTCAGGCCCGGCCGGGCCTGGTGGAAAGCTTCGCCACCGAGCGCCTTGCCGCCGACCGCCACGTCCTGCAGGTCTCCGACCGCCTGCACCAGTTCGCCAGCTACCCCGGCCGCACGTCGCTGGACGGGACGCGGCACCATCTGCTGATGTTCGGGACACCGCCGGACGGCGACGTCGCCTACCTGCGCCGGCGGTGGAGCGGCTCATCGACATCGTCCAGGCCGCCGGCGATCCCCGGCGAGCCGGACTCGCGGCCGACGGCGCCATCTTGGTGCGGCCGGACGGCTACATCGGTTTCCGGGCCGCCCCGGCCGACCACGCCGGGCTCAGCGCGCTGGACTCGCACCTGGACTCCTACCTCGTGCCCGCCTAGCCGGCCAGGACGATCTGAACAGCGCGCGGAAGGCTCGGTCGAGGAGCAGCAGCGGCACGCCCGGAACCCTAGCACGGCGGCGGCGCGATCCGGCGCGGTCCGTGGCGGCCCGGGGCGTGAGGCGGTCAGGGGCGCAGGCCCAGTTCCCTGGCTATGAGCATGCGCTGGACTTCGGAGGTGCCTTCGCCGATCTCCAGGATCTTCGCGTCCCGGTAGAAGCGGCCGACCGGGGTCTCGTTCATGAAGCCGTAGCCGCCGAAGATCTGGGTGGCGTCGCGCGCGTTGTCCATGGCCGCGTTGGACGCGACGAGCTTGGCGATGGCCGCCTCCTTCTTGAAGCGCCGCCCGGCGAGCATCGTGCCTGCGGCGTCGTAGTAGGCCAGCCGTGCGGTGTGCACGCGGGCCGCCATGTCGGCGAGCTTGAACGCGATCGCCTGGTGCTCCCCGATCGGCCTGCCGAACGCGCTGCGCTCCCGCGCGTACCGCACCGACTCGTCGACGCACCCCTGGGCCAGGCCGACAGACAGCGCCGCGATCGCGATCCGCCCCTCGTCGAGCGTCGCGAGGAACTGGGCATAGCCGTGGCCGCGGCCGCCGAGCAGGTTCGCCTCGGGGACCTTGCAGTCGCTGAAGGACAGCTCGCGCGTGTCCGAGGCCGACCAGCCGACCTTGGAGTACTTCTCCGACACCGTGAAACCGGGCGTGCCGGCCGGGACGAGGATGATGGAGATCTCCGGGCTGCCCGGCTGGTCCCGCTCGCCGGTGACCGCGGCGACCGCGACGACGCCGGTGATGTCGGTGCCGGCGTTGGTGATGAAGGCCTTGGTCCCGTTGATCACCCACTCGCCGCCGGCCAGCCTGGCCCTGGTCGCCATCGCGCCGGCCACGTCCGACCCGCCGCCCGGCTCGGTGAGGCCGAACGCGCCGAGCCGCTCACCCGAGCACAGATGCGGCAGCCACCGCCGCTTCTGCTCGTCGCTGCCGAACCGGAAGATGGGCATCGCGCCCAGCGAGACCGCCGCCTCGACCGTGATCGCGACGGAGGAATCCACCCGGGCAAGCTCCTCCAGGGCCAGGCAGTGCGCGAAGTAGTCGCCGCCCATGCCGCCGAGCTCCTCGGGGAACGGCAGCCCGAACAGCCCCATCCGGCCCATCCGCGCCACGATGTCGTAGGGGAACTCGCAGCGCTCGTAGAAGCCGCCGATCACCGGGGCGACCTCCTCGCGGGCGAACTCCTCGACGGTCTTGCGCAGGGCCTCGTGCTCTGGGCCGAGACGGTAATCCGGCATGGGCTCACTCCTTGGGCGCGAGGGCCTGGACGACGCGGGAGGGAGCCGGGCGGCCGAGCTGGCGGGCCATCCAGTCGCTCGCCTCCACCAGCGCCGCAAGGTCGATCCCGGTGTCGATGCCGAGGCCGTGCAGCATCCAGACGAGGTCCTCGGTGGCCAGGTTGCCCGTGGCGCTGCCGGCGAACGGGCAGCCGCCGATCCCGCCCGCCGAGGCGTCGACGACGGTCACGCCGCATTCGAGGGCCGCCAGCGTGTTGGCGAGCGCCTGGCCGTAGGTGTCGTGGAAGTGCACGGCGAGCCGGCCCGCGCCGATTCCCGCCTCAGCGAACGCCGCGAGCAGCGCGGCCACGTGCCCGGGCGTGGCCACCCCGATGGTGTCGCCGAGCGAGAGCTGCTCGCAGCCGAGGTCGAGCAGCCGCCTGCCGACGGTCACCACCTGCCCGATCGGCACGTCGCCCTCCCACGGGTCGCCGAAGCACATCGACAGGTACGCCCGGACCCGGGCGCCCTCGCCGCGTGCCCTGGCCACGACGGGCTCGAACATCTCGACGGCCGCGGCGACGCCGCGGTTGAGGTTGCGCCTGGCGAACGTCTCCGTGGCGCTGCCGAAGATCGCGATGTCGCGCACGCCCAGGTCCAGGCACCGGGCAAGACCGCGCATGTTCGGCACCAGCACCGGGTAGCGCACCTCGCCGGCCAGGTCGAGGCCGCCGATGACCTGCTCGGCGTCGGCGAGCTGTGGCACCCAGTCCGGCCGCACGAAGCTGGTCGCCTCGATGACCCGCAGCCCGGCGGCCGCCAGCCGGGCGATGAACGCGGCCTTGACCGCGGCCGGGACGACCGCCGGCTCGTTCTGCAGGCCGTCGCGCGGGCCCACCTCGTACACCGTCACCCGCCCGGGCAGTCCCTCGCGCGGGACGGCCCGCGGCGCGCGCATCAGCCGATCTCCTGCGGGCTGACCACGGCGAGCCGCTCGTCGAGCCCGACCTGCTGGCCCGGTTCGACGGTCAGCTCGCTGACCACGCCGTCGGCCGGCGCGCCCAGGGTGTGCTCCATCTTCATCGCCTCCACGATCAGCAGCGGCTGCCCGGCCCGGACCTTCTCGCCCACGACGGCCCGCACCGCCCGCACCGTCCCCGGCATCGGGCTGCGCACGACCCCGTCCCCGGTCCCCGCCTCGCCCCGCGCGGCCGCCAGCGGCTCCTGCTCGGCCACCTCCCAGGCCTGCCCGTCCCGGCCGAGCCAGATCACCGCGCGCCCGGGACGCCCGGTCCCGGCGTCCGCCCGGGCGCAGGCGTAGCGCAGCGTCCGCCCGCCCCAGGTGACCAGGAGCGTGCCCTGGCCGGGCCCGGTGCCCTGGCCCGGCAGGGCGTCCGCCTCCCACTGCGCCCGGCCCGCGGCCGGGGGGCCGTCGCCCACCGCCACCTCGGCCGCCCCGGCCAGCCCG
>DAHVAN010000445.1 GCA_027314595.1 Actinomycetota bacterium | reverse complement strand
GCGCTGGCCGGCGCCGCGCGGATCACCTCGATCCCGACGCTGATGGCCTTCCGCGACGGCATCCTGGTCTTCTCCCAGCCCGGCGCGCTGCCCGCGTCCGCGCTCGAGCAGGTCATCAAGGCCGTCAGGGACCTGGACATGAACGATATCCGCAGCCAGCTCGCACAGCAGGAAGCACGCTCCTGAGCTAGGGCGCCAGGCGTGGCACAAGAGGCATTGCGCCCGGCAGGTGACGACCATTTAGCCGACATGTTTGGCGTTTAGGCTGCTATAGCGGCAACCGCCGAGTCTAATATCTACGCGTCAAGCCGGCCCGGCAGCTCACCATTGAAGTCACGGTGAACCTCTGACCCGGCCGCCAGGACACGCTCGCCCGCACCGCGCGGGCCTGCGCCGCCTGACCGCACCCGTGCAACGGCCGCATAGCGGCCGTACACCCCCGCGACAGCACAGCGCCCGCGCATGCGGGCGCTGTCACCCTTGCACCACCAAGAGCGTTCCCGCTGCAAGCGGGAACGCTCGGCTCCGGAGGGTTGTCGCGGTCCAGAATCCGCTTCCCCTGGTGCCGCGCGGGTTGTGCGCGGCCGGGAATGAGCGCGCAGCGCCTTGTTATCAGTGCCCGGCGGTGTCGCGTCGCTGGCTACCGCAGACACGACGAAACCCCGTTCACTGCTCGCCAGACGGCGTCTTGTCAGGCTTGCTACTTGAGTCCGGCCGTGAACGCGGCCCATGCGGAGGCCGTGAACGTCAGCGTGCCGCCCTGGCGGTTCTTCGTATCGCGGACCATCACCGTGCAGCTGTCACTGGCCAGCTCCACGCAGTCGCCGCCCTGGCCGTTTGAGTAGCTGGATTTTCGCCAGGCGTTCACGTGCTGCCATCTCCCGTATCAGCGTCAGTGACTCAGAAGCCCGCATGGCCTCAGCCCTGATGCTATCGAACCTGGCACCGAACGCTGTAACCGATTCTTCGTCCCCGTAGACCTGGCCAGCGATCAGCGACTCCGTGTAAGCGGCGCTGTCAGCCACGATGAACCCGGCCGGGAGCCCGGCAAGCCAGCATTCGGGAACTACCTGAATCGTCACATGGGGAAGCTGGGCACGCCGAGACCGGCGTGCTGGGCCCCGGCCCCGCCTGGTGCTGGCTCACCCCCGCCGGCATGACGGCCGCCGGCCACAACTGGCCCGCCCGCCCCCCGTCGCTGTCCCGCCTCGCGCACGTCCGCGCGGTCCTGGCGGCCCGGCTGTGGCTGGAAGCCACGCCCGCCATGCAGGCGGCCGGGGCGCACTGGCGGTGCGAACGGTCTGTCCGCGCCGCCCTGCCGCCCCCCAAGGTCGGCACCGGCGGGCACGTCGCGGACGCCGAGATCACCTGGCCGTCCGTCGAGGCGGCCGGGCGCCACGCCGGGCAGACATGGGCGGTCGAAGTCGAGCTGACGCCCAAGCCGGCCGCGCGGACCCCCTGCCCTGCATCCTGGCCCTGGTCACGATGGCCATGCTGCGCGGCAAGACGACGATGACCGCCGTCACCGGGTGGATCACCCGGGCGGACCAGGAGCTGCTGGCCGCGTGCGGGACCCGCACCGGACCGGACGGCACCCGGGTCCCGCCGTGCGGCAGGACCGTGTCCAGGGCCCTGGGCCGGCTCGGCGCGGACGCCGCCGATGACGCCGTCTGCCGGTACCTGGCCGACGGGGACCTGGCCCTGCAGGCCGCCGCGGACGGGCCCGGGCAGCAGGAAGATCCGGAAGGAGCAGGGCACCAGGAAGAAGAGGAGCAAGAAGAAGGCGAAGAGGAGCCGGCCCTGATGCCGCAGGTCGCCTGCGACGGGAAGTACGTGAAAGGCGCCCGCCGCCCGGACGGGACCTCCCTGATCCTGCTGTCCGCCGCCACCCCCGGCGGCGTCACCCTCGCCCAGCGGAAATCCCGGCAAAAACGAATGAAGTACCAGAAATCGGCCCCATGTTGCGGGAACTCAACCAGTACTATCCCCTCGCCGGCCACGTCCTGACCGCCGGCGCCGCCCCTCCGCCCATTAGGCTGCTGCGCTGAACCGGGCCGGGACCGGCCTGGGTACCGTCATAGCCGAGCCATACGGTGGAAGCTGGCCCTGAACGCGCTCACCGTCACCGTCGGCGACCGCGCGGGGCCAGTTCCTGACCCTCGCCTGACCGGGAGGCCGGAGCCCCATGCAGTACGGGACCTACATCCGAACCGTGGCGCGCCGGCTCGGCGCGGTGCGGGGCCGGCGTCCGGACGGTGCCAGCGAGCGTGCGCGGCTCCCGCAGCCGCTGCTGAAGCGGCGCATGCCGTCCGGCCGCGGAGCGATGGAGCAGCCGAACATCACCAGCCACGGGGCCGGGATCCTCACGCCGCGGTTCTGGGCGATGGTGGTCCTGACCGGCGTCGCCGCCGGCCTGCTCGGCGCGCTGATGATGGTGATCTTGTTCAACGTGCAGTACGCGGCGTTCGGGTACCACGCGGGGAGCCTGGAGCATGGCGTCAAGCATGCGCCGGCGGCGCGGCGGGTAGGCTCGCTGCTGATCGCGGGGGCGTTCGGCGGCGTCGCGTGGTTCCTGCTGCGGCGCTACACCAGGGGCGAGTCGTCGGAGATCGACGAGGCGCTGTGGAGCGGCGACGGGCGGCTGTCGTTCCGCCGCAGCCTGGGCACATCGGTGATCTCCGAAGTCGTCATCGGCATGGGCGCCTCGATCGGGCGCGAGGCCGCGCCCAAGCTGCTCGGCGGCGCGGCGGGCAGCGTCCTTTCCGGCTGGGGCGGCCTGTCGGCACGGCAGCGGCGGCTGCTCGTGGCCTGCGGCGGCGGCGCCGGGCTCGCGGCTGTCTACAACGTTCCGCTGGCCGGCGCCCTGTTCACCGCCGAGATCCTCATCGGCGACATCACCCTGCCTGTCATCCTGCCGGCCATCGCGTGCTCCTGGATCGCCACCGCCACGGCATGGGTATACCTGCCCAACCGTGCCGTCTACCCGGGCATCCCCGACTACCGGTTCACCTGGTCGCTGATGACCTGGGCGCTGCTGGCGGGGCCGGTCATCGGGCTGGTCTCGGCCGGCTACATCCGGCTCATCGGCTGGGTGTCGCATCACCGCGTCAGGGGAACCAGGGCGCTGTTCGCGCCGGTGGTGGCCTTCGGCATCCTCGGGGTCATCGGCATCTGGTACCCGGAGCTTTTCGGCAACGGCCTGGACATGGCCCGTGACGCGTTCCTCGGCCTCAGCGGCTTCGGCCTGATGCTCACCCTGTTCGCGCTCAAGCCGCTGGTCACGTCCATGTGCCTGGGCAGCGGGGCATCCGGCGGCCTGTTCACTCCGACGCTCAGCACCGGCGCCGTGCTCGGCGGCGCGCTCGGCATCGCCTGGAACCTGGCATGGCCAGGCACGCCCTCCGGCGCGTTCGCCATGGTCTGCGCGGCCGCCATGATCGGCGCGGCCATGCAGGCGCCGCTGTCCGGCCTCGCCCTGGTGCTCGAGCTCACCCACAGCGGCTTCGCGATGATGGTCCCCATGATGGCGGCGACGGCGATCGCCACGCTTGTCGCCTTTTACATCGACGGATACTCCATCTACTCCGCCCGGCTGCCGGCCTACCAAGAAGGCAGTCCGCCCTCCGCGCCAGCGGACATCCGGACATAGCCACGGCCATCGGTGCTGCCCGTGCCGCCCGGCACGATCTGGCGGGCCGCGCGCCGTCAAGTGGTGAGCCTGGCGTGCAGCCACGATTCGATCCCGGATATGTGGACGGTCGCCCACGACCGGGCCAGGTCGGCATCCCTGCCGAGGATCGCCTGATGGATGGCCCGGTGCTCGCCGAGCGCGCGGTCCAGCGCGTGAGGCTCGGTCATGCCTCGCCAGACCCGGGCCCGCACCGTCGGCAGCGACATGTTCTCGAGCAGTGACGCCAGCACGGAGTTACCTGAGCCCAGCGCGATCTTCTTGTGGAACTGCAGGTCCGTCGCCACGAGGTCGTCCGCCGGGGAGTCCACGGTGACCGAGTCGAGCAGCTTTCCGAGTTCGGCCTTGTCCTCCTGAGACATGCGCAGCGCGGCCATGGCGGCGGCGGCGGGCTCGAGGATGCGGCGCACCTGGAGGAACTCGGGCACGGTGTCGTCGCGGTGGAAGTCGGCGATGAAGTGCAGCGCCTCGAGCAGCAGCGACGGTGCGAGGCTGGTCGCGTAGGTGCCGTCGCCCTGCCGCACGTCGAGCACGTTGACCAGGCTGAGGGCCTTCACCGCCTCGCGCAGCGAGTTCCTTGACAGGCCCAGCTCGGCGGCCAGGTCCGCCTCCTTGGGCAGCTTGTCCCCCGGCCGCACCCGCCCGGAGATGATCATCTCCTTGATCTTGCCGATGGCCTCATCGGTCAGCGCCACAGCGTCGCTCCTGCTCCCGTTTTTCTCCCGCGCAGCCGGTGACGGACGACGCCAGCGGGCTGGCGAGGCAGGCGAAGGCCGCCGCCGCTTCGTCCGCGCTGACCAGTGGCCGGCCCGGCGTCCGGGCCACGTCAAGACGAAAAGTGCCGCACATCGCGACAAACATCGGATGTCTTATACGCACGGCTTCCGGCCTCTGTCAAGGCCCGCGCGCCGGCCCGCACGGCCACCGCGGTCCCGCCTGCTCTGGCGGCTTCGGCGGTAATCCCACTTCGCAGCCGCTTTCTGAGCATCGCGAGGCCGTCGCGACCACCCGTCGCGATGAATTTTCCATAGCGGTGACGCGATTCATCCGGCCGTTGCGCGGGAGCGGCCAGGGCGCCGGAGCGGGGAAAGCCGGGACGAGCCATGCCCCGTTCCGGATCCCGGAGCCGCGGACCTGTAAATTTCAGCGACCGCCGCACCTGTTACCTGCGCGGGAATCCGCACTGTGGCCGGGAGGCTATCGGCCGCGGGCGCCGCGTGCGAGCATCCCGGTCAGGGCTGCGCGATGTTACCGGTAACAACTTGACCCGATGTCTGAGATCCCATGATCCGGTCGGGGGTCCCCGCGGAAGGGAGGACCTAGATGAATGTGTCTCACCACCGGTCCCGTTGGCTGGCCGCCTGCGTCGCGGCGGTCGCGGCGGCGGGTGTCGCGGTGCTGGCAGGTGTCGCCTCGTCCAGCGCGGCGTCGGCTGGATGCTCGGTTGCCTATACGGTCTCGTCGCAGTGGCCGGGCGGGTTCACCGCCGGGCTGGCGATCACCAATCTCGGCAGCCCGCTCAGCTCATGGACGCTGACCTGGAACTTCACCGCGGGTCAGCAGGTCACCCAGGGCTGGAGCGCGACCTACACGCAGTCCGGCACGCAGGTCACCGCGGTCAACGAGAGCTGGAACGGCTCGCTGGCCACCGGCGGCTCCGCCACGATCGGCTTCAACGGCTCGTGGAACAATTCCGCCAACCCGGCCCCGGCGAACTTCGCCCTCAACGGCGTCGCCTGCACCGGCAGCGCCTCCCCCTCGCCCACTGCCACCACCCCGACGCCGACCCCGACGCCGACCACGCCGACGCCGACCCCGACGCCGACATCCTCGCCCAGCCCGACGCCGACGCCGACCGGTTCGCTGCCGGGCAGTTTCTCGTGGTCCTCCAGCGGGGTGCTGATCAGCCCGCATTCGGACTCCCACAACATCATCGCCGTCAAGGACCCGTCCGTGGTGAACTACAACGGCCAGTGGTACGTGGCCGCCTCGACGGTGAACTCCTCCGGTTCCTACAGCATGGAGTTCCTCAGCTTCTCCAGCTGGTCCCAGGCCGCCAGCGCGGTGCCGGTCTACGCCGACCAGACGCCGATCGGCGGCGGCTACAAGACCGCCCCGATGCTGTTCTACTTCGCCCCGCAGAAGCTGTGGTACCTGACCTACCAGACCGGCAGCAACATCGGGTACTCCACCAACACCAATATCGCCAACCCCTACGGGTGGAGCGCCACCCAGTACTTCTACTCCGGCATGCCCTCGATCATCTCCCAGAACATCGGCTCGGGTTACTGGGTCGACTCCTGGGTCATCTGCGACAGCGCCAACTGCTACCTGTTCTCCATGGACGACAACGGGCACCTGTACCGGTCCCAGACGTCGGTGGCGAACTTCCCCAACGGCATGGGCAACACGGTCATCGCCGCGTCCAACTCCAGCCCGTACAGCTTCTTCGAGGCCGACAACGTCTACAAGGTCGCAGGCACGAACCAGTACCTGCTGATCGTCGAGGCGATCAACTCCAGCGGCCACCGGTACTTCACCGCCTACACCTCCAACGCCATCAACGGCAGCTGGACCCCGCTGGCCGCCAACCAGTCCAACCCCTTCATCGCCGCCAGCAACGTCACCTTCGCCAGCGGCACCGCGTGGACCCAGGACTTCAGCAGCGGCGAGATGATCCGGGCCGGCTACGACCAGACCCTCACCATCAGCCCCTGCCACATCCAGTACCTCTACCAGGGAGACGCTCCGGGCTCCTACAGCAACTACAACGCCATCCCCTGGCGCATCGGCCTGGTCACCCAGACCAACTCCACCTGCTGAACCGCCAGCCACCGCCAGTGCGGGCCGGCCTGAGGCCGGCCCGCACTGGCCATGTCAAGCCGTTCGCCGCCGGCCGGGAGCCGGGCCTCACCTCAGCCGCCCCTCCAGCCCCTGGGGAGCCGAGGTGACCGGCCGTGGCGGCGCCTGGTCATCCCCCGCCCTCGTGCCCCGGTTCCATTGGGCCAGATGCGCAGGTGCCCCGGTAGCACGGGCGCCGTACGCGCTGCCGCTGCCACGCTTACGCGATCGCCCCCGCCCGGTTCGCCGCCTGCGCTTCCAACGCGATCAACGGCGGCTTGACCCCCGTTGGCGGGACTTCCGGCTCTGCCCTGCTGCCGCGGCGGCGGTTACGTTCATGCTGTCCGGGGGTGGCGTGACGCACCCCGCCGCTCGAACAGGAGGGTAAGGGCGATGAAGCAGATTTTCCACATCGAGGTGCCGGTCGAGACAGCGTTCGACTTCTTCTTCGACTCCTTCAAGGACCCGGCGAAGTTGACGCACCTCACGCCGTTCTACGCCCGGTACGACGACGTGAAGGCCACCAAGGACGGTGTCGGCACGTACATGAGCTGGCACGCCAAGCTCGGCGGCCTGCCGGTCATGCAGGGCTTTGACGTGGTCACCGACGTGGTTCCGAACAAGCACATCACGGAGCGGTCCTCGAACGCGATAGTGGGCACGTGGGACTACGACTTCGAACCCGAGGGGTCGGGGACGAAAGTGACGATGGAGCACCGCGCGGAGTCGTTCTGGCGCATCCCGCCGCTGCGCAACCTGGTGGACATGGCCACCGAAAGGCTGAACGCCTCGTTCATGGCGCGGGTGAAGGACACCATCGAGACCCAGGCCACGTGAGGTCGGGCTCACCCAGGCTCAGATCGACCAGGCGGAAAGCCTCGCGTCCCGGATTGCCGGCGCCGTGGCATTCTCGCCGCGCTTACGGTAGCGGCGCCCCGGTGACCTGGGGTGCATCGGCTAAAGGAGCCCGGCGAGGCGGTACAGCCCCCACTGCCCTTAACTTCAGGGTGTTTCCTGCCATTGTGCGAGATTTGACGGGACGATCGTGATGGTGTAGGTCGCTTCTTCGGTGGGCCTGGACCGTCGTTCGGCTGCGGTCCTGCCTGACGTCCGTTCCCGTCCGGGACGGTGCCAGCCCATCTTCATCCGCAAGCTCGACCGACTGGAGACCACGAGTCCCAACCCGAACGGGGCTTCATAGCCTCGCGCGCGGGCCGGCGGTCCCGCCGCCGGCCCGCGCGCGCTCACCATGAGGAGGTGCGCGGGGTGGCAGTGCGCACGACCGTGGTGGCGGCGGGACGGCACCGGATCGAGGCGAACGTATTCGGGGACGGGTCGCCGGCCGTCGTCATCGAGCCCTCGTTCGGCGGCTGCGCGGGGCAGTGGCGGTCCATCGCGCAGACGCTCGCCAGGCAGACCACGGTCGTCACCTACGACCGGGCGCCGTACGGCGCGAGCAGCCGGGCCACGGACCGCAGGACGCCCGCCGACATCGCGGCGGACCTGCATGCCATCCTGCCGGTACTGGGCCTTTGCGGCCCGTTCGTCCCTGCTGCGCGAATGGCGGGTCTTCCGCGGCCTGACCGCGGCGGACCGCCCGCTCGCGCCCGGGGCGCTGGGCGACAAGCCGCTGATGGTGATCACCCGCGCGGACGGCGGACCCTACGGCGGCAGGCAATGGCGGCTGTGGCATGGCTTCCACTGCGAGCAGGCACGGCTGTCGGCCAACAGCCGGCATGTCATCTCCCGTCGCGCTGACCACGCCCTGTACGAGAGCGATCCGGACCTGGTGATCGCCGCCATCACCGAGGTGGTGCGCAGCGCGCGCACGGGCACCTCGCTGCGCGCACTCGACGTTCCCGGCGTCGCTCCCGGCGCTGCTCCCGGCGCCCACTGAAGCCGGACCGCGCGGCCGGCGGCTCCGGGTGTCAGCCGGCCCACAGCGCGTACACCGGCTGGGTGCCAAACAGCCGCTCCGGCCAGGGCAGCTGGCGGCCCAGCATCCATTCCACCCCCGTGAGCCGCCGCAGCCGCGGGGTCTTCCATCCCGCGCGCTGCACGAGCTCGACCAGCCGCTCCGGCGCCAGCCCGCCCGCGAACGGGAGCGCCCTGACAATCGACTCGTCGTACTCGGCGTGGTGACCCGTCGGCGCCGCGGCCAGGCGGCGAGCCAGCCGCCGGCCGCGGGCCCGGATCCAGTCGGACGCGGATTGTCCCTCGCCCCACACGCTTTCCACCAGCAGCAGCCGGCCGCGGGGCGCGACCGCCCGCCACGCCCGCAGCGTGCCTTCGGGGTCCGGAAGCGTCCACACCAGGTGGCGCGACATCACGACATCGAAACGCTCCCGCGGCACCTCATCGGCCCTGGCCTGGATCGCGGTCACGGCAAGCTGCTGCGCCGACGCCTTGGCGGCGAGCCGGGCGACCATCTGCTCTGACACGTCTATCGCCGTCACGTCATGGCCAAGCCCGGCCACGGCCACCGTGAGGAAGCCCGTGCCGGCCCCGACATCAAGCACGCGGGACGGGGCCCGCGGAAGCAGTGGCTCCAGGGCGCCCCGCCAGGCCGCCCATTCGGCCGGCGTCTGCGGGTAGTGCCCGGAGATCTGGTCATACCCTGCCGCGTCCGCGTCCCAGAAGCCGCGGATACGGTCGATCGTGTCACCTGAGGCCATGCTCATATCATCGGCCAACGCCGCTCGCCGCGGCAAAGACGACCCTAAAACAGGAAGAACTCGGCCGCGAGGCGGCTACCGGGCTGCGGCTACCGGGCGGCATGGCTACTGACCGTTAGCTTTGCCGGGCGCTCCGTCACATTGTCCGTCGATGAAACCATTTCCGGGCAACCAGGCTGACAGTGCGGGCGTCTTACTGATTGGATTGCGGCGCGGGGAATTTGCCGAGGGTAAGGAGGCGATGAGTCCGCTCGGCTGGTCGCTGGTGCCGAGGGGCGGCCTCGGCGGTCGAGAAGACGGCGCGTCTTCGCCCGGTTCGACCCGATCGGCGTGCTAGCGTTCACCCGGTTCCGGGCAACGCCTCGGTTTTGCGAGGCGGCGCGAACGACCGCATATGCGCCTCAGCGCCGGACCGGGTACTCTCGGCGCGACATGATGGATGGAAGTGACGTTCGTGTATTTTCCGCGCTGGCGTGACCGGCAGGTCCGACGCGGCGGACTGGAGCACACCGAGGCCTGGCTGGCCAGTCGGCCGGGCGTCACGGAGCGCGCGTGATGACCGCTGTGCTGCACCGCCCGGACCGGACGGGCACCGAGCTGCAGGACAGTGCCGCAGCGATGCCGGAACGGCGCGCCAGCCTGTTCCCGCGGGGCGAGTCGCGGCGCCTGCTGGCGCTGCCCGGCCTGGCCTGGGGGCTGTTCCGCCGTGCCCCGGCCACGGTGTGCTTCCTGGCCGCGGTCTGGGGCGCCGGGCTGGCGACCGGCAGCATCACCCATGGGCCGCCGCGCCGGCTGTCCGGCTATGTCGCAGTCGGCTTGCCCTCACTCGGGCACGGCTACTGGTGGACCCCGCTCAGCGCCGGCCTGTGGGCATCCAGCCTGGGCGGCTACCTGGCCGTTACCGTGCTGGCCCTGCTGATCCTCGCCCCGGCCGAACACCGGATGGGCACCACCCGCACCTTCACCACGCTGCTGGTCAGCCAGGCCGCTGGTCTCCTGCTGGCCGCCGGGCTGATCAAGCTGGCCGAACTGGCGCGCGAGCCGTTGAACGCCACCTTGAGTCGCGAGAGCACCGTGGGCGCCCTGCCTGGCGTGCTCGGCGTCGGTTTCGCGCTGAGCTGCACGCTTACCCCGCTGTGGCGGTGGCGGCTGCGGCTGGCGCTGACCGCCGCCATCACGATCGCCGTGGTGTACATGGGGCATCTGGAGCAGGTCGCGCTGGCATGCGGCGCGGCGGCCGGCCTCGTCGCGGTGGCGCTGACGTACGACCGCAACTGGCCATGGGCAGGACTGCGCGCGTCCCAGCACGAGGTACGGGTACTGGTCGGCATGCTGGTCGCGTTGCCGGCACTGGGCATCCTGGCGGCGCTGGTCGCCAGCGCGCACGGCCCGCTGCCGCTGTCCTCCCTGCTGTTCGCCACCCCAGGCTTGCCTGTGCGGGCCGCCACGGCGCTGCTGCTGCTGCTGTGCGCGTACGGGCTGCGCCGCGGACGCCGCCTGGCCTGGTGGCTCGCGGTGGTCATCAACCTGGCCGTGCTCGGCATCAGCGTCTGGGTCGGAGTCGGCCGGATGAGCGCCCCCAGCGCTCGCGCTGCCCGGCTCCATGCCAGGGCACAGGCGATCTTGCCGGCCAGGGAGGCGATGCTCCTGTCGGCGGTGACGCTGCTCGTGCTGCTGGTCACCCGCCGCCGCTTCGACCAGACCGCTGACGCCCGGGCGGTCCGGAAGCTGACGGCCGCGCTGGCCGCCGCGCTGGGCCTGAGCGGCGGCGCGTTCCTGCTGTTCAGCCACCTGATGCGGGACCACTCCAGCCCGCGTCAGGAGTTCGGCATGCCGGTGCGGGACCTGCCGGTGCGGTTCCTGGCAAGCATGCTGTTCAGCAGCCGCTTCCTGCCGAGGGACCCGGTCGGGCGGCTGCTTTACCTGTGCGTCTTCCTGCTGTTCTGGATCGTGGTTCTCGGCGCGCTTACCGCGTTCTTCCTGCACACCAGCACCTATCGCGACGCGGACTCGGCGGACCGGGCACGCGCCATCCTCACCCGCGGCGGCTCGACGCTTTCTTACACGACGACGTGGCCGGGAAACGCGTACTGGATCAGCCCGGACGGGCGGGCCGCCATCGCTTACCGGGCGATCGCCGGGGTCGCGCTGACCGTTGGCGAACCATACGGCGACCCGGCCGCCTTCGAATCCGCGATCACGGAGTTCGCCGGATTCTGCGAGCACCGCGGCCTGCAGCCCTGCCTGTACAGCGTGACGGCGCGGACCCGCGCCGTCACGCAGCGGCTCGGCTGGAAGTCGGTGCACATAGCCGAGGACACCTTGCTCCCCCTGGCAAGCCTGCAATTCGCGGGCAAGAAGTGGCAGGGCGTGCGGGCCGCGATGAACAAGGCGGCCAGGGAAGGCATCACCGCCGAATGGTGGAGCTATCGGGAAATGCCGCGTGAACTCGTCGGCCAGATCCACGAGATCTCCGCGAAATGGATGGCGGACAAGGGCCTGCCCGAGATGAACTTCATGCTGGGCGGGCTGGACGAGCTCAACGACCCCAACATCCGCTGCCTGATCGCGGTGGGCGCTGACCGCACGCTGCACGCCATCACGAGCTGGATGCCCGTCTACGAGAGCGGCCGCCCGGTCGGCTGGACACTCGACCTCATGCGCAGGAACACCGGCACGGTCCGCGGCGTGATGGAGTTCCTGATCGCCACGGCCGCACAGACCTTCCAGCAGGAAGGGGCACGCTTCGTCAGCCTCTCTGGCGCGCCGCTGGCCCGGCTGGACCGCGGCGAGGAGCCATGCGCGCTGCAGCGCGCGCTCGACATGATCGCCAACACCATGGAGCCGGCGTATGGCTTCCAGTCACTGCGGAACTTCAAGGACAAGTTCCAGCCGGTCTACGAGCCGCTGTACCTGACTTACCCGGATCCGGCCGCGCTCGGCCCTATCGCCATCGCGCTCGGCCGCGCCTACCTGCCCCGCCTCACCTCCCGGCAGGGTCTACGCCTGCTTACCACGGTCCGCTGGCCGCGCACCGGCCGCGGCCCGGCGCGGCAACGCGAAAGAAGGCGCACCCGGCGCGCACTGACACGAAGGCCACCGGCCGGGTCACCCGCAGGCAAGCTGGCCGAGCCGGCCGTTCCGGGCACGCCGAGCTGAAGCCGGCCGCCTGCGCTGGCGGCCGGCTATGTAGCGTCGCTTCCCTGTCCCTGCCTGCCGTCACCGCCGAACGGCGGCTGGTCGTGGCCCGGCGCGGCGGCCGTGACGAGGTGACCGAGCTGCCTGGCGGCGTCGCCGTAGACATAGTGCAGGAGGCGGTGCGTGTCCCGGGCGAGCCTGAGCCGCTCCTCTTCGACCTTGCGGTGCTTACGGCTCTGGGCTACCAGGTGCAGCGTGCCGCCCGCGGCGATGCACGCGCCGATGTCGCTGGTGACATTGGTGTAGTTGCCGCCGATCAGCTCGGCGTTCGCACTCACGTGGACACCGACAAGCGGCAGCACGATGAGGTAAACGCCCAGGCCCAACAGCACCAGCACGTGCGGCTTGCTCGACAGCACGCGGGGAACCCACTGCAGGATCCGGTCGATGCGCGACCGCGGCTGCTCATCCGCGAGGTCGTGTACCGGGCCGATCAGCGCGCCCAGGCCCTCGCCGCCGTCCGCCGGCGCTGTGTCTTCTGCCGACAATTGGGTGACCTCCCATCGTTGTTTGCCCGGCTATGTCCGGCCAGGGTACAGCGCCATCGCCGCGGGCACGGGATGCAGCGCGCGCTTTGCCTCCGTAAGACCCGCGAGGGCATCTCGCGGCCGGCCGCGGGGATGGCGCTGGCACCGGGGCCGGTTACCGTTCGCCTCCACTGCGTCGGGGCCGCCTGGGGCGCGCCACCATCGAGAGCCTCGACCCGGCTAACCGAGCAGCGATCTGACCTGCTGACCGGAGTACCCGAACAGCCTCATCCAAGCCGCCGCCTCAAAGCCCTTGTCGGGATCCGAGACACGGACGGGAGCGTAGTCGTCAGAATCCATGTCCGCGCGGAATTCCTGCCGGACGCACTCGCCGTGCAGGAAGTCGTCGATCATCACTCCGCACTGCGCTAGCGGCGCCGCCCGCATCGCCTGCCGGAATACGGCCGAATTGGCGATCCGCACGACCGTGACGGGCGCCGCGCCGACCAGCCCGGCCTCGCCCCGGATGCTCGCTCCCATGGAGAACGCCAGTCGCACGCGCATCCTGGCGTGCTCGGCCATGTCCCGGTTGCGGGCCGTAAGCTCGTCGTTGAAGGAGCGGGGCATGACCGCCAGTACCTTCGCGACATCGGTTCCCGCCGGGAAGGCGAGCAGTCGCGCGTCGCCCTGGTCCTGTGCCGTCACCAGTCCCGGCCGGACGCCCGCCTCCCCCGTGGCGAGGTCGAGAATGCCGACGAGGTTGCCCTGGCTGAGCTTTTGCAGCCGCGCACTGAGCCGGCTGTAACCGACGACGTCGGCGAACGAGTACAACGCGAGTTCCGAACGGCCAGCCGGGACCCCCGGCTCCGCGGGCTCGGGCGCGGCGCTATACGTGTTCCCGCGCCCGCCGAACTGGCCTATCGTACCCGAATTATTCCCGATATAGTTATAATCGCTCATCCCGATACCTCGTTACCATATCTGGATTTTCTTTGACTGCGCCCAGCCGGATCAGGTGATGGCTTGTGCGTGTTTCCGCGGCCGCCAAACTGGTCGACCCGGCCGTGGCTCTCGCGAATATAATTGATGTCGCCGTTGATGATGTTTTGCGCGCGGCTCTCGAACGAGGACGTGTCCACGCCTTTAGAGTCGAGGTATTCCGTTACGGCATCCAGCAGCACGCGCGAGATCATCATGTTGTACTTCTCCACATCGAGCTCTTCGATGTACCTGCCGAACCAGGGGGCGGCTCCCAGCTGCCGGACGCTGATCGCGGCCGAGAAATCGAAGTCGTCGATGCATGACAGGTACCGTTTCGCCACCCGCCGTTCGGTGCGCCACAGCCGGAACGCATTCAATAGTCCGGCCGGAGCGAAGATGACCGAACCGAACAGGCGCTTCATCGAGAACGTGAGCCTCCCGGCCAATGATCTTCCGTACTTGGCCTTGATGACCCGGTAGGCATCGTCGATCGGCAGCAGCGCCGTCAGGACGAACTGGAGGTAGAACATGCGCCCCTCGACCGCGGCGTAGACGAACGCCGAGACCGCGACCTCCTGGTCCACGCCGTCGATCACCTTCCGGCCGCGGCTCATGACGGGAGGACCCTCGTCGCTCACCGACACCTGCAGGTAGTAGCGCAGCCTGGCCTGCGGGTGACGGATAAGCGCTTCGACGGCCTCCCGCGACGCGTGCGAGTACGGCGTCTTCAGGTCCGGGTCGAGCAGCGGGTTACCGCGGCACAGCAGTCCCGATCCCACCACGCGGTCGGACACCGACAACCCGGCGATCCGCTCGTTCACCGGGAGAGCCTGGTCGTTCAGCGACAGCAGGCGCTCGCGGACCCGCCGGTGCAAGTCCACCGGGTCGATCGCAACGTGCTCGCCGATGTGGTCGTGATCGCCGTCCAGTGGTCGTTCCCCGAGAAGCTGGCTGACGGGTTCCACGCGGCCGGGGTCTTTACGGCGCAACGGGATCGCGATCGACCAGTGGACCTCCGTCTGATGCCCCGCGCCGATGAACGGAAACCATCCGCCGTGCAGGGTGACGTTGCCGCACTGGGCACCCTCGACCAGCGCGATGCGTTCTTCCGCCGCCCCGGACACGGCGCGGGGCGCCTCAGTTCCGCCTCGCAAACCCTCCTGCAGTGTCCGGAAGGTGCTGGTCAGGTAGGCGAATTCTGTGACCAGCGCGGCGGCCAGCAGGAGTATGCCGGGGAACACGATGCCCGCTCCAGCTGAGTAGCCCAGTGGACTCTCCGTCGCGAACGGCCAACCACCGGTCCTGAACAGCCCGGGAAGCCTGCCGAGGAGTGAGTTGGGCCAACCAAGGAACGAACCGGATCCCCCGAAAACCAGGAAAGACAGCAGCGCGAGGGCGAAAGCGACCCCGGCCGCGGTGCCGGCCACGAGCCCCAACCTGCCCATGAGTCCGCGGCGCCTGCGGCCGACCCTGGGCAGCAGGCTTAGCCCCAGTGCGAAGAGCAGGAAAAGCAGCGTCGAGCCCGCCTTGATGATCAGGCCCGCCGCCACGATGATCACGAGTACGACATCCCTGATGAGGATGTTCCTCCTGGCCCGAAGACAGTGCCTGAGCACTGGCCCCACGTCGAAGTTGACCGAGGGCGCCACGGCCCTGCGTGTCGCCAGCAGTTCCCGGATCACCCGGTTGGCGAACGGGCGGTTCAGGTATGCCGCCGCGCACAGAAGACGCGTGGCGCTGCTGAGCGGCCCGGCAGTACGACGGGGCGCATGGGAGAAGAAGGGCTCCTGTTGCGGCGGCGCGGCCGCGACTGTCTCCGGCGGCGGCGCGGCACCACGCACGTTAAGCACCTTTGTCCCGCATTTACGGCAGTACCGGTCCCAGGGCTGCACCGCGCCGACGCACTCGGTGTTTGTACACGTCATTTGCATGTTGCTCACGAGAGCCTCCGCTCTGCGCTGCAAATATCGACTCAGGATGGGTCGCCGCGAATCACGCGAGCCTCACAGCGCGGTCGCGGCGGTGACGGCGATGATGAGAATCCCCGTGAGCGACAAAATGAGCGAAAGCTGCACCCAGCGATGTTTCGCCCAGTTGTGCCTTGCCATTTCTGTCAGCTGCTGGCTGAGCATATCGAGTTCCTCGCCTTCAGCCAGCCCGGCGATATAACTGACCAGCTCCGTCGTATTCCAGCGGCGAAGAGCACCGAAGTAGATGACTTGCGGGCCATGGCCGCGACCCGCGCGACCCCTGTCTTTCTGGCCCAGCCTCGGAAAGACGGCGATGGCCGCCGAGATTATCGCCAGCAGCAGGGCGGAGATCCCGATCGCGGCGAAGACGGGATACAGTCGGCTGCCAGATCTGGCGAGAATGCCCCCGGCACCGAGCGCGGAGATGACCGCATACAGCGCTCCGCCTTCCAGGGCCAGCAGAATCGACGCCTTCACATCCGCGTTGTTGGCCCAGGACGCCTGCGCCCCGTGGACGCGCCAGGCGAATTCGGTCACCTGGTCATGGCCCGCTGACGATTTCCCGGACGGCCCGCCCCCGTGACGGGCCGCCCGGCGAGGGCTGAGCGAAATCATAGATGCGGCTCCATGGTCACAGACCGCCTTGCGAGTACGTCTTCAGGCCATGAGCCTGTGCCGGCGGGTTCGACGGTTGCGCGAAATCCGTACTGCTCAAGGTGGCCTGCCCGGCGTTCACCGCCTCGCGATCGGTCACCCGGCACTGGCTAAAGGACCCAAGGCCCGGCCGGATCCGGTTGCCGCAGCCAGCGCAACCGCGCCATCGTCCCGGCGCGCTCATACCGGCGTGTCCCGCCACGGCGTCCTCCCTTGCCGTACCACCGCGTCCAGTCAATCCCGGTGGCACCCGCGGAACCCCGTCACAGTACGGCATTCAGGTCACATTTCGACCCATATTTCGCGGCCAGTAACACCTGACACCTTGCGTCTTTCTCATAGACAATCGAGGAAAACGGTATCGCCGTGGCGTTCTATATCGATAAGATATTTTCTCGATGGGCGTACCGGGGGAGACGAACATGGACCGAGGGAACGCCGGGCGATTGGAACCCAGGCCGGCAAGATGGCCGCAGCAGACTTTTCTCGGCATGCTGGGCGAGAGTACGCTGGAGGAATTGCTAAGCCTCGGGACATTGCGGGAGTACCTGCCGGACAGCGTCCTGATTCTGGAAGGCGATGCCACCACCGATGTCATGGCTCTGATCGACGGCTGGGTCAAGGTCGTCGGCACGACCGAGGAAGGTGGGTACGCGCTATTGTCGCTGCGCATCGGCGGAGACCTGGTCGGTGAGCAGGCGGCGCTTGACAACCAGCCTCGCTCGGCCACCGTGATCAGCGCCGGCGTGACCGCGGCGCGGGTGGTAAGCCAGCGTGCGTTTCTGCGGTTCCTTGACCGCAACCCAGACGCCAACGTCGCCGTCAGCCGGGCCCTGTCAGGCGAACTGCGCTGGGCCACCCGGCGCAGGATCGATTTCAGCGGCCTTCCCGTGCTCGCACGCCTAGCCCGGGTGCTGAGCGAACTGGGCTGCCTTTATGGCACGCGAACTCCGAATGGCATCAAGTTCCACTACACGCTCACTCAACCTGATCTTGCGGCGATGGTAGGAGCCTCGGAGCCGTCGGTGCATAAGGCGCTGCGGCAACTTCGCAAGGACGGCGTCGTGGAGACCGGTTACCGGCAGGTGGTGATCACCGATCCCGCGGCGCTGATCGCGATCTCAGGATCGCGATCCGGATGAGGCATGGAAGCGCTGCCATGCTCCCATCGACGAGCGGGGCGAAGTCCGTGCCGTTCCCGATCGAGTCCCCCGGTTTCGCGACGTAGTCGCCGGCGACGCCCCCATGGTGAACTCGGTGCCGCCTTCGCGCATGAACTAGCGCCGAGACGATCGGCTCGCCAAATACGAGGTCGTACCACCGTTGGGGGCTGGTCCCGGCCGGCATCCCGCCCGCCCGCCGCTGCGTGACGGGAGCCCGTCGCCGATTACGACGGTGGCCTGATCCCGCGTGGTCCCGGCCGCCGCGCCGCTGAGCTCTACGGGAACCTCACAGCGAACCCCGGCGACGTTAGCCTGCGGCCCGCCGCCGGCCCTGGCTGAGTGACGGTTTAGAGGCGGGGGTCTACGGGCTCGGACTCCAGTGCGAGTACGGCGAAGACCGACTGGTGCACCTTCCACAGGGGCGCGTGTGCGACGAATCCGGTCAGCGCCTCCAGGCCCAGGCCGTGCTCGCGGCGGGCGAGCTGCCGCTTCTTGCCGAGGTGGCGGTCGCGCAGGAGGTCGAGCGAGTGCGTGTAGTCGGGTCCGTAGATGATGCGCAGGTACTCGCGGCCGCGGACCTTCAGGCCCGGCTGGACCCGCCCGTCTGTAAGGTGGGCCGGCTTGACGACGACGCCCTCGCCTCCGGACGCGGTCAGTTCCAGCCACCAGCGGGCGGCCTCGGCACGCGCCTGCTGCGAGGACAGGTCGACGAAGCGGTGCCTGGTCGGGGTGATGAAGTCGCTGTCGAGCCTGGCCAGCTCGGCGAGGTGCCACTCGTGCGGCTGCGTGAGCGCGAGCGCGCGCCGCTGCGCGGCGAGGATCTGGAACGGCGCGAGCGTGATGGTGTCGCCTGCCTGGGCGGGACGGCAGTAGGCGGCGTACGCGTCCCGGAAGGCGACGGCGTTGGCGAGTCGCTGCCGCGTGCGAGCGGCGAGTCCGGTGACGTCGAGGCCGCGTGCCGTGGCCTGGGCCAGGGACTCCAGGACCTGCGGGAGTGCGTGTCGCGCCGCGGCGCTGACGGAGGCGTACTGGGACTTGATCAGCTCGATGGCTTTGGCTGACCAGGGCAGCAGCTCGCAGTCCAGTGCGAGCCAGTCGGTCTGCAGCGACTCGAACAGCGGTGCCGCCGCGGCGCGGAGGCGGTCGACGAGCTCGGCGGTGTCGTTGAAGAAAGGCCGGCCGGTGCGCGTGTAGATGGTGCCTGTGGTGCCGTCGCCGACTCCGAACCGCCGCTCGGCAGCTTCCTGGTCCTTGGCGATCACGGCGATCGCCCGGGAGCCCATGTGCTTCTCCTCGCAGACCACCCGGGTGACGCCCCATGCGGCGTACTCCTCGAAGGCCTGCTCTGGGTGCTCGAGGAACCCGTCCCGCCTGGATACCGCGGCGGGTGACATCGTGGGCGGCAGGTAGATCAGCCAGCGCGGGTCGACGGCGAACCGGCTCATGATCTCGAGCGCGGCCGCGGCGTTCTCGTCGGGAATCTTCACCTTGCCCGCCAAGGCGGTCTCCACCCACCGGGTGCCCGAGACGTCGCCGATCTTCAGCACGGACTGCTCGCGGTCGCCTGGCACGGGCACCAGAGGGCGGGCCGGCTCGTACCACTGCCGCTCGGCGGGGACCGAGACGATCTCGCGTTCGGGGTAGCGCAGGGCGGTCAGGGACCCGCCGAAGACCACGCCCGTGTCGAGGCAGATGGTGTTGTTGAGCCATTCGGTCTCGGGCACCGGGGTATGGCCGTAGACGACCATCGCCTGGCCGCGGTACTCCCGCGCCCACGGGTAGCGCACCGGCAGGCCGTACTCGTCGGTCTCGCCGGTGGTGTCGCCATAGAGGGCGAAGGACCGCACCCGCCCGGACGACCTGCCGTGGTAGGACTCCCTGAGACCGGCGTGTGCGACGACGAGCTTGCCGTCGTCGAGCACGTAGTGGCTGATCAGGCCGTCCATGAAGTCCAGTGACAGCCGGCGGAAGTCGTCGGGCTCATTGCCGAGCTGGGCCAGTGACTCGGCCAGGCCGTGGGCCACCGTGACGTCGGCGCCCTTGAGAGCGCGCACCAGCCTGGCCTCGTGGTTGCCGGACACGCACAGCGCGTCCCCTGCCTTGACCATGCCCATGACCACTCGCAGCACGCCAGGGGTGTCGGGGCCGCGGTCGACGAGGTCGCCGACGAAGACCGCCTGCCTCCCCTGCGGGTGCGACGCGCCGACGGCGGTGCCGCCGTCGCAGCGGACCTGCCAGCCCAGGCCGGCCAGCAGCGCGCGAAGCTCGCGGGCGCAGCCGTGGACGTCGCCGATGATGTCGAACGGGCCGTGGAGGTCCCTTCGGTCGTTCCATGGCCGCTCGCGGGTGATCTCGGCGGCCTCGATCTGGCCGGGGCCGCGCAGGACGTGGACCCGGCGGAACCCCTCCTTGTTCAGGCGGCGCAGCGATCGCTTGAGGTCCAGGAGCTGTCCTGACACGACAGCAGGGCCGAAGTCGCGATCGGGGCGCAGCTTGTTGCGCCCGACCGCGAGCGACTCGGGCACGTCAAGGACGATCGCGTCGGCAAGCACGTCGTGGCTGCGGGCAAGCTTCAGCAGCGAGGCGCGAGCCTGCTGCTGGACGTTGGTGGCGTCCACGACGGTCAGCAGCCCGCGGCGCAGGCGGGTGCCCACGATGTAGTGGAGCAAGTCGAACGCGTCCGGGGTCGCCGACTGGTCGTTCCCGTCGTCGGCGACCAGGCCCCGGCAGAAGTCGCTCGACACGACCTCGGTGGGCTTGAAATGGGTGCGGGCGAACGTCGACTTCCCGCTCCCTGACACGCCCACAAGGACGACCAGTCCCATCGCCGGGACGGTGACCTGCGGCCTCGAAGGAATCTCGGTCACGGGCAGCCGCCGCGGGTGAAGATCGCCATCTGGGTCGCAGTGCCGAGTACCTCGTCCGCGTCCCCGATGCCGCTGCGCTCGGCGCGGTAGCCGTATGCCGCGGCGACACGATCCGACCACTGCGCGAACTGGGCGCGGTCCCACTCGAAGCGGTGGTCCGGGTGGCGCATGCCGGTGAGCCCCTCGTAGCGCACGTTGTACGCGCTGTTAGGGGTCGTCACGATGACGGCCCCGGGCTTGGCGGCACCGAAGATGACACGCTCAAGGGCCTGCAGCCGCGGCGGGTCGATATGCTCGACGACCTCCATCAGGACGGCGGCGTCGAAGCCGCCGAAGCGCGGGTCCTCGTAGGTCAGAGCCCCCTGGAACAACTCGATACGGGCGGACTGCCGCTCACTCATGCGGTCAAGGCGCAGCCGCCGCGCGGCGTTGCGCAGCGAGCGGGCGGAGACGTCGCAGCCCGCGATGCGGGTGAAGGCAGGCGTGCTCACCAGGCGCTCGAGGAACTGCCCTGGCCCGCAGCCGAGGTCGATCACCGATTTGGCTCCCAGGTCAAGCAGCGCCTGGCAGACGGCCTCGTGGCGCTGGGCGTTGAGCGGGACGCGCCCGTCCTCCTGCTGCGCGATCTCCTCCTCGCCAGCCTCGGCCGCGTCCTCGACCTCATCCCCGAGCTCGGCGAGCCGGGCGAGTGCCACGTGGGCGAGGCCGCGGTGGCGGCCGAGGTAGCGACGGGCGATGAGGGTCTTGGCGGGGTGGTCAGCAAGCCAGCCATCTCCCGATCGCAGCAGCTTGTCGACCTCATCTGGTCCCTGCCAGTAGTGCTTGAACTCGTCGAGCACGGGCAGCAGCACATACAGCTGGTTGAGCGCGTCGGCCAGCCGGACCACCCCGGCGAGACGGAGCCGGATGTAACGGGAGTCACCCCACTCGGGGAACGCCTCGTCGAGGGCGATGGGCTCTGCCTCGACCTGCCAGCCCAACGGCTCGAACACGCGGTGCGCGACGTCGGCCCCGCCACGACACGGCAGCACGGGAATGGTGATCTCCAGCGGGATCGCAGAGTCGGCGAGCTCTTGACGATGGGCGCAGCGGCCCGCCCGGGCGGTGCTGAAGACGTCGGCCAGCGCGACGCCGAGCAGCGACGACGCGGCATACGAACGATCGTTGACGTACTGCGCCAGGCTGAAATCCGGTGAGTTCTTCGCCCGCTCGCGCGCGAGCCGGATCGGGTCGACATCGAGCAGCAACGCGACCGTGCAACGCTCGCCGGTCGCCTCGGGGTAGAACACCGTCGCCACTCCGAAGGACTGCGTGAAATCCTGCACACGGCCGGGGTGCTTATGCAGCAGATAGCCCAGATCGGTCGCCGGGACATGAGTGGTCGAAATGGTCACAAGCACGTTATCAGTCTGCCCGACGGGTTCCAGTGTTCCAGTGTTCCGGTGTTCCAGTCATTGTCCTGAAAACCTGAGGCGTTAACCAGCGAATTTTCAGGTCCCGGGCGCCGGCGTGCCGCCGCGCGGACGGTTCACCGCGGCCTGCCGGCGCCCGGCCTGGCCGGCGTCGCCGAGCGCTCAGTCCTGGCAGGAGACGTTCACGACGGCCTGCCGGTGCTCGGCCTGGACCGCGTGCAGCGCTCTCCCGAGAGCACCGGGTTGGCGAACATGTAGGCGCCGTCGCCGACCGCGGCGATGACGGCACGTTCGGGCCGGGCCAGCTTCAGGCCCATGGCCGCCGGCAGCCCCCAGCCGAGGCCGCCGGCCGGCGGAGTGCCGAAGAAGCTCAGCGGCCCGTCGCAGCCGGGCAGCTCGGGGCGCGCCCAGTATTCGCTGACGACCGAGGCGTCCTGAGGCAGCACCTGACCCAGGGCCCAGTTCATGAAGGTTTTGGTGATCGGGCCGTCCGCGCGGGCCGCCGCGGCCAGCTGTTCGCCGATCCGGGAGCGGGCGGCCGCGCTGGCCCGGCGCACCAGCAGGCGTCGGTGATGCCGCCGCGCATCGCGCGCACAGTAAGCATCATCGCGCGCCAGGACTACAGTGAACAGCCGCGCTCGGGGAGGAAATCGGTCAGCCGGATGGTGCCGCCTTCCGGGACGACCAGGAACCGCTCGTCCCAGGGGCCGTACAGCAGGCGGTGGACGAGTTCGCGGCTGCCCTCGATCTCGTCGTAGCTGAGGCCGAAACGCCCGGCGGTGGCGCGCGCCTGCGCGCGCTCCGCCGCGAGCGACTCGCCCTCGCCGCCGGTGCGGACGAACGCCAGGCGCCGGTAGTGCCCGAGCATCGCGCCGCGGACCCGTTCGGCGCGTTCGGCGCCCCAGCGCTCGCGGACGGCGTCATAGGCGGAGAACGGGGTCGTCACGCCCGAGCCGATCCAGCCCTTGGTCAGGAAGTAGGTGCCGGCTTCCTGCCGGTGCTGTTCGCGGTAAGCGGCTCGCGAGCCGAGGAACATGCCGATGCAGTCATCGACCCGGGGCAGGGCCAGCCGGCAGTGCGTCGCGCGCAAGCCGACCGTGGCCTGGCCGCACATCCCGTAGCCCAAGACGATCGTGTCGCAGTCCCGGGACGCGTCGAGGCGATCCTGCAGCATCTGCCGCAGCGAGCGGGGCCGCTCGTGCAGGCTCATGTCAAGCGTGTCAATGTCCACGTCCTCGGGCAACAGCGAGCGCAGCTCCTCCACGAAGACCTGACAGGCAATGATCTTCGTGCGCATCGCGAAAGCTCCCGCCGCGGCCGGTCCTCGAGTCACCTTTCTCATATCCGTTCCGCGCAGTCACGGCCAGGGACCAAGGTCCTTAATTGTCCGGTCCTAGGCCCCTGGCCGCCGCGACCGCGCCGCCGGATTGTCCGTTTGGGCAAAGCTCGCACGCCTGAGCCTGCTTTCAACTCCAGAGAACGAGAACGAGCCTTGTGAGCGGTTATGTCGGCTGAGCTGTGCCGCATCGACTTCGAGCCGGTCGGCAAACGCGTAGCGGTCCCCGCCGGGACTTCCCTGCTCGACGCCGCGCAGGCGGCGGGGATCGGGCTGGCGTCGGTCTGCGGCGGCCACGGGCACTGCGGCCGCTGCCTGCTCGCGGTGCTCGACGGCGACGCCGGCGAGGCCGGCGAGGCCGAACGCGGCTTGCTGCCGGAGTCCGAACTTGCCGCCGGGCAGCGGCTGGCCTGCCAGGCTCGCGTGGCGGGCAACGTGCGGGTGCACGTCCCCAGGGCGTCCCTGGTCACCAGCCAGCGGCTGCAGACCGGCGGACTTGCCAGGGACGTCACGGTGGAAGCGGTGGTGCGCGGCTGGCAGGCGCAGACGTCGGCGCCCACGCTGTCGGATCATCGCTCCGACTTCGACCGGGTCGCTCAGGCGCTGCGCGCCGCCCATGGCCTGGACGGGCTCACCGCCGAGCCGGCGGTGCTGCGCCAGCTTTCGCCGCTGGCGCGGCGCACCGGGTGGCGGCTCACCGCCTACGTCCGCGACCACGAGGTCGTCGGGTTCGCCGCGCCCGGGCGCCGTCCGGCAGGCCTGGCGGTGGACCTCGGCACCACGAAGATCGCGGGCTACCTGGCCGACCTGGAGACGGGCGAGGAACTCGCTGCGGCCGGGGTGATGAATCCGCAGATCGCCTACGGCGAGGACGTGATCGCCCGGCTCGCGCACGCGGTCAGGCAGCCGGGCGGGGCGGAGCGGCTGGCCGGCGCCGTCCGCTCGGCGATCAACGACCTGGCGGGCACGCTGGCCGCGGAGGCCGGGATCGCGCGGGACCAGATCGCCGCGGCCTGCGTGGCCGGCAACACCGCGATGCACCATCTGCTGCTCGCGCTGCCCACCCGTCAGCTGTCGGCGTCCCCGTTCGTCCCCGCCACGTCACGCCCGGTGGACGTGCGGGCCCGGGAGCTCGGCCTCGAGCTCGCGCCCGGGGCTTACGTCCAGATGCTGCCCTGCGTCAGCGGGTTCGTCGGCGCCGACCACGTGGCCATGGTGCTGGCCACCGGCCTGGACCGCGCCGATCGCGTCGCCGTGGGCCTGGACATCGGGACCAATACCGAGATCGCGCTCTGCCGGCCCGCCGGTCCCGCGCTGACGTCGGCGTCGTGCGCGTCCGGGCCAGCCTTCGAGGGCGCCCACATCCGGGACGGCATGCGGGCAGCGGACGGGGCCATCGAGGGTGTCCGGTTCACGCCGGACGGCGTCGAACTGCGAGTGGTCGGCGACACGCGGCCGACGGGGATATGCGGATCCGGCATCGTGGACGCGGTCGCCGAGCTGCACAGGACCGGGCTCATCAACGAGCGCGGACGGCTGCGGCGGGACGCGCCTGGCGTGCGCCGCGGGCGCGACGGCCTGGAGGTCCTGCTCGCTCCCGCCGCCGGAACGGGAAGCGGCACGGACATCGTCGTCACCCAGGGTGACGTCGACGAGATCCAGCTGGCGAAGGGCGCCATCGCGGCGGGCGTCCGGGTGGTGCTCGCGGTCACCGGGACCGATCCGGCCGATGTCCAGGAGGTCATCGTGGCGGGCGCCTTCGGCAGCTACCTGAACATCGACAGCGCGCTGGGCATCGGGCTGCTGCCGAGGTTCCCCCGGGCCGCCTACCGCCAGGTCGGCAACGCGGCCGGCGCGGGCGCCAAGGCCGCGCTGCTGTCGGCGACCGAACGCGAGCGCGCCTGGCGGATCGCCGACGGCATCGGTTACGTCGAGCTGACCACCTTCCCGGGCTTCCAGCGCCTGTTCGCGCGCTCGATGCAGTTCCCCACGATCGCGGACGTCCCCACGATCGCGGACGTCCCCAGGTTCCCGGGCGGGTGAGAGATGTTCCACATCATCGGCGAGAAGATCAACGGCACTCGCGGGCAGGTCGGCAGGGCCATAGCCGGCCGCGACGCGGCGTTCATCCGGTCGCTGGCCGCCAGCCAGCAAGCGGCGGGCGCGCACCGGATCGACGTCAACGCCGGCACCCGTCCCGACCGTGAGCCTGACGACCTGCGGTGGCTGGTGGAAACCGTCCAGGAGGCCGTCGACGTCCCGCTGTGCCTGGACAGCGCCAACCCCGCGGCGCTGACGGCGGCGCTGGCCGTCGCCCGCACCGCCCCGCTGGTCAACTCGATCACCGGGGAGCCGGCCCGGCTGAACGGCGTGCTGCCGCTGGCCCGGGACCACGGCTGCCCGGTCATCGCGCTCGCGCTCGACGACACCGGCATCCCGGCGGACGCCGGGCAGCGCCTCGCGGTCATCAGGCGGCTGATGGCGGCCACCCGCGGCGCCGGAATCGACGATGCCGACGTCTTCGTGGACCCCTTGGTCATGGCGGTGTCGACGGCGGGGGGCGCCGCTGTGGTGGCGCTGGAGGTGATCGCCGCGGTGCGCGCGGAATTCCCGCGCGCCCATATCAGCGCCGGCCTGAGCAACGTGTCGTTCGGCCTGCCCGCACGGCACCTGGTGAACCGCACGTTCCTGGCCCTGGCCGTGGCGGCCGGGCTCGACTGCGCGATCTGCGATCCGCTCGACGGCGAACTGCTGGCCACGCTGCGGGCCGCCGAACTGCTGCTCGGGCAGGACCGGCACTGCCTGGCCTATACCCGGGCCTACCGAGCCGGGCTCCTCGGGCCCGGCTCGCGCAGGTCCTGACACCCGCGGAGCCCATAGCAGAGAGGAGACAACGATGAGCGGCGAACTAGTTGACGCCATCGCCGACATGCGCGACGAGGAGGCGGTCGAGCTGGCCAGACGGCTCCTCGACGGCGGCACGCCCGCGCTGGAGGTGCTCGAGGACTGCCGCAAGGCGATGGCGATCGTGGGCCAGCGCTTCGAGGATGAGGAGTACTTCATCCCCGAGCTCATCCTGGCAGGCGAGACGCTCAGGGCCATATCGGAGATGGCCAAGCCGCGGATGGCCGGCTCGGTCGATGCCGCAAGGAACGGCACGATCGTCCTCGGCACGGTCGCGGGCGACATCCATGACATCGGCAAGGACATCGTGTCCTTCATGCTCGACGTCAACGGCTTCGAGGTCTTCGACCTGGGCGTGGACGTGGCCCCGGAGACCTTCGTGGCCAAGGTGCGCGAGGTGCGGCCCGAGATCGTGGCGCTGAGCGGGTTCCTCACGCTGTCCTTCGACGCGATGAAGGAGACGGTCCAGGCGCTGCGGGAGGCCGGGCTGCGCGACCACGTGAAGATCATGATCGGCGGCGGGACCGTGGACGAGGCCGTCCGCGAGTACGCGCGCGCCGACGCCTACGGGTCCACCGCGGCGGACGCGGTGAACCTGGCCAAGAGCTGGACGGGAGTTGAAGCCAGATGACCAGCGACATCACGGCGTCGCCCGTGCTGGAGGCGGACGCCGGCAAGTCCCCTGAACAGCTGCTGGCGGAGCGTAAGGCCCGCTTCGAGGACGCCTACGCGCTGCGCAAGCCCGACCGCGTGCCGATCTTCATGCCGGCCGGCTACTTCCTGGCCGACTGGGGCGGCGTCAGCCACCAGCGGCTGGTCGAGGACCACGACAAGCGGCAGCAGCTACTGGAGCAGGCCGCGCTGCACTTCCAGCCGGACGCCATCTTCGGGCTGTTCAACGACCCGCGCCCGGCGCTGGCGCTGGGCGACAGGATGACCAAGTGGCCCGGTCACGGGCTGCCGGAAACGGGCTCGTTCCAGTTCGCCGAGCACGAGTTCATGACCGGCGAGGACTACGACGCCTTCTTGAAGGACCCGGCGGACTGGGCGATCCGGACGTACCTGCCGCGGGCGTTCTCCGAGCTGGAGGGCCTGGCGCTGCTGCCGCCGCTCGCCATGGCGGCGTTCGGCACGTACAACCTGTTCAACCTGGCCGTGCTGGGCACGCCGCCGGTGGCCGCCGCCCTCAAGGCCCTCGCCGCCGCCGCCGAGGGGCAGGCCGCGGCCGAAGCGTGGGCGGTCCGATCCGCGCAGCGGCTCGGGGCGCTCGGATTCGCGCCGCCGCCGTTCGCCGGCTCCCTCATCGAGGCGCCGTTCGACTTCATGTCGGACACGCTGCGCGGCATGCGCGGGGTGATGACCGACATACTGCGCCGGCCGTCGCAGCTGCTCCAGGCGCAGGACCGGGTGCTCGAGATCCAGCTCGAGCACGCTATCTCCTTCGCGCGCACGACCGGCCTGCGGTTCGCGTTCATCCCGCTGCACCGCGGCTCCGACGGCTTCATGTCGCTGGCGCAGTTCGAGCGGTTCTACTGGCCGCAGCTACGGCAGATGCAGCTGCGGCTCATCGAGAACCAGATCACCCCGGTCGTGTTCTACGAGGGCATCTGGAACAAGCGGCTCGACTACCTGACCGAGCTGCCGGCCGGCAAGTCGGTCGGCTGGTTCCAGGCCAGCGACATCGTCAAGGTCAAGGAGGTAGCGGGCAAGACGCTGTGCGTCATGGGCGGGATGCGCAACTCGCTGCTGCAGGCGGGCACGGTCGCGGAGGTCCGTGAGACCACGCGGGAGGTGTGCCAGCGGGCCGGCGAGGGCGGCGGCTTCGTCATGTGCACCGGGATCGGGGAGATGGAAGGCTGCCGGCCCGAGCTCGTGCGGGCCTGGGTGCAGGCGACCCATGAGTTCGGGAGCGGGTGACCCGAGGCCCGCCCGGCAGGACGCGGATGCCCTCAGGAAGACCGTGTGTAGTTTGACCCCGCGCGCGGGGTCAAACTACACACATACATGTGGTGTGGCGCGGGTACGTGCACGGCCGGCCCGCCGGGGCGGGCGCCTGGCCCGGTCCGTGCCCGGGCCAGCAGACAGGGGACGGACCGGGTGGAGCACGCCTGCGTTCGGGATGATGATTCTCGGATTACTCCGTGCGCAAAGCGGTGGCGGTGCGGGAGCTCGCCGCCCAGCTCGCCGGGATGAGTGCGCCGGCGACCGCGATGACCGGGCCCGCCAGGGCGAGGATCACCAGTTCCGGCGCGGAAGATGGCGACGCGCTGCCGCTCGCCGCCGGACAGCCGGGCCGGGTAGGCGTCGCGCCGGTGCCCGATCTGGAGCGTGTCGATGAGCTGGCTGGCGCGCAGCCGCGCCTGGCTGCCCTTCGCCCCGGCGAGCTGGTGCCGGGCGGGCATCGCGCTTGACGGCTGCCTCAGTCGGGCTTGCCCGGCCTGTCCGGCGGTTCGGCGCCTTCTTCCGCCACGTCGGGGACGACGAGTTCGCTGGGCTCGAAGGCGCCCTCGGCGGCCACGGCCGCCAGTTCGTAACCCAGGGGCTCGCGCGCGGCGCTCGCCGGCGCCCTGCGGCCGGTCAGCGCCGAGGCGACGGCTGCGACCACGCAGGCCGCGATGGCGAAACCGAAGGCCACGCCGATCCCGTGGTGGAACGGGCCGGTGATCAGGTGCGGGAAGAATTCCCGCCCGGCCACGTACGCGGCGTGCGCCGGATTCATGTGCGCAAGCAGCGGGCCGAGCAGTTGCCGCATCGGGTTGTAGCCGAGGAAGGAGGCGAACAGCACGCCGATCGGGGGCAGGTGCGAGATCGGCGCGGCCGCGGCGGCCGGCACGCCCTGCGCGGTGAGGCCGCCGAACATGCTCGCCGGCAGCGTGCTGGACAGGCCTGCCACCATCAGGGTGAAGAAGATGCCGATCGACAGCACGAACGCGGAGTTCTGGAAGGTGGCGATCATGCCGCCAGCCGCCCCGCGCTGGCTGGGCGGCGCCGAGTTCATCATCTCCGCCCAGTTCGGCGAGAAGAACAGGCCGGAGCCGAACCCGTTGAGGGCGATGACGACCGCGAACTGCCAGTAAGCGAAGTTCACCGGGACGAAGGTCAGCATCAGGAAGGTCGCTCCGGTCAGCAGGGCGCCGCCCGCGGTGAACGCCTTGGCGCCGAGCCTGTCGGACAGCACTCCGGACAGCGGCGCCGCCAGCAGGAAGCCGACCGTGAGCGGCACCAGGTAGATGCCGGCCCACAGCGGGGTCTGGCTGTAGCCGTACCCGTGCAGCGGCAGCCAGATGCCCTGCAGCCAGATGATCAGCATGAACTGCATGCCGCCGCGCCCCATCGCCAGCATCAGGCTCGCGATGTTCCCGGCGGCGAACGCCCGGATCCTGAACAGCGAGATGCGGAACAGCGGCTCGGCGACCCTGGTCTCGACGTAAACGAACGCGATCAGCAGCGCCAGGCCGCCGAAGAGCGCGCTGAGCACCCACGGGTTGGTCCAGCCCATCGGGTGCCCGCCGTACGGCAGCAGGCCGTAGGTGATGCCGACCAGGATGGCGATCAGTCCTGCGCCGAACAGCAGGTTGCCCCACCAGTCCATCCGCGCGTGCTTGCGCACCCCGATGTCGTGCAGCATGAAGTAGGCCCAGATGGTGCCGAACGCGCCGATCGGGGCCGAGACAAGGAAGATCAGGTGCCAGTTCACCGGGGCCAGCGCGCCGCCGAGGATCAGCCCGATGAACGACCCGGCGATCGCCGCGATCGAGTTCACGCTCAGGGCGGTGCCGCGCTGGTTGGCCGGGAAGGCGTCGGTCACGATGGCGGCGGAGTTGGCGAACAGGAACGCGCCGCCGATGCCCTGCACCACCCGCCAGACGATCAGCCACATCGCTCCCTGCGCGCCGTGCATCCAGGTCACGGTCAGGAAGATCGAGGCCACGCTGAAGACCGCGAAGCCCAGCGTGTACATGCGCACCCGGCCGAACATGTCGCCAAGGCGGCCGAAGGACACCACAAGGACCGCCGAGACCACCAGGAATCCCATGAACATCCACAGCAGGTAGCTGGTGTTGCCGGGGCTGAGCGGGTCCAGCCCGATGCCGTGGAAGATGTCGGGCAGCGCGATCAGCACGATGGACTGGTTGATCGTCGCCATCAGCATGCCCAGTGTCGTGTTGGACAGCGCGATCCACTTGTAGTGCGGCCCGAGCGCACGGCCAGCCCGCGCCGGCGCGCCTGCCACATCGGAATTAACCGTCATGCCGGGATACGCTCCCCACCTACGACCCGAACGGGTACTTGCTTGCCCTGAGCTAACTATGACTTACCAGACGAGGGCCGGCATCCGCGCCCCCTGAGCCCAGGCGATGATGTCACGCCCGCGGCACCGGCCGCCCACGGGGACCGGCTCGCTCCGCCGCAGCGGGGGCTGCCGGGAATCCGTCACGTAGCTGGGGCACCTGCGCATCTGGCCCAGCAGCATTGGGGCACCTGCGCATCTGGCCCAGAACGTGGCACGAGCCACTGGTTCGCGCGGGACGCTGGACCAGGCTGACGCGCTACCCGTACCTGAAGCCGTCGAGGAAGCGGCGGAAGACGCCGCCCTCGCGGGTGAGCGCGGGGGCGTCGGGCGGCGCGGCGGCGCGCTGGCTGGCGACGGGCTGGTCGTAGTCGGTGCGGACGATGGCGTCGACGATCTGGGTCTCGTCGAAATCTTCGGAGCCTTCGATCTCGGGCACGTAGCCGACCAGGTCGCCGTCGAGCATGACCTGGGCTTCGAGGCCGGCCGTCCCGTCGCTGTCCCACTGCGCCTCGCGGCCGCCGGGCAGCGGCACGCTGACGCCGTAGTGATCCACGCCGGCCCGGAGCAGGTGCGCGTTGACGCCACGGTCACGGAGCGCGTCGACTACCCGGCGGGCCCGGAATTCGTCCATGCCCGTAACGTAGCGCTCATTCCTGAATGCTCCCTCTGAAACCGCTCCCGCGCAGGCCGGCCCCGCGGGGGTGAGCGAGTGCGGCGCAGGGCCGGCACCCCTGGTTCGGGACAAAGATCTCGATCAGCCCGAACGGCGGGGCGGATATCCTTGGACCGCTATGGATTCGGTCCGGCCTTCGGCGGATCACCGGGAGTTCCTGCTGCTGGGCAGCGGCGGGCTGCTGCGAGTGGTCACGATCGACGGCGAGCTCGTGCCGTGGGATGAGTGGAAGCGCCGCGAGCTCGAGATGAACACCCGGCGCTGCGCCTGCGGGCAGGTGTGCGCGGCCGGGAGCGCGCGCACGTGCGGCAGCCGGGAGTGCATCGACCGGCTGGCCTCCGGCGCCCGCTAGCGGCCGGCGCCGGGCTGGCCGAGTTCCGCGGCGATCTCCGCGATGCGGGCGCGCAGCCAGGCGTGCGCGGGATCGATGGTGTGCCGCGGGTTCCGCGGGGAACGTCGCCTACTCGGCGATCCGCCACGACTACATCGCCGGCAACTCCGGCGGGGTGCTGCTGACCGACGACATCGGGCCCACGCACAACAACGTGGTCGAGGACAACGTCGTCACCGGCAACGCCGAGGACTGCGGGATCACCGTGCCCGGGCACAACCCCGGCGCGGTCAGCCCCCCGGCGTGCCGCAGCCCCGTGTCGCGGGCGTTTACCGCAACCTCATCAGGGACAACGTGGTGACCAGCAACGGAGTCAAGGGCGAGGGCGGCGCCGGGGTGCTGTTCGCGAACGCGGCTCCCGGCACGGCCTCCTACGACAGCGTGGTGGCGGGCAACTACATCGCCGGCAACGGGCTGTCCGGCGTGACCATGCACGCGCACGGCCCGGCGGCGGCCGAGGACCTGGACGGCAACGTGATCGTCGGCAACGTCATCGGCAGGAACAACCTCAAGGGGGACCCGCTCGCCGCTGGCCTGAAGACGAACACGTTCGCCGCCGTGCGCAAGCCGGTCTTCGTGAACGGCTGACACGAACGGCGAGCGCCCGCCCCCGGGGATCGCCGGGGGCGGGCGCTCGCGTCGCGTGCTCTACTGCTGCTGGTCCTGCTGGTCGATCTCCTTGTCGAGCGCCGAGCCCGCGTCGCCGATCCCGGAGTCGAACCTGCCCCCTGTCTCCTTGTCCGCGAACTGCTCCGCGTCCTGCGTCAGGTCCTGGACCTCGTTCGGGTCCTTGCCCGCGGCCTTCTCGGCCTCGTCGAAGATGCCCTCCACGCGCGCCCCCATTCGATTGCTGCCAGTGGGCACAGCATAACTAATGACATCCGGAACGGGAGGAGGGATGCGCGGGGAGGCGCCACGGCTCGTTCGGGACTTCTCTGCCGGACAGCGGCGCGGACGAAGTTGCGGACGATCGCGTCGCCGTGTGCGGTGAGGATCGACTCGGGGTGGAACTGGACGCCCTCGACCTGGCAGGCGGCATGGCGCAGGCCCATCGGAAGCGGACCGGAGCGGGCGGTGATCCCCAGCACGGGCGGCAGCGAGTCCTCCTCGACGATCAGCGAGTGGTAGCGGGTCGCCTCGAAGCCCTGCGGCAGGCCCGCGAGGACGCCGCGGCCGTCGTGGGCGACCTCGCAGATCTGCCCGTGGACCGGGCGCGGCGCCCTGATCACGGCCGCGCCGAACGCGGCCGCGATCGCCTGGTGGCCCAGGCAGATGCCGAGCAGCGGGATGCCCCGGCGCGCGCAGCCGCGGACCACGTCGACGCTGATGCCGGCCTCGGGCGGGGCGCAGGGGCCCGGTGAGATCACCACGCCCGCCGGGCCGGACCCCGTGACCTGCCCGGCGGGCACCTCGTCGTTGCGGACGACCTCGACCCGGCAGCCCGCCGTGACCAGCAGGTGCGCGAGGTTATAGGTGAACGAGTCGTAGTTGTCGACGAGGATGACCAGGGGCCGCGCGGATCCGGCGGCCCGCGGCTAGCAAATTCCTATCAGATTAATGGACATTCCTATTCGGCGATCGGGTGCGCAGTGCTCTCCACA
>DAHVAN010000440.1 GCA_027314595.1 Actinomycetota bacterium | reverse complement strand
GCGATCCGTGCTTGCCTGGGCCGGCGGGCTGCTGCTCGTCGCGGCCGCCCTGTTCACCTTGTACCTGCGCCAGTCACTGGTCGCGCCGTTCAACGCCGACGGTGCCTCCGCCGCGCTCCAGGCGCAGGCGATGCTGCACGGCAACCCGCTGCTGCGCGGCTGGTGGGTCGCGGACGTCACCTTCTACACGACCGAGCTGCCGCAGTACATGCTCATCGAGTCCGTCCGCGGGCTGTCCGCCGACGTGATCCACGTCGGCGGCGCGATGACCTACACGCTGCTCGTCCTGCTCGCGGCCTTCCTGGCGAGGGGACGCGCCCGGGGCCGGGCCGGGCTGGTGCGCGCGCTGCTGGCCGGCGGGATCATGCTCGCCCCGCAGCTCGGCAGCGGCACGGGCACGGTGATGCTGTCGCCGGACCACATGGGCACCTCGGTCCCGGCGCTCGCCGTGCTGCTGCTCATCGACCTGGCAGGGCGCCGCTGGTATGTCCCGGTGCTGGTGTGGCTGGTGCTCGCCTGGGTTCTGGTGGCGGACGAGCTCGTGGCCGTCATCGGCGCGGCGCCGCTCGCCATCGTCTGCGCCGTCCGGGTGTACCAGGGCGCCGTCGTGCACAGGCAATCCCTGCGGGCACAGTGGTACGAGCTGTCCCTCGCGGCTGCCGCTGTCTTGTCCATTCCGGCCGGGCTCGCCGGGATCGCGCTGGTCGAGGCGCTCGGCGGATGGCGGATGAGCACGGTGGCGACCAGGCTGGTGCCCGCCGCCGTCCTCGGCCGCAGCGTGCGGCTCACCGGCCAGGGCCTGCTCGAGCTGTTCGGCGCGGACTTGTTCGGCGCCGGATCCGGGCGCGCCGTCGTCTTCGCGGTGACCCACCTCATCGGCGTCGCCCTGGTCGGGTGGGGGTTCTGCGCCGCGGCGCGACGGTACTTCCGCCGCGATGCCCTCATCGAGCCGGTGCTGGTGACCGCGATCGCGCTCAACGTCGCGGCGTACCTGGCGACGGTGCCCGCGACCGACATCCTCGACACCCGCGAGATCACCGCGGTCCTGCCGTTCGGCGCCGTGCTGGCCGGCCGCCTCCTCGGCGAGCGGGTGGTAGTGGCGCGGGCGGGGCTGGTCCTCGGCGTCGTGCTGGCCGGCTACGCGGCGATGCTCGGTTACGGCGCCACGCGGCCCGCCTCGGCGCCGGCGTACGCGGACCTGACGACGTGGCTGCGCGCGCACCATCTCACGTCAGGCGTCAGCGGGTACTGGCAGGCCAACATCGTGACGGCGGAAAGCGGCGGGGCCATAAGCCTGCGGCCGGTGACAACGCGGGGCCGGTACCTGGCGGCGCGGCAGTGGGAGGGGAAGAGCTCGTGGTACGACCCGGCGCGGCAGCGTGCGAACTTCTGCGTGCTGTCCACGGTCGGGGCGTACCAGGTGTCCGCGCGCGCCGCTGTGGCGACGTTCGGGCCGCCGTCCCTGACCTATCATTACCGGGATTACACGATATTGGTGTGGAATGAGAATATCTTCGCCAGGCTCCGATAAGTTTCGAAGATGTGCCTGGTTAGGGGGTGTCGCGATGATCACGCGCGCGCGCTCCACCCCTGGCCGTGCGCCGAATGACGTGTAGACTCGTTCCCGAAGCGAGTCTCAGCGTGCGGGACTCACCCCCTGTAACAGAGGACGCAAATGATTGGTGACCTGTTCGACAGCCCGTGGAAGATCCTGATCGTCGCGGTCGTGATCATCGTGCTGTTCGGGTCGCGCAAGCTGCCCGATGCCGCGCGTTCCCTCGGCAAGTCGATGCGCATCCTGAAGACCGAGGTGCAGGGCCTGCACGAAGACGAGCCGGCCGCGCCGGCTGCCTCGACGACGGCCCAGGTCGCCCCGGCGGCCTCCGCCCAGCTGCAGGCGGCCCAGCCCGCGACCGACCCGCAGGCCCAGATCACGGCTCTGCAGGAGCAGCTCAACAACCTCCAGCAGACGGTCGGCGCCAACGGCACGACCTCTTCGGACAGCCAGCAGACTCGCTGACCCGGGGCGCCCCGGAAGGGACTTGACGGTCATGGCGGACAGGCCCGGCGCGGTGGCGGGCGCGCGCATCGTGGGCGAGCGCTACATGCGGATGAAGCGCCGGGAGAACCCGGAGGGGCGGATGCCCCTCATGGACCACCTGCGCGAACTGCGGAACCGTGTGGTCAAGATCGCCCTCGCGGTCCTCGCGGGCGCGATCGCGGGCTGGGTCTTCTACGTCAGGATCTGGAACTTCATGCAGGTGCCGTTCTGCCACGCGGTGGGGCGCTGCGAGACCGGCGTGACGGGCCGCTACCTGGCGTTCTTCGGTGTGCTCGACCCCTTCTACTTCAAGGTGAAGATCGCGATCTTCGCCGGCGCCATCCTGGCCAGCCCGATCTGGCTGTACCAGATCTGGGCGTTCATCGGTCCGGGGCTTTACCGCAAGGAGAAGCGCTGGACCTACACGTTCCTCGGTGCCGCGATCCCGCTGTTCGGCCTTGGCTGCTTCTTCGCCTACCTGGCGATGGACCGCGGCCTGCGGTTCCTCATGAGCATGGCGGCGCCCGGCACGGCCACGCTGTACACCGCCGATACCTATTTCGGCTACTGGCTGGCGATGATCCTTGGATTCGGCCTGTGCTTCGAGGTGCCGCTGTTCCTGGTGATGCTGAACCTCGCCCGGATCGTCACCCACGAGCGGTTCAGGAAGTGGCGCCGGCTCATCCTCTTCCTGATCTTCGTGTTCGCCGGCATCGCGTCGCCGAGCCCGGACCCGATGACGATGCTCATGCTCGGCGGGATCGTCGTGGTGCTCGTCGAGGTGGCCGAGGTCCTCATCTACCTCAACGACAAGCGCTACGCCCGCCAGCATCCGTCGCCGTACGAGAACCTGGCCGACGACCAGCTCGCGCCGCTCGAGACGCCCGAGCCGGTGGACGCCGACAGCTCGCTGAACTGACACGCGGGATTTGTCCTGGTAGCGGCCGGGATCGCCGGTCGGTGAGGCTCCTGGTGCGATCCGTCCCATACGCTTGGAGCCATGAGCACACCGGCGGTGACTCCGGCCGGGCGCTACACGCGGTTTCGTGAGCGGCAGGCGGCCCCGGAGTTCACCTCGTTCCGCGAGCTTTACGACTTCGACTTCGACCCGTTCCAGGTGGCCGCCTGCGGCGCGCTGACCGGCGGGGACGGTGTGCTCGTGGCCGCGCCGACGGGGTCGGGCAAGACGGTCGTGGGGGAGTACGCGGTGCACCTGGCGCTCGCCCGGGGCCGCAAGTGCTTCTACACGACCCCGATCAAGGCGCTTTCCAACCAGAAGTACAACGACCTGCTGCGCAGGTACGACGCGGACAGGGTCGGGCTGCTCACCGGGGACAACAGCGTCAACGGGAATGCCCCGATCGTGGTGATGACCACCGAGGTGCTGCGCAACATGCTGTACGCCGGCTCGCCGACGCTGCGCAACCTCGGCTACGTGGTGCTGGACGAGGTGCATTACCTGGCGGACCGCTCCCGCGGCGCCGTCTGGGAAGAGGTGATCATCCACCTGCCTGAGTCGGTGCGGGTGGTGGCGCTGTCGGCGACGGTGAGCAACGCCGAGGAGTTCGGCGACTGGCTGGCCCAGGTGCGCGGCAGGGCGGGATCGGGCGGGGAATATACCGTCATCGTCGACGAGCACAGGCCGGTGCCGCTGTGGCAGCACATGCTGGCCGGGCGGCGGCTGTACGACCTGTTCACCGACGACGACCACCGCCAGCTCAACCCCGAGCTCATCCGGCTCGCGCAGCGCGACGCCTTCCGCTCGCCCTCGTCGAGGCCCGGCCGCGGCGGGCACCGTCCGCGGCGCTCGCCGCCGCCGTACCGGCCCGAGATCATCGACCGGCTGGACGCGGCCGGGCTGCTGCCCGCGATCACGTTCATCTTCAGCCGCGCGGGCTGCGACGCGGCCGTGCGGGAGTGCCTGGCCGCCGGGCTGCGGCTGACCACGCCGGACGAGGCCGCGCACATCGAGTCCGTGGCCGCGCGGCGCACCGCGGACATCCCCGGGGAAGACCTCACCGTGCTCGGCTACCACGACTGGGTCACCGGGCTGCGCCGGGGCATCGCGGCGCACCACGCGGGGATGCTCCCCGCGTTCAAGGAGGTCGTCGAGGAACTGTTCGCCGCCGGGCTGGTCCGTGCGGTGTTCGCCACCGAGACGCTTGCCCTCGGCGTGAACATGCCCGCGCGGACGGTGGTGATCGAGCGGCTCGACAAGTGGAACGGCGAGGGGCACGCCGCGCTCACCCCGGGGGAGTACACCCAGCTGACCGGGCGGGCCGGGCGCCGCGGCATCGACGTCGAAGGGCACGCCGTCGTGCTGTGGCAGCCGGGCATCGACCCGGGGGCCGTGGCCGGGCTGGCCGGCGCCCGGACCTACCCGCTGAACTCCAGTTTCCGCCCCTCCTACACCATGGCCGTCAACCTGACGGCGCGTGCCGGGCGCAAGCGCGCCGCCGCGCTGCTCGAGTCGTCGTTCGCTCAGTTCCAGGCCGACCGCGGCGTGGTCGGCCTGGCCAGCAGGGCCGCCCGCGCGCGGGCCTCGCTCGAGGACCTGGCCAAGTCGATGACCTGCGACCGCGGCGATTTCGCCGAGTACGCCAGGCTCAGGCGGGCGCTCACCGAGGCCGAGCGGGGCGCCTCCAGGAGCCGGGCCTCCGCGCGGCGGGCCGAGGCGCTGCGCGTGCTCGGCACCTTGCGCCGCGGCGACATCATCGCGGTCCCCGGCGGACGCCGGCCCGGCATGGCCATCGTCCTCGCGCCGCCGCCCGCAGCCGAGTCCCCCGGGCCGGCCCGCGCCGACGGGCCGCTCGTGCTCACCGCCGGCGGCCAGCTGAAGCAGCTGTCCGCCGCGGACTTCCCCGTGCCGTCCGGGCCGGTCGGACGGCTCCGGGTGCCAGCCTGGTTCAGCGAGCGCTCGCCGAAGCACCGCCGCGACCTGGTCTCGTCGATGCGCAGCAGGCTCGCGGGCCGCGACTTCGACGCCAGGGGCCTGGACGCGCGCGCCGGCCGCGGGCGGCAGGCGGCGCGGGGTGACGACGAGCCCGGCGCCGGCGGGCGCGACGACGACGGGCCTGAGGACGACCCCGGGTACGGCGACGGCGACGGCGACATGGCCGAACTGCGCCGCAAGCTCCGCCGTCACCCGTGTCACGGCTGCCCGGAGCGTGAGCAGCACGCCAGGTACGCGGAACGCTACTTCCGGCAGAAGCGGGAGGCCGACGAGCTCGACCGGCAGATCGGCAGCAGGTCACACGTGATCGCCCGGACCTTCGGCAAGGTCTGCGCGGTGCTGGACCAGCTGGGCTACCTGGATGAGGACACGGTCACGCCGGACGGCAAGCGGCTGGCCGGGCTGTACTGCGAGCTCGACCTGCTGGCGGCGGAATGCCTGCGCCGCGGCTTCTGGGCGGGCCTGAACCCGGCCGAGCTGGCGGCCTGCGTCTCGGTGCTGTCCTTCGAGTCGCGCCAGCAGCAAGACGACGCCGCTGCCGCCCGGCTGCCCAAGGGGCCGGTCCGTGACGTGCTCGACGCGATGACCAGGACCTGGGCCGAGCTCGACCAGCTCGAAAAGCGCAGCGGCCTGTCGTTCCTGCGCGAACCAGACCCCGGGTTCGTGTGGGCGGCCTACCGGTGGGTGCGCGGCGCCAAGCTCGAAGACGTCCTCGACTCGGCGCCCGGCCTGACGCCAGGGGACTTCGTCCGTTCGGTGAAGCAGCTGATCGACCTGCTCGACCAGATCGCCGGCGCCGTCCCCGGGGCCGCCAGGACCCCGGCGGACGATCAGGCGGCTGGCTCGCCCGGACCTGAGCGGCCGGCGAGCGCCGCGGGGGGCGAGGCGACGGCGGGTCCGCCGGACGACCGGGAGCGGGAGGCGGGCCGGCCGCCGGCCGCGTGGCCGGCGCCGGCGCGTCCGCGAGATCGCGACGTGGCCGCCACGGCCCGCGCCGCCATCGACGCCATGCGCCGCGGCGTCGTCGCCTACACGTCCCTGACCGACTGACGCGAGCCTGCATCTGGGCCTCAGGATTTGTGTGTGTAGTTAGACCCCTGTGAAGGGGCCAAACTACACACAAACATTCGGGTGCCGGCTCACGCTGCCCGCGCAGCGGAACCGGCGAGCCGCGGGCACCACGGCGGCCCGCGCGAACAAGGAGTACCGGGAATCGGAGTTGTATCGGCGAACGTTAACGATATATCGTTGAGATACCGAAGACGATATGAAGAGCATCGAAAGAGGTGAAGCGCCATGCATGAGGAGCACAGGCGCGGCATGCGAGACGAGGGCTGGGGACCGCCCCGGCCGGGACGCCCCGAATGGGGTCCGCGGCCCGGACGAGGCCCGGGCCGCGGACGCGGCGGAGAACGCGGTGACCGCGGAGACCGTGGTGACCGCGGCGAGCGCGGCTGGGCCGGGCACGGCGGCCCTCGCTGGGGCTGGTGGGAGTCGGGGCCGGTGCCGCCGTTGGGGCCGATGTTCGGCCGTCATCCGTTCGGGCGCGGTCCGCGCGCCCGGCGCGGCGACGTCCGGGCCGCGATACTCGACCTGCTCACCGAGGGCCATCCGTGGAACGGCTACCAGATCATCCAGGAGCTCGCCGAGCGCACCCACGGGGTGTGGCGGCCGAGCGCGGGATCGGTTTACCCGGCCCTGCAGCAGCTCGAGGATGAGGGGCTGATCAGCCCCGAGGGCGAGGGCCGCCGCCGGATGTACACGCTGACCGAGGAGGGCCGGTCGTACGCCGAGGCGCACGCCGAGGAGCTCCGCAGGTGCTGGGACGCCGCCGCCGGCATGGCCGACGACGCGGTGCTTGAGCTTGGCGACATGATCCGCCAGGTGATGATGGCCGTCATGGAGGTGCGGCGCGCGGGGTCCGCGAGCCAGCTCGCGCAGGCCCGCCGGGTGCTCGTCGAGACGCGGCGGTCGATGTACCGCATCCTCGCGGAAGACGAGTCCGGCGGCCCGGCCGGCGACACGGACGACACCGGCGACACCGGCGACACCGAAGACACCGAAGACACCGGCGACACCCCGGAGCCGTCCGATTGAGCCGGCCGCCGGCGTTAACCTGTTCACGCGACCTTTCCGGGGCGACCGCCGGCGCGGCGAGCGGCACTGGCGCAGCGAGGGGAGTATCACAGCATGACCGAACCGGTGATCCGCGTCAAAGACCTGGTCAAACGGTACGGCGAGGTGGAGGCGGTGCGCGGCATCGGCTTCGAGGTCACCCCTGGCGAGACCTTCGGCTTCCTGGGCCCGAACGGCGCGGGCAAGTCCACCACGATCAAGATCTTGTGCACCCTGGCCGAACCCACCGGCGGCAGTGCGACGGTCGGCGGCCACGACGTCGTGAGACAGCGTGACACGGTCAGGCGGAACATCGGCCTGGTCTTCCAGGACACCACGCTTGACAGCTACCTGACCGGCGAGCAGAACCTGAGGTTCCACGCCGACCTGTACGGCGTGCCCCGGGCGCAGCTTGCCCACCGGATGCGCCAGGTGCTGGAGATGGTGGGCCTGTGGGACCGCCGCGGCGCCGAGGTCGCCACCTACTCGGGCGGCATGAAGCGCCGCCTGGAGATCGCCCGCGGCCTGCTGCACGCGCCGCGCGTGCTGTTCCTCGACGAGCCGACCGTGGGCCTGGACCCGCAGACGCGGTCCAGCATCTGGGAGTACATCAACGGCCTGAAGCGGCAGGAGGACATCACCATCTTCCTGACCACGCACTACATGGACGAGGCGGAGAACTGCGACAGGATCGCCATCATCGACCACGGGAAGATCGTCGCCATCGACACGCCGGAAAACCTGAAGGCCAGCGTCGGCACGGACCGGGTGCAGATCAGCACCGCCGACGACGGTGCCGCCATCGTGGAACTGAAACAGGCCTTCGGCCTGGACGCGGCGGTGCACGAGGGCATGGTGACGTTTAACGTGGAAGCGGGTGAGCAGTTCGTCCCGCGCCTGTTCGCCGAGCTCAGCCAGCAGATCCGCAGCGTCAGCGTGGCCCGGCCGAGCCTGGACGACGTGTTCATGTCCTATACAGGCAAGACCATCAGGGACGCGGAGGCGACGGCCGGCGACCGCAACCGCGCCCACGTCATGGCGTTCCGCAGGGGGAGGTAGACCGCAGTGGCGACGCAACTCACCGACCCGGACAGCCGCCTGGTCACCGAGAGAATCCGCGTGTCCGTGCCGGACAGCGGGCCAAGGCAGGACCTGCGGGCGATCAGCATCGTCTGGCGCCGCGAGCTGATCAGGTTCCGCAGCGACCGGCTGCGCGCGATCACCTCGCTGGTGCAGCCGGTGCTGTTCCTGTTCGTGCTCGGGACCGGGCTGTCCACGCTCGCGGGCCGCGGGCTGCCGCCGGGCATCGACTTCAGGACGTTCCTCTACCCCGGCGTGCTCGCCATGTCGGTGCTGTTCACCGCCATCTTCTCGGCCGCGTCCATTGTCTGGGACCGCGAGTTCGGCTTCCTGCGGGAGATGCTCGTGGCGCCGGTGAGCAGGTCGGCGATTGTCATCGGGAAATGTCTCGGCGGCGCGACCGTGGCGACGTTTCAGGGAATCGTGATCCTGGCCCTCGCGGGCCTCGCGCATGTACCCTACGATCTCGGCCTGTTCCTCACGGTAATCGGCGAGCTGCTGCTCTTGTCGTTCACGCTTACCGCGTTCGGCGTGATGATGGCGGCGCGGATAAAGCAGATACAGGCGTTCATGGCGCTAACCCAGATGCTGGTGATGCCTCTGTTCTTCCTGTCGGGTGCGCTTTACCCGCTTAACGGGCTGCCCGACTGGCTGACCGTGCTGACGAGGGTGGACCCGCTGACCTACATCATCAGCCCCATGCGGCACGCGGTCTTCAGCCACCTTAGCGCCCCGCCCGAGGTCGTCGCCAAGCTGGCCCCCGATGTGACGTGGAACGGCTGGCCGGTCCCTGCCGGGGTGTCGCTGGGAATCGTGGCGGCGATGGGCGCGGTGATGCTCGGGATAGCGATCGTGGAGTTCCGCCGCCCGGAGTAAGCCCGGAACGAGCCAGGGCCGGGAAATAACCGCGGGTACAAAAAGGGCGACGCAGGGTGGCTACGGGGGCAAACCACCCTGCGTCGCATTCATCGGCGCTCCGACGGGGGCCCGGAACGCCGGCAGTGGTGCCCCGACGGGGGACCAGAGCACCTCTATGAATGGTACACGTAAACACCCCCCTATGTGTCAAGACCCGATTGCAGGCCAATCTGCGGGAAGCCTTTTTTTCCTCTTCAGCGGTCGCGAACGCCGATCTTGGCGAGTCCCGCCTGCCTGTCCGGAAGCTTCCGAATGTCTATTTGATTCCACGCCGTCGGCCAGGACGCTCCGGCGGGCGCGGGCCACCGCGCCGCGCTACCCCCGCTTGGAGAGATCGTTTCCTGGGCCGGAAGAGTCCGGTGGTTCCCTGCTGGCCGGCAGTTTCGCTCGGTACTCCATGAACCCGCGCGTGTTGTCCGGCTCACGTCCGCCGTTGGCGAAGACGACCGCGAAATACGGGATGATGATCGCCCCGACCGCGGGGATGGCAGTGAGCCACCCCCCGTGGTTGACGAACACGATGACCGCGATCGCGAAACAGGCGGTGCGGATGGCCATCATGATCAGGTACCGGTGCTGCCGGTACGCGATGTCCTCGGACATCGGCCGACGCGCCTGCGTTACCAGGTGCACTTGCTCACCACGATGACCAGCCCTCACCCTTCAACGGTATCGCGGCTTGGGGCGAGCCTGCTACACCGCACGGCAGCCGATGTCAAGGCCCACCCAGGTCGCGCCGCCCGCGGCCGGGCGGCCAAAGACGGCCAAAGACGGCCAAAGACGGCGAAAGGCGGGCCTCAGCTCGCCTGGCTGACCGACGACATGTTGAACGCCTCCACCCGCAGCGGCGGCATCGCCACGCGGTTGAAGTAGTCGCCCCACTCCCGCGCCAGCGTCTGCTCGGTCGCGCCCGCCTCGAGCACCCGGCCCAGCATGCCCGCCGGTGACTCGTTGAACCGGAAGTTGTTCACCGCCCCGGTCACCTCGCCCTCCTCCACGAGGTACACCCCGTCGCGCGTGAGCCCGGTCAGGAGCAGCGTCCGCGGGTCCACCTCGCGGATGTACCACAGGCAGGTCACCAGCAGCCCGCGCTTGGTCGAGGCGATCATCGAGGCCAGTGACCGCGAAGAGCCGGACGTCATGATGAGGTTGTCCACCGCCGGCGTCACCGGCAGCCCCGTCAGCCCCGCCGAATACCGGCTCGAGTGCAGCGCGCCCAGCACGCCCGAGGAGATCCACGACACGCGCCCCGCGGGCAGCCCGTTGTCGAACACCGAGGAGTCGCGCCCCGACGCGTGCGCGACCACGAACGGCGCGCACTCCAGGCCCGGGTAGGCCGGGTCGCTGAACAGATCGGCCGCCAGGCCGGTCAGCCGTTCCCCGACCCGCGTGCCGCCGCCCGGCCGGGAGAACACCGTCCGCCCCTCTCCGGCGTCCCGCGCCCCCGCCGACCAGTACAGGTACGTCATCAGGTCGGACACCGCGGTCGGCGGCAGCAGCGTCTCGTACCGCCCGGCGGGCAGCTCGACCCGCCGCGCCTGCCAGGACAGCCGTTCGGCCAGCCCGGCGTCCAGGGCGCGAACGTCCACGTCGGTGAAGTCCCGCGTCGCGGCCCCGGCCCACGCCGACCGCGCCATGTCGGCGGACTTGGCGTTCAGCTCCAGCCGCCCGGCCGGCTGGTCGTAGCGCAGCCGCACCCCGGTGGAGGTGCCGAGGAACGTGGAGGTGACCTCGTGCTCGGCGAACCCGTACAGCTTGCGCCCCGCGCCCTCGGCGGCGCGCAGCGTCTCCCCGAGCTCGCGCGCGAAGGAACGGAACACTCCTATCGAGGTGGCGGCTGGAAGATCAGACCAGCCATTTTCTCCCGAACGAACCGTGGCGTCCGCGGTCACCAGATCTCCCGCGTCCTCCGCCGGCGAGGCGTCCGCGGCGGCCTTCCGCGCCTCGAGCACGACGTCGTCGACCTGATCGGGCCTGACCCCCGACCGGGCGACCACGCCGGCTCCCGCGGCGGCGCCCGGGCCGTGACCCCGCCGGTCGATGGCGATCACCGTCAGGCTGCGGGTCGCGGAAACCCCGTTCGTGGTGAGCGTGTTGCCCGCCCACCGCAGGTTCGCCGTCGACGTCTCCTCGGCGATCACGATGCATTCGCCCGTCCCCGCCTGCCCGCCCGTCTTCGCCGCCGCCAGCGCGCGCTCGACGGTGTCCTGGGCAGACGCCACGCCCCCGTTCGGGATCATGATCTGCCTGCCTGTCCGGCGGCAGACCGAGCCTGTCTCATGTGTTTCCTTCTTCCACCGTGTTGAGCACCCGTATCCCCCGGAACAGCGCCGTCGGGGCGCCGTGGCTGACCGGCGCGACCTGGCCGGGCTGGCCCTTGCCGCAGTTGAACGCGCCGCCGAGGACGTAGGTCTGCGGTCCGCCGACCGCCTCCATCGAGTTCCAGAAGTCCGTGGTCGTCGCCTGGTAGGCGACGTCACGCAGCTGCCCGTCGAGCCGCCCGTTCCTGATCCTGAAGAACCGCTGGCCGGTGAACTGGAAGTTGTACCGCTGCATGTCGATCGACCAGGACTTGTCGCCCAGGATGTAGATGCCGTTCTCGACGCCCGCGATGAGCTCCGCGGTGCCCGGCCCGCCTTCGGCGGGCCGCAGCGACACGTTGGCCATCCGCTGCAGCGGCATGTGCCCGGGGGAGTCGGCGAACGCACACCCGTTGGACCGGCCGAACCCCTTGAGCCGCGCCATCCGGCGGTCCAGCTGGTACCCGGTCAGGATGCCGCCGCAGATCAGGTCCCACGACTGGCCGGCCACGCCCTCGTCGTCGTAGCCGACCGTGGCGAGTCCGTGCTCCGCGGTCCTGTCCCCGGTCACGTTCATCACCGGCGAGCCGTACCGCAGGCTGCCGAGCTTGTCGATGGTCGCGAACGAGGTCCCGGCGTAGGCGGCCTCGTAGCCGAGCGCCCGGTCAAGCTCGGTCGCGTGACCGATGGACTCGTGGATGGTGAGCCACAGGTTGGACGGGTGGATCACCAGGTCGTAACGGCCCGCCTTCACGCCCGGCGCCTTCACCTTGGCCTCGAGCAGCTCGGGGAGGCTGGCGAGCTCGGCGGGGAAGTCCCAGCCGGTGCCCGTCAGGTATTCCCAGCCGCGCCCGGCCGGCGGGGCGAGCGTGCGCATGTCGTCGAACCCGGTCTCGGTCACCGCGACGGCGGTCACCTCGGGGTGCAGCCTGACCCGCTGCTGCGTGGCGGTGGTGGCGCCGTCGGTGTAGAACTTGCACTCCTTGACCTGGTACAGGCTCGCGTCGGCGTGCGTGACCGCACGGTGCGCGAGAAGCTGCGCGGACCAGGCCTGGAGCAGGCCGGCCTTGTCCTTGGGCGGGACCGTGAACGGGTCGATGTCGTAGGCCGACACCCAGGTCACCTCGCCGTAGGCCGGCTCGGGAGCAAGCTCGATGCGTTCGGTGTTCATCGCGGCGGCCACCTGCGCGACCTCCACGGCCGTCCGCGCGGCGGCGGCCGCGGCGTCGGGCGTCAGGTCGACGGCGGAGGCGAAGCCCCAGGTGCCGTCGATGACGACCCGGACCGCGAGCCCGCTGTCGTCGGCGTCCGTCAGGGTCTGCAGCTTGCCGTCGGAAAGCACGATCCGCTGCCCGCGGATCCGCTCCACGCGGAAATCGGCGTGCCGCGCGCCCAGTTGCCGCGCCTGGCCGAGCGCGGCGTCGGCGAGCGCCTGGAGCGGCAGCCCCGCGAACTCAGGGTCGATCCGTGCGTTGCCATCGTCCACGTGAAGAAGGTATCCCTTCCCGCGGCATCCCTCGCGCGGGGGGCAGGCTCGGCGTGCCGGCCAGGTGTTTTAGCGGTTTCCTACAAACCTCCGGCCGGGGACTTCGTGCCGGCCGGCATTCGGGACGGCAGGCTCCTTACGGCAAGGTGAACAGTGTCTTCCCGGGGACGCCCCCGGTGACCCTCCCCCCGGACCCCTGGGGGAGTACCCTCGGCACGCGAGCCGATCGAGGAGATCGGGCAGGAGGAGGCGGACGTGGGCCGTTCTGTGCTGGTGACCGGCGGCAACCGGGGGATCGGGCTGGCGATCGCGCGGCGGCTGGCCGGCGACGGCGACAGCGTCACGGTCACCTCACGGTCCGGCGACCCGGTGGAAGGCCTTGCCGTCGTGCGCTGCGACGTGCGGGACGCCGGATCGGTGGACGCCGCGTTTTCCGCCGTGGAGCACGAGCAGGGGCCGGTCGAGGTGCTCGTCGCCAACGCCGGCGTCACCGGCGACCAGTTGCTCGCGCTGATGAGCGAGGACGCCTTCACCAGCGTGCTCGACACCAACCTGACCGGCGCCTACCGGGTGGCCAGGCGGGCGGTGCGCGGCATGATGCGGATGCGCCGCGGCAGGCTGATCTTCATCTCCTCCGTGGTCGGGCTCTACGGGTCGGCGGGGCAGGCCAACTACGCCGCGTCGAAGGCCGGCCTTGTCGGGCTGGCCCGGTCGCTGGCGCGCGAGCTGGGCTCGCGCGGGATCACCGCGAACGTGGTGGCGCCCGGGTTCGTCGACAGCGACATGACGGCGGTCCTTCCGCAGGAGCGCAAGGCGGCGATCATGGGCGCGATTCCGCTCGGCAGGTACGCGAGCGCGGACGAGGTGGCCGGCGCGGTGGCGTTCCTGGCCGGCCCGGACGCCGGCTACGTCACCGGCGCGGTCGTCCCCGTCGACGGCGGCCTCGGCATGGGCCACTGACCCCTCACCATTACCGAAAGCGAGACATCCATGGGAATCCTCGACGGCAAGCGGATCCTGGTGACCGGCGTCCTCACCGACGCCTCCATCGCCTTCCACGTGGCCCGGGTGGCGCAGCAGGAGGGCGCGACGCTGGTGCTCACCGGGTTCGGCCGGCTGAGCCTGGTCGAGCGGATCGCCAGGCGGCTGCCCGAGCCGCCGCCGGTGCTCGAGCTTGACGTCACCGACCCGTCCCACCTGGACTCGCTCGCCGCGCGGGTGAGCGAGCACGTCGACGGGCTCGACGGGGTGGTGCATTCCATCGGGAACGCGCCGCAGGCCGTGCTCGGCGGCAACTTCCTCGCCGCGTCCTGGGAGGACGTGGCGAGGGCGGTGCACGTGTCCACGTTCTCGCTGAAGTCGCTGACGGTGGCGGCGCTGCCGCTGATGTCCGGCGGCGGGTCGGTCGTCGGCCTCGACTTCGACGCGAGCGTGGCCTGGCCAGGCTACGACTGGATGGGCGTGGCCAAGGCCGGCCTGGAGTCCTGCGCCCGGTACCTGGCCAGGGACCTGGGACCGCAGCGGATCCGGGTCAACCTGGTGGCGGCCGGGCCGCTGAAGACGATTGCGGCCAAGTCCATCTCCAGCTTCGAGAAGTTCGAGGACGTCTGGTCGGAGCGGGCGCCGCTCGGCTGGTCGATCTCCGACCCCGAGCCCGCCGCGCGGGCCTGCGTGGCGCTGCTTTCTGACTGGTTCCCCGCCACCACGGGGGAGATCCTGCACGCCGACGGCGGCGTGCACGCGGTCGGCGTCTGACGCGCGACCGCCGGCCCGGCGCCCAGGCGGGTTTTCTTGCGCTCGGCAGCCTTGGTGCCGATACTCCATTCCATGGGTTCTGCCGCCGAGGCCCCGACGCTGCCCGACGCGCATCCGGTCCGGGGCCTTCGCGCCTCCGGCGCCGATCGCGACGAGGTGGTGGCCAAGCTCGCCGACGAATACGCGGCCGGCCGCCTCTCCCACGAGACGTTCCTGTTCCGCATGAACGCGGTGCTCGAGGCGCGTCACCAGTCCGATCTGCCGCGACTGCTCGCCGACCTGCCGGGCACGCCCGGCCAGGCCGCCCCCGGCCAGGCCGCCTCGGGAGCAGCCCCCGGCCAGGCCGCCCCCGGACTGGCGCCCTTGCCCGGCCAGTCTTTGCCTGGCCAGTCTTTGCCCTTGCCTGGCCAGTCTTTGCCTGGCCAGTCCTTGCCCTGGCCGGGCGGCCAGGCCCCGGACGCCAGGCCGGCAGGAGGCCGCGGGCTGGCCGGCCGGCTGCGGGCCGCGATCTCGCGCAGGCAAGGCTCAGGCGCCGCCTTCTCCGGCGAACCCGCGTCACGGACGCCGTCGCCGCGCCGCGGGCCAGCCCGCAGGCTGACGGGCGCCATGCCGCGAGCCGGGGGCGCCGGCGACGCCGGGGACGGGACGAGACGACCCGCGCCGCTGCGGTTCCCGCGCGGCTTGGCCACCCAGTTCAGCATCGGCAGGAACGAAGGGTGCGACCTGGCGATCGCCGACATGACGGTCTCGCGGCTGCACGCCAGGCTGGAGCGCACCCCGGACGGCTGGACGCTGACCGACCTGGCCTCGGCCAACGGCACGCGGGTGAACGGCTGGCTGGTGCGCGGCAACGTTCCGGTGCGGGCCGGCGACCTGGTCAGCTTCGGCAAGGCCGAGTACTGGCTGAGCGCGGCTGACGAGGGCGTGTAGCCGGATCCGGCGGCTGGCGCGCCACGGCTCCGCTCGACGCGCTGAACTGGCCAGAGGGTTTCCCGAGATGACGCGAGCGCCGCGGAGCGTGCCTGGTCCGCCAAATGCGGGCTATGTCCTAGAGTCGGGAAGCGTGACAACGGTTCTGCTCGTCAGGCACGGCCTCACCGCCACGACCGGACATCTGCTGACAGGCTGGCTGCCCGGCGTCGGCCTCGACGAGCGCGGGCGCGCCCAGGCCGCCGCGCTCGCGTCCCGGCTGGCGTCCGTCCCGCTCGACGCGATCGTGACCAGCCCGCTCGACCGCTGCCGGCAGACCACGGAGCCGATCGCGGCCGCTCGTGACGGCAGCATGGACTCGGTCGTCAGCGAACCGCGGCTGGGGGAATGCCACTACGGGGAGTGGACGGGCAAGTCGCTGAAGGAACTGGAGAAGGACCCGCTGTGGCCCGTCGTCCAGGCCCACCCGAGCGCGGTCAGGTTTCCGGGTTCGGAAGGCGAGTCCATGCTCGACATGCAGCACCGCGCGGTCGCCGCGGTGCGCGACTGGAACGCCAGGCTCGGCAAGGACGCGACCTACCTGATCTGCTCGCACGGAGATGTCATCAAGGCCATCGTGGCGGATAGCCTGGGATTGCACCTTGACCAGTGCCAGCGCATCCAGGCCGATCCCTGCTCGCTGACGGTGATCCGCTACACGCCGCTGCGGCCTTTCCTGCTCCGGCTCAACGACGTGGGAGGTGGCGTGGACGACCTGCTTCCGCAGGCGGCTGCCGCCGCGCACGCCGGGCTTGCCGCGGAGAGCGACGCCGTGGTCGGCGGCGGGGCCGGCGGCGGCGCGATCGCGGCAACGGTCTCGGGCACCGGATTTCCGGCGGCCCCCGCTAGTGACGGGCTTGCCGACAGGCGAGGATAGGACTATGCCGGTCTTTTATTATGACCCGCCGGACAGGTTCGTGGCCGGCTCAGTGGGACAGCCGGGCGACCGGACGTTCTACCTGCAGGCGAGTTCCAGTGGGCGGGTGACCAGCGTCGTCCTGGAAAAGTTCCAGGTCAGCCTGTTGGCGGAGCGCATCGATGAGCTCCTGGACGAGGTGCTGCGCCAGACCGGCGGCACCGTCTCAATCCCGGCCGCGGCGCCCGAAGCGCTGCGCGACGACGGCCCCCTCGAGCTGCCGCTCACCGAGGACTTCCGGGTCGGCCCCATCACGCTCGCCTGGGACAGCGACGGCGACCGGGTGGTCATCGAGGCGCAGGAAGAAAGCGACCAGCCCGTCGAGCCGCTCGCCGAGGACGTTCCGCTCGACGGGCCCGGCGTGCTCCGGGTGCGGATCACGCCCGGAGCCGCCCGGGCGTTCGCGCTGCGCGCGCTGCAGCTCGTCGCCGCGGGCCGGCCGCCCTGCCCGCTGTGCGGCCTGCCGCTCGACTCCACCGGGCACATCTGCCCGCGGCAGAACGGTCACCGGGCCAATCATGGCTGACCGCGCCACGGCCGGGGACGCGGACTACCCGGCTGGCGAGCGTGCGGCGCTCGAGCTGCTCGAGCGCGGAACACTAGATGTGGAGGGGCGCCTCGTCGACGCGTCCAACGCGACGCTGTTCTGCACCATTAAGGGCGGCGGCGCCGAGGTAGCCTGCGTGTACAAGCCGATCGCGGGGGAGCGGCCGCTGTGGGACTTCCCGACGGGGACGCTGGCGGGGCGCGAGGTCGCGGCCTACGCGGTCTCCCGCGCGGCCGGCTGGAACATCGTGCCGCCGACGGTCATGCGGGACGGCCCGTTCGGCCCGGGCATGGTGCAGCTGTGGATCGAGCTCGACCCCGAAGTGGACCTGGTCGCCCTGGCCCGCCGCAGCGACCATGCCGGGCTGCGCGAGATGGCGGTCTTCGACGCCGTCATCAACAACGCCGACAGGAAGATCGGCCACCTGCTGCCCGTCCCCGACGGTCACCTGTACGGCTGTGACCACGGTGTCTGCTTCGCCGAGGACTACAAGCTGCGCACCGTGCTGTGGCAGTGGCGCGGCAAGACGCTGCCCCGCCAGTCGGTCGATGCGCTGCGCCACCTCGCGGACGACGCGGCCAGCGGCTGGCTCGCGCGGGAGCTATCCAGGTACCTGAGCCGCGGCGAGGTCAGCGCCACGCGAATCCGGATAGACAAGCTCCTCAAGCACCGTGTCCACCCCTACCCCTCAGAAGACTGGCCCGCCGTCCCCTGGCCCCCCGTCTGACCGCGCGAGGCCCTCCGTCTCTCTCCCCCCCTGCGGAGCCCCGGTCTACCGCCGCGCGGAGCCGCCCCAGGCCCCCCGCGGAGCCCCCGTCTACCGTCGCGCGAAGCCATGGCCCAATGCTGAGCCAAATTCCGTGTCGTGCTTCGCGTCGCCGAACTCCGGTCAGGCATTTCCGCGCGCCCCTGGTTCTGGTTCAGGCGGGGTATTTCATGGGTCCCTGGGTGTAGGTGCGTCCGCT
>DAHVAN010000438.1 GCA_027314595.1 Actinomycetota bacterium | reverse complement strand
CAGTTCGCCGACGGCATCGATGACAGCCCAGGACAGATGGCCGGGCGGGAGCCAGTCCCGCGCGTCGAGAGGGAGGAGAAAGTCCTGGTCACAGCCGTAGGGAAGGAAGTTGCAGCCCACGGTTAATACTGTCATTCGAGTGCGTCCCTAGCAGGCGGCCTGATAACGATCGCTTTGGGGTATTCACTTAACCAGAGTAGACTGAGGGGTCATGGAGCTGGCCGCCCTGCACGACCCGGTCAGGTTCCGGGACCTCCTTGCCGCCAAGAAGCCGCATCCGGTCCCGGCAGCGCGCGGCTGGGGACACGCGCCGAGCCTGGACCGTCCCGCAGCGGACCGGCCATGGAGGACCGGCGAGCTTCAGCTGCAGCTACCGATTCCACTCCGGTTAAGTGAATACCCCAGACGATCGCTTATCGGATTCACGCCTCGCCTTGACGTGCGGAGATCGCGGTTTATGCGACACCCTCGTTCGGGAAGAGACCGACGGAAAAGGACCCGAACCACGGACACCTCGCCGGCGGTCGACTTCACTCGAGGCGGCGGGGACTGGAAACGGAGCAGACCTGGCCAAGGACACTGGGGTGGCACAACCGACCGGGAAACCGGCGGCCACGAAGGCCCCAGGCCCTAAAGCCAGCGAGCCACCGCGCCAGTCCCCGACCCTACATCCTGAGTTTCCGCAGGCCATGTGCCGGTTTGACAGGTCTGGGCTGGTTCTTTGCGGCTGGTCGCGGCGGGTGCGGGCGCAGGATGTGAGGTACGGCTGATCCTGCGGTGCTGGTGTTGCATCCGGGTAACGATCCGGGCGGGTCACGCGGCGCGCAGCGCAGCGAACGGGTCGTGCTCCATGTAATGCAGTGCCAGCACGGCCCTGACCACGGCGGTGCACCGCTGCGGGTCGCAGCGCAGCTCGGTGGCCAGGATCTTCCAGTACTTCAGCCTGGCGTTGCCGCGCTCGCCGATGCAGCGCAGCTGGGCCTGCAGCCGGTTCGCGGTCCGCTGCGCCGCGGTCAGCTCCCCGCCCCTGGGCTTGCGGCGGCCGGTGATCACCTGGCTGTCCCAGCCGAGATATCCCAGGTCAGCGAGCACGCCGATGATGGCGGTGAGCATCGCGGCGATCCCCGCCTTGCGGGCCGCGGTCACATCGACGGTCGCGCCGGGAGCAGGCGCGGCGGCCCACAGCAGCTCGCCGTGCGGGGAGCACACGGTCTGCACGTTCAGCCCGTGCCGCTTGTGCCTGCCGGAGTAGAACGCCCGCTGGTCTCCGGTTGTCCGGCCGAAGGTCACCGTGGGCACGTGCACGCCGTCGATGATCACGTAGTCCCAGCCCATCTTGACGGCCAGCTTCGCCACGTCGCGCAGGCTGATCCGCCGGCCCCGGTCCGCCAGCACGCTGATCCCCTCGGCGATATCCCGCCAGCACGTGGACGGCGAGATCCCGAACCCCGCGGCCAGCTCCGCGTACGTCAGGTTGGTGCGCAGGAACGCGATCACCAGCACGGCCTGCGCCAGCGGAACAGCAGCCGCCACCGCGTCCGGTTCCGCTGATGCCGGCGCCGCAGCGATCCCGCGAGATCCTCGCAGGTGGCGGCGCTGACCTTCACTCCGGCGCGGAACAGCGCATACCCCGTGGCGGTCAGTTCCGGCGTGAACGAGGTTCCCTGATATACAGTCATGAGGCGGCTCCTGGCACGGTGATCCGAACACTCACTCGTGTACCAGGAGCCGCTTGCGCTCACAGGACCGACACGCGCCGGTGCGTAACGTGATCATCATCCACCCGGATCGTTACATCCCACCGCAGATCCGGGCACGTACCCCCCCGTGCCCGCCCGGCACCCGGCCTGCCAGCGACAAACAGATCCCCTCAACTTGTCAAGCACCCACTGGCCCGCGCAGACGAGGATGAAACAAGCTCACTGGTTCACGGCGGTAAGGCCTATGAATCCAAGGCTGTCGTCGGTGCCGCGCACGGATTCCTGGACGGCCAGGAGCCATTGGCTGCCGGCGAGTTCAGCGGGGGCGAGGCCACAGTGGGCCGCCTGCTGCGCCGGCTCGGGTTCACCGTTCGGGTTTCCGGCGACCTGACTGGGGAAGACCTCGTCACTTTGATCTGGCCAGAGCGCGAAACGACGGGAAGCGGGTCACCCGGACGGCGGACAAGCTAGTCCGTTCGGCTTCGGCCCGCCGCGCGGTGCTGCTGCGCAGCGCCGGCTATTGCGAGAACCCGAATTGCGCAGGCCAGCCGGAGGATTGCACCGATGTCGGCGATCCCATCCTCGAGATCGACCACATCCACGACCTGGCCCGCGGGGGCCCGGATGACCCTTCTCAGATGATCGCCCTATACCCCAGCTGCCACGCGATCAAGACGCGGGGACGCACCAGGGAGGAACTCCGGCAGGTGCTGTTCGTTGTTGCCAGGCACCGTCACGATGCGCTGTCTGAGCCCTGGATGACGGCCGCCGCCTCCCTTGGGCCGGCAGGGGGCCAGTTCGACGGCGAGCGGGGCGTAACCTGCCGCACGGCCGCGGCTGGGGACGGACCGTAGCCGCCCCTCATCCTCGTCCTGGCTGATAGAAACGGGGCATGCGAGCCGGACAGCTTCCAGTCGATGAGCAGCTAGCGCACTTGCGGACGGCGCTGCATGAGAACACGACGCTGATCGAGGTGCTCGGCCGCGCCGCTGCGATGAGCCTGCCGGGCTGGTACCTGGTTGCCGGGTGCCTGTACCAGACGGTCTGGAACGTGGCCACCGGCGAGCCCGCAGAGGCCGGCATCGTGGACTATGACCTGGTCTATTTCGACGACTCGGACCTGTCCTGGGAGGCGGAGGACGCCGTCATCCGTGCCGGGAGCACGGTGTTCGCCGGGCTGGCGGCGCCGGTGCAGATCCGCAACCAGGCGCGCGTCCACTTGTGGTACGAGCCGAAGTTCGGCCTGGCGTGCCCGCCGTATGGCTCGACCGAGGCGGCGATCGACACCTTCGAGGCGACCGTCGCATGCCTCGGCGTCCGACTGGAGGCGGGCGGGCGGTGGCGGGTTTATGCCCCGTTCGGCCTGTCGGATGTGTTCAACCTGGTTGTGCGGCCGAATCCGGTGCTCGCGCCACGCCACGTCTACCAGGCCAAGACCGACCGGTGGCGGCGGCAATGGCCCGGGCTGACCGTCCTGCCCTGGCCTGCGCCTGCCTGACACGCGGCAGCGGCGCCTGTCCAAGGGGCCAGGCAGGACTCAGGACTGTCGGGAGGCGATGCGGAGTGCAGGCCGACGCGTGGGTAGTGGCGGGCCCGCCGGGAGCGGGCAAGAGCACGGTCGCGCGGATGCTGCTCGCGGCGCTTGCCCCGGTGCCTGCGCTGCTGGACAAGGACACGATGTACGGGCCGTTCGTGGCGGCCACGCTCGCGGCGGCCGCCCGGCCGCCCGGTGAGCGCGAGGGGCCGTGGTACGACCAGCACGTCAAGGTCCACGAGTACGCCGGGATGACGGCGACCGCCCGGGAGATCCGGTCGTTCGGCTGCCCGGTCATGCTGTCAGGGCCCTTCACCCGGCAGATCCACGACGCGGCCCGCTGGCGGTCATGGGTCGCCGAGCTTGGCGGCGGGACGGTGCGCCTTGTCTGGGTCCGGTCGGACGAGGCCACCCTGCGGCACCGACTCATGGCCCGCGAGTCCGCACGGGACACGGCCAAGCTCGCGGACTTCGGCACGTTCATCGCGCGGATGCGGCCCGAAGACAGCCCCGCCGCCCCGCATGTCGTCATCGACAACCGGCTCGCGGCGGCCGCGGCGCTTGAAGATCAGGTGGCCGGCCTGATCGCGGGCCATCTTCCGTGAGTTGCGGCAAACGCATGCCAGCGGCACGGCTGTCAGACGCCCGGGAGTTTTGTCGGACCCCCGTCCTATAGTTCGATTGTCAGTTCTATCGGCACTCAGGAGGTTGCCATGACGGTCCCGGGCGGATACGGAGACGTGGACATCGAGTTCGACGACGATGACGAGGCGTTCCTTGACGACGACGATTACTACGACGACCAGTACGGCGACCGGATGCCCCGTCCGGAGTGGATGCATCCGGAGTGCGCTGATCCGTGTGCCGCCATGGACCACGGCACGTGCTGCAAGTACCCGGCCGACGCGCTGGTCCGCCGGGCAATCGATCAGGCGGAGGCGGTCGAGCGGGCGCTTTGCGCGTTCGACGCTGGTGAGCGCGGTGACGGCGAGTGCGCGCGGACGGCGGGCGATCTGGCCCGGCTTTTCGATTCGGTCCCCGGGCTGGTTGCCGAGATCCGGGCGGCCCTGCCCGCCATGGACAGGACGGTGGCGGCTCAGCTTCTGTGCCCGGTCGGGCGCCTGCTGCTGCTGAGCCTGGAACTGGCGGGCCGGAATGGCTGTCCGTGGGCGTGCGGTGAGCACGGGGCAGCCGACCGGCGGCCGTTGCTCGCGCCGCTGATCCCGCTGCTCGAGGGGTGCGACGAGGCCCTCTGGGCGGCCGTTCTCCCGCGGCCGCGCCGGCGAACCTGACTAGCCCGCGGGCGAACCGGCCGGCGCCGGGCTCGAAGGCGGCACCGTGGACGGCGCCGGGGCCGACGACGGGGTCGACGACGGCGTCGCGGACGGGGCAGACGTTGAAGGCGTGGGCGTGGGCGATGCCGAGGTCGCCGACGTCGAGGGAGCGGGGCTCGAAGGCGGCACCGTGGACGGCGCCGGGGTTGTCGGCGGCGTCGCGGACACGGGCGGGGACGGCGAAGGCGTCGCGGCCGACGGGGACGGCGGCCTCGTGGGCGCGGTAGTCGGCTGAGCTGAGCGCGACGAGGTCGACGAGGTCGACGACGAAGGCACATGCGTGCCCGGCGCGGGCACCGTCGGCAGCGCCGGCGGGGCCAGCAGCGACGAGGGCGCCGCGGAGGTCACGCCAGCGATCCGGGGCAGGCCTGCCGGGGATCTCCTGGCCGCACCGGGCCGGGAGGCCGCGGTCGCGGTGCCGGTCACCTGCGGACTGCCGCCCAGGCTGCCGCTGCTGCCCGGGTTGTCCGACGATGAGGAGGAGGCACCCGGCACGGAGGCCGCCGTGCTGCGGAGAAACCCCGGCTGCGCGAAGCCGAGCACCAGCAGCACCACGAGCAGCCCGGCTCCCGCCACGGCGGCACGCCGGGCGAGGAACGCCCTGCCGCCGGAAGGGCCGCCGGAAGGGCCGCCGCCGGAAAGGGGGGCGGTGGCAAGGGGGGCCGTGTCCGGGCGGGCAACGCGACTGTCGCGGTGCCGGCCGTCGGCCGGTGCCCAGGCGAAGGGCCGCGCGGGCTCGGGGATCGTGGGCAGATCCTCGATGACCTGCTCGTTCAGTTCGGCGCCTGCCAGGATCGGCAGAAGCTCCTGTGCCCACTGCGCTGTGAGATCGTCACGCCGGTCGCGGCAGGTCTCGCACTGGCCCGCGTGGCGCGTCACGGCCAGCCGCAAGTCCGCAGGCAGCACCACGCTGCCCTGCTGAACGCCGGGGATGCCGGGGACGCCGGGGACGCCGGGGACGCTGGGGACGCCGGGGACGTTGGGGACGCCGGGGATGCCGGGGACGCCCGCATCGGCCAGTATCTGCCGCAGGTGCCCGCAGCCGGGAGTCTCGCCACCCAGCGGGTCCGGGTCAGTGACCCCGGCCGCGAGCGCGGTGACCTCGAAAGCGCGCAGTATCGCCTCGCGGTTCTCGCGGCGCAGCCGCCGGGCCTCCGCGACGCCCGTGCCCAGTTCCGTCGCGGCGTTCCGGCTGTCCAGAGCCCTTCGCGCGAACAGGTCGTACATCTGCTGCCGCGGCTGGGGCAGCGTGGCCAGGATCCGCTCCAGCCAGTGCCGCAGCCATGCCTGCCTCGCCGCGAAACCTCTCATGCCCGGCTCATCGGGCACATCGGCGGCGATGCGTGCTGGCAGCGCTCTCCAGTCGATGGCATCGACCCCGGCAGGCAGTCCGGACGCGAGCCCGCCGTCGGCGGCGATGCCGAGCAGCCAGTCCCGCAGGCGGTCCGGACGCGCCAGCTTGGCGGGATCAGCCATCGCGAGATAGGCGACAACGAAGACGTCACGGGCGGCGGCGACCGCGGCGTCGGCATCCGGCCACAGCCGCTCCGCGCACAGGCCAAGCACCGCGTCGCGATGCCGGCGGACCACGCCGTCGAACACCGCCGCGCGATCCCGTCTGGCGACAGCCTGCCTGAACCGCCTGACCAGCGCGGCATCGGTCTGTCCCCGGTCGTTTCTCGTTATAGAGCCCACTCCATTCAGGGCCGGATGCGTCGGCGAACAGGACGCCACAGCAAGCACCGGCACATCACTATAACCGGACATTAACAACTTAGGGCAATTTCGTATCTTCGTTCACTCCATGATCAGCATCGAATTATTGTGTGTACTTTGGCCCCAGCCAGGGGGCCGAAGTACACACACAACGTGGCGCGCCCCGCTGGCGAGCTCGGTGAGCGCGTCCAGGTCGGGGACCAGGGCGCCAAGCTCGGAGTAGGACAAGGAACGGGCGGTAGAGTTGGCCCACGCTCTGGTGGCGATCTCCTGCCGCGGGCCGCCGTTGACCTGGACGGACACGTCGGCCTCGTCCAGGTCCGCGCCCGCCGCCCATAGCCTGGCGATCGTCGTGACGCCGGTCCGGCCATCCTTGGTCAGGTCCACCTCGATGGCCGCCGTGTCCCGTTCGTGAAGGTTGCGCCAGCCGTCCTGCGACGGCCCCTTGGGCCGGAGTATGTGGCATGGCCGCCGTGTCCCGTTCGTGAAGGTTGCGCCAGCCCTCCTTCCAGACCGCCGCACGGTCAGATCAGTGCCAGTTGTCGCCGGTCAGCGCGAGTTCGGCGGCCTCGGCGACGCTCGACTTGGCTGCGCCGTCCCGCCCGGTGACCAGGGTCAGGCCGGGGCCGGGCTGGAGCGGGAGCGCGGCCTTCGGCCCGATGCCGCGGGACCCTTCGACGGTGATCGCCTTGAGGCAGGCGAGCCTGGGAGCCCCGTCGGGCGACGGGCCCGGCGGCTCCCGCACCGCCTCGGGCTCCTCGCCGCCCCGCATCGCGCGAATGCTCAGGCTGGCCACCTGATCAGGCACTTGGTCGTCTCACTGGCTGATGATCGAGCGGCCGCAAACTCTTCGGTACGGCAGCTAGCGGCGGGCCGTGACCGGCCAGCGGCCGGCCACCTCGCCGTCGGACACGACGACGAGCTCGCTGGTCAGGTTGACCACGACGCAGACGTGGTTGGGCACCACGCGCACCAGGTCACCGACCGACAGCGGCGTCGTGAGGCCGCGCACCACCGCGTGCTCCTCGCTCAGGATGGCGACCGTCGCCTCGGGCGCCTCGAGGATCAGCCCGAAGCCGGGCAGCCAGGACGGGCGATCGGTTGACAGCGCCTTGGAGCCCGCGTCGAGCACCGCCTCGCCGGCCCGGGTCGCGGAGACGACGCGGGCGGCGACGACGAGGGCGATATCGTCTTCGGCCAGCTGGGACAGGTGCAGCTGCTGTCGGTCGCCGAACACGTACGTGCCGGGCCGCACCTCGGTCAGCGGCGCCGCGAGCCCGGCCGCTACGGTGGGGGAGGAGCCCCCGCTCAGCACCGGCGCCGCGTCGATGACCCCCGCCAGCGCCGCGCCGGCGGCCGTCAGCGCGGCGCGCTCGTCCGCGGCGGCCTGAGGCGGGCCGGCCGGCGAGAGGTAGGCGTGGCCGGGATGGGTGAACGCGCCGATCACGTCGAGGCCGAATCCGCGGCAGGCGGCGGCCAGGGCGCCCACCTGGGAGACGGGCACGCCGGACCGGTGCTGGCCCGAGTCGACCTCGACGAGCACCTGCAGGCCGGGAACGGCCCCGGCGAGCCGGGCCGCCGCGGCGGCGCTGTCCACGCCCACCCGCAGGACGGTCCGGTCACGCAGCGCGGCCAGCCGGGCGGCGCGATCGCCTGACCCCGCCCACAGCGGGTAGGCGATGAAGACGCCCGGACAGCCGCCGGCCGCGAACGCCTCCGCCTCCGCCAGCGTCGCGACGGTCAGCCCCACGGCCCCGGCGGACAGCTGCCGGCGGGCGACCTGCAGGCATTTGTGCGTCTTGGCGTGCGGTCGCAGCGCGACCCCGGCCGCGTCGGCGGCGGCGGCCATCCGGGCGAGGTTGCGCTCGAGGCGCCGGAGGTCGACCACCACCGCGGGGGTCTCGAGATTGTGAGGTACCTGCATCGGCCCATTGTTGCGAATGGTCGTGAACCGTGGCGGTCCCTCGGCGCGGGTCCCGAAGGCCGTGGCGACCGCCATCGGACGCGTCGAGCTCGGCGCGAAGGCGAAGACGCATACGAAACGGCAGCGGGGTTCCCGCCCAGGTTCGCCTGGCGGCGGCGGGCGTGCCGTGAGCGCCGATGGCCGGGCCGCGCTACCTCCGGGAGAACCGAGGTGACGACCGCCGCACAGCCCGTTCGGCGAGCCGGAGCGGGCCGTCGGCCGCTGGCTGCCGTACCTGCGCCGGGCGCATGACCAGCGCCTGCCATCCGCGGCCAGGCACGCCTGGCCGCGGACCGGTCAGGCGCTCGCCGCGGCCAGGTCGGCGAGGAAGGCGCGCGCGGCGGCCGAGGGGCGCCTGGTCACGGACGTGGCGACCAGGATCTGCCAGCCAAGCGACGCCGCGGCGACCCTGACCGCCGTGACGCCCTCCATGGCGGGCGCGGCGGACGCGGGGACCAAGGCGACACCGAGGCCGCCGCGCACCAGTCCGGCGGCGGTCCGGTATTCCGAGACCTCGAACGACACCTGCCGTTCCAGGCCCGCCGCGGCGAACGCGCGGTCGACGACCGCCCTGATGCCCCAGCCCGCTGGATAGTCGACGAAGGTCTCCTCCGCCAGGGCTTCGAGCGTGGCCTGGCCCGTCCCCGCCAGCGGATGGTCCGCGGCGCAGACCAGCACGAGCGGCTCATGCGCCAGCGGCCGCACCGCGAGCCCGGCCGGCGCCTTGCCGGGCAGGGAAAGCAGCGCCAGGTCCAGTGCGCCGCCGATCACCTCGCGCGCGAGTTCCTCCGACCCGCCGGCGAGCGCCCGCAGCCGCACGAGAACGGCCGGGTGCTTTTCGTGGAACTGCCCGAGCGCGGCGGCCACGTCAACAGGCCCGGCGGTGAGCATCGTGCCGATGGACAGCGTGCCGCGCAGCCCGGCCGTCGCCTCGGCGACCGCCTCGGCCGCCGCCCGCGCGGCGGCGAGCGTGGCCCGCGCCTCGGGCAACAGCGCCTGCCCCGCCTCGGTGAGGGTCACCTTGTGCCGGTCCCTGTAGAAAAGCGCGGCCCCGAGTTCCCGTTCCAGTCCCCGGATCGCGCTCGACACTCCGGACTGCACCACGTGCAGCCGCCTGGAGGCACGGGTGAACGACAGTTCTTCGGCGACCGCGACGAAATACTCCAGGTGACGCAACTCCACATGGCTATCATCGCCTGCGCTGATCACCGGCAGGGAGCAGACGGGCGGCGGAGGGTCACCACTGCCCGTTCGGGAGATAGATCTCAGTACCCCCGGGTCCGGGAGGGGTTGTAGTCGACGGGCCGCGTCGGCGGGTGGTCGTAGCGGTCCGGATCGTAAGCCTGGCCGGGCGGCGGCATGACCTCCCTGCGGACGGCCCGGGCGGCGGTGGCGGCGAGCAGCGTGCCGATCGCGATGCCGATCGCCAGGTCGACTATGGCGGTCGCCGCCTTCTGGGCGACCGGCGCTCCCGTGCTGAACGGGTACACGACCGCGACAAGCGTGGCCAGCCCGATGATCCAGCCGAAGAACATTCCGGGCTGCGGCGTGCCCAGCATCAGCAGGTACTCCAGCGCGGCCGCGGCAAGCGCCACGCCCGCGGCCACGAGGGCGTACTCACCGGTGTGCGCGCTGCCCCAGGCGCCGTCGCCAGCCGGCGCCAGGATCGGGATGCCGAGCGTCCACCGGCAGATGAGAATGCCGACCAGCGCGACGAGCGCGGACACCACGGCGGTCGCCACGGCGCCTGCCCAGAACTGACCGGCGTCTGGCCGGATGCGGACTCTGTTCCCGCCCGCGGGTGATGCCGGAATAGTCATGTTGTACCTCGCACTGTTGACAACGGGTGCACAGCTACCCCCGCGCGCGCCCTGAAACCTTCCGCGGCGCCGGCAGGCCGCTTTCGCGCGGCCCGGCCCCTTTCCCCGCGGGCCTAGTACGGCGTCGGGTCGGCTAGCGCCTTGCGGACGCGGGCGACGACCGCCGCCGGAGCGCCGGAGAGCTCGCGCCAGGTGAAGTGGACCACCTTGTAGCCCGCGTCGCGCAACAGCCGGTCCCGGCGGAACTGCGCGAGCATCTGCTCCCGGCTCGTGTACTTTGCCAGGCCGTCGGCCTCGGCGATCGTCTTGCGCTTCTCCCAGCAGAAGTCGGCGCGGAAGACGAACCCCGTGCCGCGTATGGTGACCTGAATCTGCGGCGACTCCAGGCCGAACGCGTCGAAGGTGACCCGGGCGCAGGACTCGAGCACCGACTCCGCGCGCCCGTCGCTGAACGCCACGACGCGCCTGGCGCGTCCCGTCCCCGGCCATCGCCCGCAGCTGCCGCACACGTCCGCCAGCTCTTCCTTGGTCGTCTTCCCCAAGTGCAACGCCGAGTCCGCGACGACCACCGAGTCGATGAACGGCAACGTGCGCGCGAGGTCGATGACCGTCCGGGCCGGGGTGGTGACCTTGGTGCCGCATGCCCTGGTCACGTGTTCGCCGGGGAGTTCGGCTCGGTGGAAATAGATGCCTGCCTCGGCGCGGCTCCTCCTTCGCCTCTGTGGCGGGCAAGTCAGCGTGACAACCTTCGGGGACGGCTTCTTCAGCAGGCCTAAACCATGGATCAGCGCGGCCGACTGATGGCTGCCGACCGCGTCGGGCCCGGTAATGGCACGCACCGCGGCGACCTGAAGCGCGTGCGCGATCCGCGGGTCGTTCCCGGCAGCGGCGGCGGCACGCCGCGTCGCGAACGCCCCCCGGCGGACCCGCACCAGATATCCGCGGCGAACGAGCGTACGCAACTGGGCCGGCCCCACCCCGGCGGCGCGCCACTGCGCCGAAGTGCCGATAGTTGAACTACGAACAGTATCCGGAATATTACTAACTGTCATACTCTGGTGTTTCCCGCCCGGGTGAGCACCCATGCAGCCGGACTTTGCTCACTTTGTAACGTTTTTTTGCCCGCTATGCGGTGATTTGTCCATGCGAAACCTGGGCAAAGTGAACAGGCGAGGCGGAAGGGGCCGATGGTGTGATAGCTGAAGCCGTCGGCATGTGGTGACGGGGGAGCAGTGTGGCTGGTGGGGCTGTCGCCGGCGGGCAGGCGCGGACGGAACGCTTACAGGCGGGGGAGCAGGGCCGACAGCAGGGCGCCGATGCGGGCGGCGCACGAGCGGGCGGCGGCGAGGACCTCGGCGTGGTCGAGCGGCGCGGCCGCCAGCCCTGCCGCCGGGTTCGTAACCAGGGAGATCGCCAGGACTTCCGCGCCGAGATGACGCGCCGCGATCGTCTCGAGCGCGGTGGACATGCCGACCAGGTCGGCGCCGAGCCCGCGCAGCATGCGGATCTCGGCCGGCGTCTCGTAGTGCGGTCCCGGCAGCGCGGCATAGACCCCCTCGGCCAGCGTCGGGTCTTCCTCCCTTGCCAGCGCGCGCAGCCGAGCGGAATAGGCCTCGGTGAGGTCGGTGAAACGGGACGGGTACCTGTCCGGCGGTGGCGGCCCGGCCAGCGGGGAGCGCCCGGTGAGGTTCAGGTGGTCGCTGATCAGGACCGGCTGGCCGACCTCGTAGCCGGCGCGTATGCCGCCCGCCGCGTTGGTCAGCACGACCGTCCGGCAGCCCGCGGCTATCGCGGTCCGGACACCGTGCACGACCGAGGCCGGAGGGTTGCCCTCGTACATGTGCACCCGGCCGAGGAACAGCAGCACCCTCAGGTCGCCCTTGACCAGGTACCGGACCGCGGGGGTATGCCCGGCGACGGTGGGTAGCGGGAACCCGCCGAGGTCGGCGAGGGGGATTTCCTGTTCGCAGGCGCCGATTGCCTCCGCCGCGGCCATCCAGCCGGATCCGAGCACGACCGCGGCGTCGAAGCGCGACACGCCCGTGAGCTTCCCGAGCGTGGCGGCGCTTGCCTCGGCGCGCGCGAACGGGTCTGCGGCATCGCTCATAGCGCTGATCATCCCGCAGTTAGCCTGCGCCTGTCACGGACCGTGTTATAAGGCTGTGATTAGCGTCACAGAATAGCAGGTAAACCGCCCTGCTCCTTTCTGCCGAAGTTGCGAGCAGGTGAACTTCCTTTCTGGCATCGTTGTTCGGCAGCGGCAGAACAAGCGCGGCACAGACCGAAGGGACTGCGTTGTCACGAAACCGGACAGCGATGCTGGAGCCGACGAGGCCGGCATCGGCGAGTGCGGCTCACGAGTCGCCGAGTTCGACAACTGGGCCGCGGAGTTCGGCTAGAGGGTCGCGGAGTTCCCGTCGCAAGCGGGGCATGTTCCGCCGCAGCGGAATAGTCCTGCCCGCCTTTGTCCTCGCCGTGGTGCTCGTCGCGGTGGTCGCGATCTCGGCCAAGGTGATGAACCACAGCGGCAGCGGCGCGAACAGCCTCGCGGAGGCGATCGACTCGCTGCCGAGGAGCAGTTCGGTCGCGCTGCTCGCGCAGGAACGCGAGAACATCATCGTCATGAACGCGGCAGCGAAGACGCTCACGATCGCGTCCAAGCCTGCCATGGTGGACCCTTCGCAGGTCATCGCCTCTGAGTCGGCTGCCGCGAGTGCCGCGTCCACGTCCACGTCTACCTCGACAGGTCCCACGACCGTCTCCGCCCCTCCGCCTAACCCGGGGACCGCCCAGGCCATCGGGTACGCCATGCTGCCGCAGTTCGGCTTCAGCCAGAAGACCCAGTGGGGGTGCCTGCTCAACCTGTGGAACCGCGAGAGCGGCTGGATCTACGACGCGGAAAACGCCAGCGGCGCCTATGGCATCCCGCAGGCCCTGCCAGGGGACAAGATGGCCTCCGCGGGCGCGGACTGGCTGACCGACCCGACCACTCAGATCAAGTGGGGCCTTGGATATATTCAGCAGATATACGTCACGCCATGTGGGGCATGGAATCACGAGCTTGACTACGGCTGGTATTAATTCTCTCTTAAAGGCGATGGATCGTGCTTTTCCTGGCCGCTATGAACCGGCTTCCTGACGTGTGCTCCCTGTGGTGACATAGTTACAGGCCGTGCTGCCGGTGCTCCGCTGTTCCGTGACGCTTTGGCCACGGTGCGTTGTATTTGGCACAACAATGCCACCGGATGGGTGGTTTCGAGCCGAATGTGACATTCGCCATAGCGACTGGACGCGGACGTTAAATTCGCAAGTCGGACGGCATTTCCGTATCCGATGGCAATGCGCCTAACGTTGGCGTGATTTACGTCACACCCTATTCTGGCGGTTGCGGCCAGGCTTGTCTGGCATGGTCGGTTAACGCAAGCACCCTGGCATGTGTGATGGTCACCTTGAGTGACCGAGGCGCCTTGACCCCGCGCTGAGTCCGCCTGCCCGACGCTCCCGCGCGCCGATGCGTATCCGGCGGTCGCGGACTCAGCGATCAAGGGTGGAGATCGCGCGTGCCACGCGATGTGGACACGCGTCCTACTGAAGGTTTCATATTGGCACGGCATTTGCCGCACTTGCGATCGACCAAACTCACCGTTGCCACCATCGGGGGCGTGCTCTGTGTCGCCGCCGCTGCCTCGGCGACGGCGGCCACGTGGCCGTCCGCGCCTGCCGCCCAGGCTCCGGCCGCGCTGCAGCAGGCGGTCGCGGGCCTGACGGCGGCGTCCGCCCTGGACGCTGGCGCGACGTCCTCGCCGGCCAGCGAGATGATCGCCTTCCAGCGGGTCCGGTTCGGCCTCGGCGCGCGCGTGGCCGCGATCGATGAGGCACAGGCACGCGCCGCGGCGGCGCGCGCGCAGGCGCTCGCGGTTCGCGAGCACGCCGCGCACGTCGCTCACCAGCGGCACGCGGCCGCGCTCGCCGAGGCGGCCGCGGCCGCGCGTGCCGCGCAGCTGGCGGCTGCCCAGCAAGCGGCTCAGCAGCAGGCTGCCGCCCAGCAGCAGGCACCGCCGCCGCAGGCCAGTGCGCCGTCCGGCTCTCCGCAGCAGATCGCCCAGGCGATGCTGGCCCAGTCCGGCTGGAGCGGGCAGTTCTCGTGCCTGCAGCCGCTGTGGCAGCGGGAGAGCGGATGGAACCCGTCGGCTCAGAACCCGAGTTCCGGCGCGTACGGCATCCCGCAGGCGCTGCCCGGCAGCAAGATGGCCAGCGCCGGTGCCGACTGGCAGACGAACCCGGCCACGCAGATCAGGTGGGGGCTGGAGTACATCCAGTCCACGTACGGTTCGCCGTGCGCCGCGTGGGCCCACGAGCAGGCCGTCGGCTGGTACTGAGCCCAGGAACGCCAAGCCCGGGCCGCGGTCGTCGCGGCCCGGGCTTGGCGTTCCATCGCGCGGTTACTCGAAGCGGACGGTGCTGGGCGAGGTCATGCGGCGCAGCAACGGGAGCGTCACCGTGATGACGCCGAAGGCGACGGCCAGGCCGGTGCCCATGAGGGCGTAGTAGTCCGGCCCGAGTTGCGGGACGGCGGTGCCGGCCGGCGCGAGCCGGACGAACGCCCACATCGACGTGCCGTAGGCGATGCCCGCGGCCACTATCGTGGCGGCAAGCAGCGGAACCGCCGCTTCCAGCAGGACGACCCGCGCCAGCACGCCGACCTGGGTGCCGCTCACCCGCAGCAGGGTGAACGGGCGCTTCCTGTCGACCAGGCCGCCGCCGACCGTGACCGCCAGGCTGCACCCGGCCACGATCAGGGTGAGCGCGACCGCGGCGTAGACGATCTTCTCGAACGTGGCCGCGCGGGCGAGCCGGATCTGGAGCGTCTCGCCGAACGTGCGCGGCGGCGTCGGAGCCGAGCCCTGGCCGCCGGACTCATGCGGCGGGGCGTTGATGGCCAGGTATGTGCGGACCCGCTCCAGCGTCGCCGGGCTGTCCACGCGCACCAGGACCGTTTTCAGGTACAGCTTGGCCAGGTCGCCGGTGTACCCGGGGCTGGACGCGCTGGCGATCGCAGCGGTGTTGTACATGGGGTTGTCGCCGTAGAGGGAGTTGTCGTTGACCACGACCGCCTGCAGGCCGGGCGCGCACCGGCCGAGTACCGCCAGGGAGCGCAACGCCGGGCAGCTCATCACGGTCTCGCCGTTGTCCACATAGGTGACTCCGTCGGCCTGGCCCTTGCCACCTCCGTTCCCGATGCGAAGCCCGCCCCGGCTGGGCCCGCCCCGGCTGGGCCCGCCCCGGCTGGGCCCGCCCCGGCTGGGCCCGCCCCCGCCAGGATTGCCCCCGCCAAGCCTGGCACTGCCACGGCCGCCGGGGCCGCCGGTCTGCGGGGTCGGCAGCGCCGTCATGTATATCGGGTACACGTCGGCGCCCTTGATCGCGTCCAGGCCGCTGAGCAGGTGGGCCCCGGTCTGCTTGGATAGCCCGAGCCCGAAGTTGTCGAGCAGCACGCTGCTGAGCGCGCCCTCCGTCGGCGTCGCCTCGGTCGCGTTCACCGCGGGTACCAGCGTGCCCACCATGGTGCCGAGGAAGACGGCGAGCACCAGCCCGCTCACCGAACGGAAGGCCGTCTTCGGGTTGTCGGCCAGCCGCCGCGTCGCAAGCAGTGTCGATGATCCTCGCGCCAGGCGGCCGAACAGCCGCGCCGTGACCCAGGTGAGCCACGGACCTGCTATAACGAGGCCGGCCATGGTGACGAGCAGGCCGGGATAGGCCGGCCCGCCGATCGACTTGTGGCTGGTCTTCGACAGCCCGTACGCGTACAGCACGATGCCGACCACAAGCGTGACCAGCCGCCAGAACGTCGGCGGCTTCGGCTTGGCGCGCCGGCTCACGCCGAGCGGGGAAACCTGCACCCGGCGCAGCGATATCAGCGCCGCGAAGGCGGCCGCCACCGGCACCCCGACCAGCATCGCGAGGTATCCCCAGACGGTGGGTGTGAGCTGGGATTCGAAGTACTGAGTACCGATCAGCGCCGCCCCGGCAAGCGCCGGCCGTACCAGCAGGAAGATGACAACACCGAGGACCGCGCCACAGAACGCGCTCACCACCGACTCGACCGACGCGATCACCCGGATGTCGGCGGGCGTCCCGCCGACCAGCCGCAGCGCGGCGAACCGCTCCTCCCGCCGGTCGGCCGCCAGCCGGGTCGCGGTGCTGATCAGCACCAGCATCGGGAACAGCACCGCGAGGACGCCGACGCCGAACGCGTACCGGAAGAACGAGGTGAACACCTCCTGCGGAGGCGCGCTGGCGATCGACGTGACCCACGTGGTGCCGGGCACCGCGTTGAGCCCGGCAGGCGTGTACCCGATGTAGACCACTAGGTCGTTGGCCCCGTTCAGGGCCGCGTCGCCGATCGTTCCGGCCAGGTGCCCGGGGAACCGGTCGGCTAGCTCGCCGACGGGCACCGACTTCAGCAAGGCGGCCAGCGCGGGTGACGCGTAGTACTCACCGGGCGCCGGCAGGCTCGTGATGCCCGGCGGCACCGGCGCCGACGGCCCCAGGGCCGCGACGTCCAGCCGGGTGATGGTCTGCCCCTGGTAGAAGTCCACGCTGTCGTTCCACAGCAGCCCGTGCGACGGCACCGACCCCGGCACCGGCGCCCCTTGCGTGCACGACCAGCAAGGCTGGTTGGCGTTGGCCTGGAAGGCGTAGAACTCGGCGAGCACGCCAAGCAGGAGCGCGACGCCGACCGCCACCGCCGCGGCGGTGATCACCAGCCGGACGAGCGCTTCCCGTCCGCTGCGCAAGGTGAGCCGCAGGCCGAGGCGGAGCACTACTTCCCCGCCTTCGCCGCCGAGACCTGCTCGCCGATGGCGCCGAGGTCAACCGACACCAGGCCGTCGCGCACCATTACCACCCGGTCGGCGTAGGCGGCGACACGTGCGTCGTGCGTGACGAGGACCACGGTGGTGTTCTGCTCGCGGGCCAGCACGGTCAGCAGGTCCATGACCTTCTCGCCCGTGAGGGAGTCCAGCGACCCGGTCGGCTCGTCGGCGAAGATGACCTTCGGGGCGAGCGCGAGCGCGCGGGCCACCGCCACCCGCTGCGCCTCGCCGCCGGACAGCTCACCGGTCCGGTTGGCGCCCTTGTTCCCGATGCCCATCCGGTCCAGCCAGGCCTGTGCGGTCGTGTAGGCGGCGCGCCGCCGCACCCGGCTGAGCAGCAGCGGCAGCGCCACGTTGTCTGATGCGGTGAGTTCCGGCACTAGCTGCCCGAACTGGAAGACGAACCCGAACGCGGTGCGGCGCAGCCTCGTGCGCTCGGCCTCTGCGAGGGTATCGAGGCGCTGGCCGTCGAACCATGTCTCGCCGTGGTCGGGGTTGAAGATCCCGGCCAGGCAGTGCAGCAGGGTGGACTTGCCTGATCCGCTCGGGCCCATGACCGCCAGGATCTCGCCCGGGCTGACGGCCACGCTCGCGCCGCGAAGCGCCGGCGTCTGGCCGAAGGACTTTGCGACGTCGCGTGCCTCGATCAGGTAGGGGCGCGGCGCGACAGGACTGTTCATCGTTGTCAGTACCCTTTCGGATCGGGGGTCTCCCCCCGGGTAAGCATTTGCTTCAGTTCGGCTAGCCGCGCCGACGTGATGTCGATCCATCGAAGATCGGCTTCCAGGTGGAACAGGGCGTGGTCGGCCAGCAGCAAGTCGATGAGTCCCCCGGTCCGCCGCAGTTCGGTGAACTGCTGCATCCGGCGGATGTGGGCGGAACGCTGTCTGTTGAGGTAGGCCTCGGCGGGCTTGCCCAGCATGAGGGCGAGGGTCACCTTCGTGAACAGGATCGTCTGCAGGTGCGGCTCGGGCTCGACCGCGTCGCCGAGCCACGCGTCAACCTCAGCCCGGCCCGCGTCGGTGATCGCGTACCGCTTACGGTCCGGTCCGTCGCCCGGCTCGGCGTCGCCCGCGACGACCTTGCCGTCGCGGGCCAGCCGCGCGAGCGTGGCGTAGACCTGCCCAAACGGCAGTTGCTTGCCCCGCCCGAAGTATGCGTCATAGTCGCGCTTGAGGTCGTAGCCGTGGCTCGGCTCGCGCTCGAGGAGCCCGAGGATGGTCAGGGGAACACTCACGATCGCGAATATACTCTGAGTGTATACGCCGCGCAAATATACCGGCGGAGGACCTGCGGGAAGGGTCCCGCCGCGGCCGAACCCGCACTTGTTACTGATGAGTAACTATGTGCAGGTTAGCGGCGCGTTTCGCGCGTGCGGCCGACCGGAGACGGCCCGCCAGGGGCCTGGACGCCTGCGGACGGCGGGTTATGACGGCTGCGTCTGGAAGGTGCGCAGCATCTTCTCGTACAGTGACAGCCAGGTAGTGCCCCAGGCCCTGTCCGGAGCCCGGAAGTAGATCGCATAGGACTGCCCGCCGGCCGGAGTATGCGCGATGAACAAGATGTCGTCCGACCGGAGCGTGACGCCGGCGTCTCCCGGCTTCCAGGTGAACGACCAGAACGCGCCCGTGGTGCCCCGGACAGGCTCGGAGTCAAGCCTGACCTGGCGATAGCCGGGGAACGTGCCCTTGGCCACCCCTGCCGACGAGATGTACCTGGCCTCGGTGAGCATGTTGCTATAAGTGTGCTGGGTGAGGTCGACTTCGAGGAACGAGGCGCCGTCCGGGGCCCTGAAGAACGTTCTCAGCCCCGACTGGGTTTCGGTCCAGCCGGGCGGGACGTCGATCGAGAAGCCGGCGGTGGTCCCGATACTGGACGCGGAGACGGTCACCGCAGTCCAGCCCGCCCCCGGGAGGGCGTTCGACGGGCTGTCGAGCGCGCTTACCGGCCCGGCCAGATTACCGGCGTCCGACGTCGACGTCGTCGCGCCAGGCTTGTTGTCGTGACGCAGCGCGAACGCGGCGCCGCCGCCCGCGGCGGCGGCCACCGCCACGGCCGCGACGGCCAGCCAGATCGCCCGCCCGCGCCGCGGGCGGGCACCGGTACCCGGGGCGTGCTGCCTGGCCAGGCCGGGATACCGGGCACCGGCGTACGGTCCGTTGTGGCCGGCGTACTGCGGAGAGGAATGCGCGGGCTCGGGCTTGGTCGGCGGATCCGCGGGCCCGGCGGCGCGCGATGCGTAATACGAAGACGCGGGCTGCGGCGGGACGGGCTGCGCGGGCCGTGACCGGGAGACCGGCGCGGCCGCCGCCTGGTCGGATGGCTTGGAGGCGGTGAACGTCGGCTTGGGCTGCTGCGCGGGCACTGGAGGCGGCAGCGGGACGGACCGCTGAGCCGGCGGCGGCGCGGCCGGCAGCCTGGAGGCGGCGGGCGGCGCGGTCGCGGAGTCACCGGCCGGGGGCTTAGCGTTGCCGTCACCGGGCGTGCCGTGGCCAAGCACGGTCGTGCCGTCGCCCGCCGGCGCGGTGCCGTCCGCGGACGCGGAATCGAGTGACGGTGCGGCCGGAGCCTCGGCCTTCGCGGATGCCTTCCCGTCCGCTGGCGCGGCGCCCTGGTCGCCTGCTCCGGCGCCCACAGCGCCCCCGGCTTCCGCCGGTGCCGATCCTGCCGCGTCCACCGCGGCGGCCTTCACCGGCCCGGCCTGCGCGGACGGCCCGGCCTGCGCGGACGGCCCGGCGGCGGCGGACGGCCCGGCCTGCGCGGACGGTCCTGCCGCGGCGGACGGCC
>DAHVAN010000430.1 GCA_027314595.1 Actinomycetota bacterium | reverse complement strand
TGTGGCAGTGCCGGCTACTCGCCGGGGTCGGAGTGCTCACCCGGCGATGACGAGCTGGCCGGCGACGTGACCTGCCCGTCGACGTCGCCTTCCGCCTTGGCGGCGGCTGGCGGCGCGGACGCTGGTGCCACGCCCACCGCGCCGGCCGCGCCGGCGGTGACTGGCTCGGTGGCGCCGCCGATTTCGGCACTGGCGGGCGCCTCCTCCGGGCCGCCGGCCGAGCGCCGCTTGGAGTAGATGATCGCGCCGACCACGATGATGACCGCTGCCAGCGCCACGCCGACGCGCAGCCCTGTGTTCGAGGAGTACTTCACCACCGAGGTGGCGATCAGCAGCGACACCAGGTTCATGACCTTGATCAGCGGGTTGATCGCGGGTCCCGCGGTGTCCTTGAACGGGTCGCCCACGGTGTCGCCGATGACGGTCGCCGCGTGCGCCTCGGACCCCTTGCCGCCGTGGAACCCGTCCTCGACAAGCTTCTTGGCGTTGTCCCAGGCGCCGCCGGAGTTGGCCAGGAAGATGGCCATCAGCACGCCGGTCGCGATCGCCCCGGTCAGGTAGGAGCCGAGCGGCGCGTAACCGAACGTGAAGCCAACCGCGATCGGCGTCAGCACCGCGAGCAGGCCCGGGGTGACCAGCTCGCGCAGCGAGTCCCTGGTGCAGATGTCGACCACCCGCCCGTACTCGGGCTTCTCGGTGTAGTCCATGATCCCGGGGTGCGTGCGGAACTGGTTCCGCACCTCGAGCACGACCCGCTGCGCGGCCCGGCCGACCGCCATGATCAGCAGGCTGGAGAACAGGAACACCACCGACGCGCCGATGATCACCCCGACCAGCACGTTCGGCTGGGACACGTTCAGGCTGAACGAGCTGGCCGCCTTGCCGGTCAGCGCCGATACCACCGAGTCGCGGAACGAGCCGAACAGCGCGGTCGCCGCGAGCACCGCCGTGGCGATCGCGATGCCCTTGGTGATCGCCTTGGTGGTGTTCCCCACCGCGTCCAGGTGGGTGAGCGCCTGGGCGCCGGCGCCCTCCACGTCGCCGGACATCTCCGCGATGCCCTGCGCGTTGTCGGTGACCGGGCCGAAGGAGTCCATCGACACGATCACGCCGACCGTGGTCAGCAGGCCGCCGCCGGCCATGGCCACGGCGAACAGCGCGATGGTGGCGTTCCCGGTGGCCAGCAGGTAGGAGCCGAACACGGCCGCGGCGATCAGCAGCGCGGAGTACACGGCGGACTCCATCCCGGTCGAGATGCCGGACAGGATCACGGTGGCCGCGCCGGTCTCCGAGCTCTGCCCGATGTCCCTGACCGGCCGCCGGGTGGTCTCGGTGAAGTATCCGGTCAGCAGCTGGATCGCGGACGCAAGCACGATCCCGATCAGCACCGCGCCGAACGCTATCCACTGCGGGTTGCCGCTGTAGCCCGCGATCGAGGCATCGGCGATGCCCGGCAGCGCGCTGAACTTCGACGGCAGGAAGGTGAAGCAGAGGATCGCGACCCCGATGACCGAGATCACCGCCGAGATGAAGAAGCCGCGGTTGATCGCGGTCATCCCGCTGCGGTCCCGCGCGCGGGGCGCCACCGCGAAGATGCCGATCACCGCGGTGATCACGCCGATCATCGGGACGATGAGCGGGAAGATCAGGCCCTTGTCGCCGAACGCGGTCTTGCCCAGGATCAGCGAGGCCACCAGCATGACCGAGTAGGACTCGAACAGGTCCGCCGCCATGCCGGCGCAGTCGCCCACGTTGTCGCCCACGTTGTCGGCGATCGTCGCGGCGTTGCGCGGGTCGTCCTCGGGGATGTTCTTCTCGACCTTGCCGACCAGGTCCGCGCCCACGTCCGCGGCCTTGGTGTAGATGCCGCCGCCGACACGCATGAACATCGCGAGCAGCGCGGCGCCGAAGCCGAAGCCCTCAAGCACGTTGGGCGCGTTGCCCTTGAAGATCAGCACGACGATCGCCGCGCCGAACAGCCCGAGGCCGACCGTGAACATGCCGGCGACGCCGCCAGTGCGGAACGCGATCCGCATCGCCCGGTGCTCGCCGCCCTCGCGTGCCGCCGCCGCAACCCGGACGTTGCCGCGCACCGTCAGCGACATGCCCGTGAACCCGGTCAGCGCCGAGAACAACGCGCCGACCAGGAAGAACGCGCTGCGTCCCCAGCGGACGCCTTCGGTGTCCGCGGGCAGGACGAGCAGCACCCAGAAGATGATGAAGACGAAGACGCCCAGCGTCTTGAACTGCCGTCGCAGGTACGCCGCCGCTCCTTCCTGCACAGCGGTGGCTATCTCCTGCATCTTCGCGGTCCCCTGGCTCGCCGCGAGCACCTCACGGACCAGCCAGCCCGCGACGCCGAGTGCGGCAAGGCCGACAACCGCGACGATCACAACCCACGTGAGGTTGCCACCGCTGACACTGACCGGAACGGCCGGTCCACCCGCCGCTAGGGCGGGGTTGAGCATAGACATTCGGTCTCCTTGAACGTCTGGCGCACGCCGCTAAGGCAGTCGTCGGCCAACACAGCTCATGACAGCCTGCTCCCGGGACTTTCGGAAATACAGGCGTGGCCGGGAGTCTACTGCGCTCGCACAGTATCTTGAAGAGAAGCAAGTTCCTGACATCTTCGCTATCAAATAGTTACATAAGCGCAGGCGATCAGAAGCCGAGGGACTCCGGGTGCCACAGGTCCGGGCCCGCAGCCTTGTGGTCTGCCCCAAAGTGGCCTGCCCCAAATCAGGCGGGACCAGACCGGCGCTTCCAGCTCATCGCGACGCTGGTACCGTCGCCTGCCGGGGAGATGCGAAAGTCGTCGGCCAGGCCCGAGATGACCGCCAGGCCGACCCCGTCGGGAAGCTGCAGGATCACGCCGTCCTTCTCGTCGGCGGCCCGGGCGGACACGGCCCCGGCGGAGCCGTTGCCGCCCGCCGGCGCCGTGTCCGCGAGCACGCCGTGCGCGGGCCCGCCCGCAGGCGCCGCTCCGTCCCGCTCGCGGCCGGCGGATGTGACGTGCGCCCCCGTGACGTCCGTCAGTGCCACATCCGCGGGTACCGCGTCGGTTACCACGACCTCGAACCGCTCGCCGTCGTCCGTGAGCGCGACGCGGATGGGCCGGCCAGGGCAGTGCTTCTGGTGCGCCTCGACCGCGCGAGAGCATGCCTCGCCGACCGCGAGGCGCACCTCGTCGAGCAGCGACTCGTCCACGCCGCTGCGCCGCGCCACCGCGGTGGCGACGAGCCGCGCGGTACGAACGTGCGCGGGCAGCGGCGTGAACGTGACTTCGACGGTGGCCATCTCCGATGAACTCTCCGGGTACGGCCGGCGTTACTTCTCGGACTTCTTGGCCGCGATGGCCAGGTCCACGGTGTCGTGGATGCCGAACACCTTCGTCAGGCCGGTGATCCGGAAGATCTTCAGTATCCGCTCCTGCGTGCACACGAGGTCCAGGGACCCGTCGTGGGCGCGAACCCGCTTGAGCCCGCCGACCAGCACGCCGAGGCCGGTGGAGTCGAGGAACTCGACCTTCTCCATGTTCACGACGAGCTGGTAGTTGTTCTTGTTGACCAGATCGATGAGCAGCTCACGGAGCCGCGGTGCCGTGTAGACGTCGATCTCGCCCTCGACGTCGACGACCTCGATGCCGTCCTTGTTGTAGTGACCCAGCTTCAGATCCACGAATCCTCCAGCGCCATCAAAGGCGTCATCTTAATGTCCCGCCCCCGCGGCTGAGCGCAGGGCGTGATCCACTGCGGCATTCAACCACGCTCCGATGTCATGTCTATACGAAATCATGCCTCCGGGCATCCCCCAACGGGTGACACACTGAGAAAGCTGTGGCCACCATCACCCCCCTGCCCGAGGCTGCGGAGCCCTCCGCTGCCCAGAATCAGGCGGCAGGAAACCGGGCGCTGGGCATCTTGCTGGACGATCCGGGGGCCGGGCGGCCCGTGCACGTCGAGCACATCCCGGCCCGGACGGGGCGCGAGGTGCCGTGGCCGGCCTGGGTTCCCGCCGAGATTACCGGGGCCTTCGCGAGCCGCGGCATCCGGAGTCCCTGGTCCCACCAGGCCGAGGCCGCCTGCCACGCACAGGCCGGGCGGAACGTGATCATCTCCACCGGCGCGGCGTCGGGCAA